>NZ_QTXM01000003.1:0-335263 GCF_003461645.1 Alistipes sp. AF14-19
AGGAACCCTGCAAGGTATTCGTCGAAGGTCTGCAACAGCAGGCGGCAGTCGTCGCCCATACCGAGGAAGGCGTTGCGGACTTTTTCGGCCGTAACATACGAATCACGGTCGCAGAGCCGCTGGTACTGCTTGCCGATATTGGTCTTGATATTTTCCAGTTTTTCATTGAGACGCTGAGCTTCGAGGCTCTTACCGGAAGCCTTGTTCGCCTTGGCATCCCAAAGGGTGGAGCGAACGGTGAGTTTGCAGCTGAACTGCGACATCGTACCATTAATCGTGATACGACCCATGACGGGAACCTGACCATGTTTTTCCGACTGCCTTTTCACATAGAAAAAGACTTTGAAAGTGCTGCGTTGCATGATAACCTGAACTTTGTGGATTTGTTAAACGTTAAGTCAGGTTATTTGTTATGCGGAAATCCAACACAATAAGCTGAAAACAAGCACTTTAGTGTAAACCAAAGCATTTCGGGCAGGTAACGGATAAGTAACACAACTCACCGTTAATCCTGCCCGAATGTGCAATTCTATTGCTCGGAGCATATGCAGAACAGGGAATTAAATACCTGTAAACAAGATATTTACTCTTTTCTGCGCTTCTCTTTACCTACAAATACCGAACCGATGATTCGGTCTGCCGCTTTTCACATTCCTGCGCCCGCAGCGTCAATCCCGGTTGACCGGGCCGTCTTTTCGTCCATACGGTCTCCGGATCACTGCACCAGCATCGCGTGCCGGTAACCGTCGGTCTTGTTCCAGTCGCCGCGCGTGAAGTCGGGAACGGCCACCGGGACGCTGTTGTGTTCGAGCGACATCGCCGTAAGGGCGCCGATGCACGACCATTCGGCCGCATCGTAGACATCCTGATCTAGCGGCAGGCCATGTTGCAGGCAATAGACCAGCCGGTAGTCCATGATGAAGTCCATGCCGCCGTGACCGCCGACCTCGCGGGCCTTGGCCTCGATGTCGAGGACGATCGGGTCTTTGTACCGCGCCATCAGCGCCTCACGCACCTCCTTCGACACGAAACGGTGGGCGTTCAGGTTCTCGTGGTCGGGCACGCCCGAATCCGCAAGCTGGTCGGGGTTGAAGGCATAGCCCTGAACGGGGTATTTGTTGGCGAATCCCTTCGTGCCGGTCAGCTGGTACATGCGGCTGTACGGACGGGGCGTGTAGACATTGTGTTCGAGCAGGATCGTGCGGCCCTTCTCGGTCTTGATCAGCGTCGTCGTATGGTCGGCGTTGGCGAATTCTTCAGCGCCCAGCTTCTCGCGGGCGAGTTTCAGCCCGTTGACCGAGCGGGTGTCCATCGCCACCAGGCAGTTCATCTTGTCGCCGCGGTGGATGTCGAGCAGCTGGCAGGCGGGACCGAGGCCGTGCGTGGCGTAGACGTCGCCGCGGTGATCCCGGTTGAATTTCAGACGCCAGCTGTCCTGATAGTAGTCCCAGAAAGCGTCGAGGTCGTGGATATACGCACCTTCGACATGGAGAATGTCCCCGAACAGTCCCTGCCGGGCCATGTTGAGCGTCGTCAGCTCGAAGAAATCGTAAACGCAGTTTTCGAGCATCATGCAGTGCCGCTGCGTCTTCTCGGCGGTGTTCACCAGTTGCCAGCACTCTTCAAGCGACGTGGCGGCGGGAACTTCGACAGCGACGTGCTTGCCGTGCTCCATGGCGTAAACGGCCATCGGGACGTGCAGCTGCCACGGGGTCACGATGTACACCAGGTCGATGTCGTCACGCTCGCAAAGCTGTTTCCAGCCCTCCTCGCCGCTGTACGGAGCCGCCTCGGGAAATCCGCGGCGCACGAGAATCGCCTGCGCGCTGTCCACGCGCTCGGGATAAAGGTCGCACAGGGCTTTGATCTCGACGCCGTCGAGGTGCGTGAAGCGTTCCACGGCCCCGGGACCGCGCATACCCAGCCCGATGAAGCCCACACGGACCGTCTCCATCGGCGCGGTTTTGAGTCCCAGCACCGATTTCTGGCCCGGTTCGCGCGCGGGCGTATCGAAGACGATCACGCCGTCGACCGTCTTCCATCCTTTCGATTCGCAACCGGAAAACAGGAGAATGCCTCCAAGGGCAGCCAGTAAAATGAGCAATTTCTTCATTAGTATGACAGATTGGTTAGTTTCGTTACAAAAGTATGAAATATTTTGAAATCTGCGCCCATTTGACTACTTTTGCCGTCGTAAAAATCTCATTTCATGTTTCGTAGATTCGCGGCGGTAATCCTATCGGCCATCCTGCTCTCGCCGGGGTGGCTCGGCATGACGGGCATGACGCTCCTGATCGGGTTCGTCCCGCTGCTGTGGGTGAGCGCGTCGTACGACGACACGCGCCGCTCGTGGTGGGGCATGTTCGGCTGGGCGACGCTCGCGTTCGTGCTGTGGAACGCCCTGACGATCTGGTGGATCTGGTACGCCACGCCCGTAGGCCCCCCGGCCGCCACGCTCGCTTCGACGACGATGAACATGATCGCCTTCATGCTCTTCCACACCGTTTCGAAAAAAGCCCCCAAAGCATTGGCCTACGTCACGCTCGTCACGGCGTGGATCACGACGGAATACTGGTACACCGTAGGCGACTTCTCGTGGCCGTGGCTCATCCTGGGCAACGGCTTCTCGCACGAAGTCTGGGCCGTGCAGTGGTACGAATACACGGGCGTTTTCGGCGGCACGCTGTGGGTGTTACTCTCCAACATACTGATTTTCGAAGCGTTGCAAGCCCGCCGCAGCACGCGCCGGTGGGCGGCGGCAGCCTGCTCCGTCGCGCTGCCGATGATCGCGTCGCTGTGCATCTGGCAGAGCTGGGAGCAGCCTGACGAGGGGACGGCACGAGTGAGCGTCATCCAGCCCAACGTGGACTGTTACGACAAATTCCACGGCGACACCCAACGGCAGGAGCGCAACATCGCGGACCTCATGGCGGAGGTCCCCGCCGGCGCGCAGTTCATCCTGCTGCCCGAGACCGCAGTGCCGGGCGACTACCTGGAACCCGGATTGAGCGATTTCTATTCGGCGGGCGAACCGGGCGCATTCTGGCAGGAGCTGACCGACTCGCTCCGCAGCCGGCACCCCGAAGCCCTGCTCATCACCGGAGCCGGCACCATTCGCCGCTACCCGGCCGGGGCGCAGACCGAGACGGCCCGCCCGGAACGTTTCGGCGACGGCTATTACGACCGCTTCAACACGGCCGTGGGGCTGGACTCCGCGGGCCGCATGCAGCTGCACCACAAAGGCCGGCTGGTGATCGGCGTCGAAAACACCCCGACGTGGGTCTTCGACGCGATGAAATTCCTGGTCATCGACCTGGGCGGCACGGTCGGACAGATAGGCAAGGGCCTGCACGGCACGGCTTTCGAGCACAACGGCGTCAAAACCGGACCGGCGATCTGCTACGAAGGGCTTTACGGCGACTTCTACGGCGGATTCGTGCGCCGCGGCGCGCAGTTCATGGCCATCATTTCGAACGACGGCTGGTGGGGCGACACGCCCGGTTACAAACACCTGTTCTCGATCTCGCGCCTGCGGGCCGTCGAACACCGCCGCGCCATCGCCCGCTCGGCCAACACCGGGAAATCGGGCTTCATCTCGGCCCGCGGCGACGTGGGCCAGACGCTCGGCTGGGAGCAGCGCGGCGTGATCACCGCCGAGGTCCCGCTCAACTCGGAACTCACCTTCTACACCCGCTACGGCGACTGCCTGGCCCGCATCTCCGAATACATCCTGCTGCTGTCGGTGCTCTACTACGTGGCCTACCGCTACAAACGCAGGAACCACCTCGTCAAATAAACCCCTTGCTGATATGAATTACACCCAGACACTCGAATTCCTCTTTCAGTCGCTTCCCGTCTTCGAAACCCAGGGCGCGACGGCTTACAAACCGGGATTGGAGCGCATCACCGCATTCTGCCGCCACATCGGAAACCCCCAGCGCAACTTCTTCACGATCCACGTCGCCGGAACCAACGGCAAAGGCTCCGTGGCGCACATCATCGCCTCGGTGCTCCAGCAGGCCGGATACCGCACGGGACTGTTCACCTCGCCCCACTTGCAGGACTTCCGCGAACGCATCCGCGTCGACGGCGAGATGATCCCCAAGCAGAAGGTGGTGAACTTCGTGGACAAGCACCACGACAAGATGGTCGAACTGGAACTGTCGTTCTTCGAGATGACCGCCGCAATGGCCTTCGACTACTTCGCCCAGAGCGACGTCGAGGTGGCGGTGATCGAAACGGGACTCGGGGGACGGCTCGACGCCACGAACATCATCGTGCCGATATTGAGCGTCATCACCAACATCGGACTGGAACACACCTCCCTGCTGGGCGACACGCTGCCGAAGATCGCCGCGGAAAAGGCCGGAATCATCAAAAAAAGCATCCCGGTGATCATCGGCGAGGCCGACGCGCGTTACAACGGGGTTATCGAACAGGCCGCCGCGGCCAACAAGTCGCGGGTGATCTACGCCGAACAGGAATTCTCGTGCGAGGAACACCACATGAAGGGCACGGGCCAGAGTTTCCGCCTCCACCGCTCGCGCGACGGAAGGGCGTTCGACGTGTCGCTCGACCTGCAGGGCAACTACCAGAGCCGCAACATCGTGACCGCCTCGGCGGCGGTCGACTTCCTGCACGAGGAGACGCCGCTCACCATTTCGCGCCGCGCCTATCTCGAAGGCATGCGCTGCGCCGCGGCCAACACGGCCCTGATGGGACGCTGGCAGACGCTGGCTGAATCGCCGCTCACGGTCTGCGACACGGGCCACAACGCCCACGGCATCGCCTACGTCGCCGACCAGCTGAAAGCCACGCCCCACCGGGAACTCTACTGCGTGATCGGCTTCGTACGCGACAAGGATCTGGCGCACATCCTGCCCCTGCTGCCGCGCGACGCCCACTACATCTTCACGCAGGCCCACTCCGAGCGCGCCCTCCCGGCCGCCGAACTGACCGCGAAAGCCGCAATCTACGGACTCCGCGGCGAGGCGGTGGAAGAGGTGACGGCCGCCGTGGCCCGGGCCAAAGAGCTGGCCGCCCCCGAGGACATGATCTTTATCGGCGGCAGCACCTACGTCGTCGCCGAAGCGCTGTAAAGTCCCGTTCATAAAAAAAGCCCGCTGCTCACGCAGCGGGCTTTTTCGTCATCGGAGCGCCCGGACGGCCACCCGCCCCAGCCGCAGCACGAAGGGCTGGCGGAAATCGGCCGTGACGACCCCGCCGGCCGAGTCGTCGGCCGGATTCTCGGGAATCGTGGCCATGACGGCCGAAGCGGGCGTCAACCGCACGGTGAGCCGTTTGTGCCCGAGCAGCGAAACCGGAAGCGGCACGCTGTACTCGGTGAATCCCAACGCGGCGTCGTACGAAAGGCGGCGCAGGCCGAGGTCTTTGATCACGGCGTCGTTGTAAACGACCGGCCGCAGTACGAAAATACGTCCGGCATCTATGAACGGCAGCCCGTCGACCGAATATTCGACCTTCCACTCCACGGGATAACCCCACGAACGGTTGATGTCGTAGTTGCCCGCAAGGAACGAGAAATCGAACGAGAGGCCGCGCCCCTCGACGCCTTCGGTCGAAGTCTCGACGACGATGGCTTCCGCACCGCTCATGCGGCCGCGGTTGTCGAACCGGAACCAGTCGCGGGTGTCGGAATCGAGCCGCAGGGCGGCGTTGACGCGCATGGCCTTGCCGTCGCCGTCCTGCGCATAGCGCGTGTCGTACTCCGTATCGAGCCGCATCCTGGCCCCGGAGGTCGTCGAGAGAAACCCCTCGCCCGCGTCGGGAAGGACACGGTCGCCCGCGACGCCCGACTTCGGGGAGCGGGGCGTGTAGCCCTGCTTCTCGAAGCGGATGGCGCCGTCGTAATTGCGGTCCCAGTTCCACTCGGCTACCACGACATAGGAGGAGGCCGTATCGCGCGGAATGGCGATGTCGCGCTCGTCGAGCGGACGGATCGCATAACGTCCCATGTCGCCTCCGTAACGACGCATCGGAGTATGGACCAAGACGCCCGAGACGGCTCCGACGCCGTGCGGAACGCCGCGGCCGTCGCGCCGCCACGCGCATTTGGTATTGACGAGCATGTAAATCGAACCGTTGTCGGCATCCTTGAGCAGCGACGCCCACCCGTCGGTGCGGCGCGACGGCTGATCGAAAGCGTTGAGCCGCGACCGCTGGACGCACGATTCGAATACGTTCGCATAGCATCCCTGCTTGCTCAAAAACTCCGTTCCGGCAAGCGTCACATAGGTATAGAGGTCCTCGTCCTTCAGGTCGGCGATGCGCCGCTCCTTCGCGGGCAGTGCGACGCCGCGTTCGAGCACCTCGACGTTCGCGGTGCACAGACCGTCGACCGTGTAGCGTTCGGGGTCCGTCTCCCCGGTCAGCGAACAGCCGCCCAGGTCGAGCCGCACGCGGTCGCCCCGTTCGAGGCGGTTTTCGTAGATGCCGGCGAAACGCAGCCTGAAGCCGTAACGGCCGTCCGGGCTTTCGACATAGGCCGTGCGGAGATTCTCGCCGAGATCCACCTTGTCCCAGGAGACATTGGGGTTGAGCTCCATGTTCTGCGAGCGGTAGTCGCTGACGACAAGGGCTTCGAGCTGCGTACCGGGAGCCAGCCGCACCGTGCGGCCCGCAGCCTCGGCCCGCAGCGCCGCGAAATCGTCGGCCCGCACGCCCGCGACGGCGGCAAGGCAGAGCAGGGCGGACATTGCCGTTCGAATCGTATGTTTCATAATCGGTAGGTTTTAGTTGTCGAACAAATCGTTGAGGACGCGCGCCAGCCGGTAGGCCCCGCGCAGGGCCTGGTCGACGGGCAGGGCGCCGTGTTCCCGCAGAAAACCCTCGTCGATGTCGTCGCCGGGCTTGGCCCAGTCGTAAACCACGCGGCAGCTGCGGGCGCACTCCAGCGCCCAGTCCGCAGGTGTGCCCTCGCCCACGGCACGCTGCTTTTCGGCGGGCCACTTGTCCAGTTCGCGGCGGAAATCCTCCTCGGTCCAGTCGGGATACTGGCGCGAAACCGAACCGTCCCAAACCCAGTGGTAGGTCACCTCCTTACCCTTGTATTTCAGGAGAAAGAAGTCGTAGTGCCGCGGGGCGTCCATGCCGCCCGGCAGATCGGCGAAATAGATGTGCCCCGGGCAGTGCATCTCGCCCACGAGGTGGATGACGTACTTGAGATTGACGTTGACCGTCGAATCGGAGAGTTCACGGTAGTTGCGCAGCCGTTCGATGGCGCGCGTGAGCTGGCGCACGGCGTCGCCGTCGCCGTTGGGACGCAGGGGTTCGGGCGGCACGCTGCCGTCCTTGTCGATGGTGACCATGTGCCAGTAGGTCGTGATCTCGTAACCGGGGGCCGTGCGGTAGCGGTCCATCCAGGTCGAATACTCGACGATCGACTGATCGAGGTAACGATCGAGCACCTGCCGGGTGCGGAGCGTGAGGTGCGCTTCGGCGATATAGGCGATCAGGCGGTGTTCACGCCCGCCCCACGCGAAGGCCGCCGTGCCCGCACAGAGCATCAGCAGCAGACAAATCAGTTTTTTCATGGCGTTCATTTTCGGTTGGCGTACTCCCGGAAGGCGGGATACAGGTAAGTGTCGTAGTTATGCGCAATGGTCCACGGAGCCGAAACGTTGTCGCTGCGCTCCTCCCCCGCGACCGTGCCGAACGTGCGGGTGGAAATCTCGTAGGTGAAGGGACCCCGGTAGCGGCATTCGGCAAGCAGCGTATGGTAGAACTCGCCCCACAGCCCCGCCCGCCCGATGGCGTCGGCATAGCCCAGCCGCCCGGCGTAGCCCGGCATCAGGTGGTCGTCGTTGATCCGTCCGTTCCAGCCGCGGTTGCCGTGAATGTGCAGCTGGCCGATGCGCGCACCGGCGGTACGGAGCCAGTCGACGACGGTCTTTCCGGGCTGTTCGCGCGTGAGATAGAGGTTGGCGTGGCCCGTGTCGAAAGCGATGCGGACTTCGTGCCGGTGGCTGCCCAGCGCATTGGCCTCGTCGACGGCCGCGGCGAGCACCGCGGCATCGGCGCCCACGCCGTAGGACATGTTCTCGACACAGACGTGCGCCCCGATCTCGTCGGCGACCGTCTGCAACTCGTGCAGCGACAGCGCGAGGCTCGCGGCCGAACTGCCGTCGCCGAAGGCGAGGGTCTGGTTGCAGTGAACCAGCACGTTTTTCGGCTTCAGGGGTGCGACGGCGCGGATCGCCCGCGTGAAGAAGGCCACCGAGGCGGCACGATCGGCGCCCGCGGCGCAGAGATCGCGGTTGCGCGCGGCGGTCGTCGATCCGTAGGGCAGGTGGATGCACCACACCTTGCAGCCGTTGGCGGCGAGCTGCTTTTCGGCGAAGGCGATGTCCCGCGTCCAGACCGACTCGTCGGACGAGAGGCTGGGGCAGATCCACGTCATGCCGTAACCCGGCGTGACGGTGTAGGTCGTCTCGTTGGCCATCGAGAGCACGGCGCTCGGACGCAGACGCAGGCGCGAGACATCTTCACCCGCGGCGGCGAGTTCGGTCGTGGGTTCGACCGTGACGCAATCGCCCGCATGGGCGTAGCGGCCCGTGCGGCGAACCTCCACGTCGTCGATCCAGAAGCAGTTTTTGACGTCGCGGATCACCGTGGGCATGAAGCGGAACGCACTTCCGGCAGCCACGGCCCCGAACGACATCCGCACCTGGTGCCACACGCCGGACGTCAGCTTCGCGGCGCGCAGCAGGACGGCCGTACGGGTGACGCCCTGCACCGACTGCGAAATGTCGGTCCCCGTCGCGACATCGACATCGACCGGCATGCCGTCGACCTCGCACCCCAGCAGCACGCCCGACTCGGCCATGCAGGCCACATCGCTCTCCATGCCCCGTTCGAGGCAGATGCGGAACGACAGTTCGGCGCAGCACGGTTCGCCGGCGGCGGCCATGCGGGGCGTCACCAGAATGCCCCGGTTGCCGTAACCGCCGACGTCGCCACCGCACAGGCAGCCGCGATATTCCGCGGCGTAGAAGAGCCGCTGCCAGTCGTAGAGTCCGCGGTTGCGCAGGTAGTCGCGGCGCACGGCGAGCGTCGCGCTTGCGGCAGGCGCGGAGTTATAGTCCGAGGTCTCGAAAAGCGCGCTGCCGGGCGTTCCGGCCCCTTTGGCGACATAGGCCGCCTCGGTCCCCGCCGATGTGGCCGGCGACGGCACGGAACTGCCGGCCCCGACACCGTAACCGCCCGTTTCCGCAGCATAGTCGCACCCCCAGACGCAGTTGTCGAAATGCTCGGCGAAGAGCAGGTCTTCGCCGGGAGCGTAATTCAGCGGCGCAAGGGTCTTCACCCCGCCCGCCGCGACGGCGCACGGACCGGGAATGTCCCAGGTCGCCGAGCGGTGGGCGCAGTCGGTGACGCGGACGGAGAGGCCCGACGCGTAATCGCCTGCGGGAACCGCCACGCAGAACTCCGTTCCGGAGGCCGCGGGCCGAACCCCGCCGCCCGTCCCGGCACAGTCGAGCACCACCCACGGCAGGTTCCCGAAATTGCCGTTCCGGACAATCTCCGGCGTCGCCGGATCGAACGGAAACAGGCCTGAAACGGCCCCTCCGGAGCGATCCTCGACGCGAACCGAAGCGATGTGCGCATCGCCCGCGAGCGGAATCCGCACGACGCCGCACAGCGGCGAGAGCGTCACGTCGGCCGCATCGCCCGTGGTCCGGACCGTGCCGTACATCGGGCATGCGGCGGCCTGCAGGCTGCCGCCCGAAACCGGAAACTGCGCGGGAGGCAGCACGAAGGCCCGCTTCGCGCGGCTGTAAGCATCGGCCGGGAAATGAACTGTATAAAGACCGTCCGCAGAGACATCGGCCCCCACGACCGGCACGCCGTCGGCGTCGAAGCCCACCGTGCGGGCCACGCCGTTGACCAATGCACGCGGCTCCCCGGACCAGTCCCAACGCATTCCGGACTCCCCGGCAGCCACCTTCAGCCGCAGGATCACCCCGCCGCCCGCAGGCGGACGGGGTTTGTCCCCGTCGTCCGCACCGTCCCCGCCGCAGCCCCCGAGGAGCAGCGGAAGGACGAGCAGGACACATACCGTATGACGGATCGCAAGCATGACGCTACCGGTAACGCAGGGTGATGACGCCCCACCGCAATTGGTTGTCGTAGGTCGTGGCGGCGCTGATCTCGGCGGTTTCCGTGTCGCCGTTCCAGACGAGCGGCAGCACGGTCATCACCTTGTCGTAGGGGCGTATGCGGACCATCACCCGCTCCCGGCCGAAGACCTCCGCGGGGAGGCGGAAGAGATGGTCGGTCAGTCCGATACCCGCCGAGGAACAGGTGTTGTAGCGGTTTCCGGCCAGCGAAGCGTCCCACCACGGCAGCGAACGCAGGTGCACGTAGTCGACGCCCGTGGCGGCGCTCGGGCAGAGCGTATAGCTCTGTCCCCCGTCGACGGAATACTCCACGCACCAGTGCGCCGGATAGGTTTTCGAGGTGGTGGCCGAAATGGTCCCCGCGGCGAACGAGAAGCCGAGGAGCATGTGCGAGCCGTTGAGCGAGGCGGTCGAAAACTCCATGCGCAGGCCGTTGTAACCCACCACTTCGTTCCCTTCCCAGCGATACCAGCCCTTCACGCCGGCCTTGACGAAATAAGCTTTGCAGGTGAGCGACGTTCCGAGCGAACCGACCTCCGGATTGTTGTAATTGCCCGTTCCTGCAATGGGCCAGGCTTCGGCAGCAGTGGTTTCGACGTGGTTTTCGCAGAACAGTTCGGCATTCGGCACGGTCTTGCCCGACGAGATGTCGTCCGACGGCGTGATCGACTCCAGCCGGTTATAGGCATACCGGCTGTTGAACTTGGCATAGGTCCCGAACGAGTATTTGTGAGGGTTGCCGTCCCATTCGGCAAACTCCGTATAGGCCGACTCCCCGGCCCATTCCATGCCGAAGCCCGACTCGTCGAGCACGCGGATCTGGTAGCGCCCCACGTTGCCGTAGCGCGGCAATTCGTTGTGCACCACGATGCCGTGGGTCGTGCCCGTCCCCTGCGGGACGCCCTGACCCGAACGCCGCCAGAGGCAGAGCATGTTGACCGGTGCGTAGATCGAATTTCCCGCGTCGTCCATCAGCAGCGACGCCCAGCCGTCCATGCGGTTGTTGTTGCCCGTCTGCGAGGCGTTGACATCGGACGAAAGGCTGTAATTTTCGTAAACGTTGGCATAGCTGCCCTCCTTGAACAGGAATTCGGTGTTTTCGAGCGAGACGAAGGTGTAGACGTCGTCGTCGGTCAGTTCCGAAATCCGGCGCTGCTTGACGGGAATCGCCTCTCCGGCAGCGCTTTCGACCATGTTTTCGCCGACCAGGCTGCTGATCGTGTAGCGCTCGGGATTCTCCTCGCGCGTGAGGACCGTGCCGCTGAGCGAGAGCGAGAGGCGCGTGCCGCGCGCCAGCACGTTGTCCTCCGGCGTGTCGAAGCGCAGGCGGAAGCCGTAGCGGCCGTCGGGGCTTTCGAGGTAGGCCGTGCAGTCGTTGACCGTCACGTCGACCTTGTCGTACGAAACGCTGGGGTTGGCCTCCATGTTCTTGCTGTGGAAGTCGCTGACGACGATGCCTTCGATCAGAATATCCTCGTCGACGGCCGTGCCTTCGGCCGTCGCCAGCGCCCGCACGTCGGCGAACGACACCTCGCGGCCGAACTCGTCGTCCTTGTCGGCCTGCGTGATGTAGAGGTTGGCCGAGAAGGTCTCCTCCCAGCCGTCGACGTAGCTCAGGTTGACGACCGCCTTGCAGACGTCGTCGCCCGGGTTGGGTTTCGTGTCGACGACCAGCATGCCCTGCTCGGGCTGCACGCTGCGAATCCAGTCTCTGGTCGGACCGACGTAGGCAGTCGCGACAGCGAAGTCCCCGAGCGGGATGTTGGTGTCGATCTCGAACTGGGTGAAGGTCTCGACGCTGCCGCGGATCGCCTTGTAGGGAGCCGGACATTCGAGCGACGGAACCACGCCGTACTGCTTGATGCAGACCGTGTCGGCCCGTGTGCCGCCGTCGAGCACGAAGCGCAGCTTGGCCATGCGGCGGAACGAATCGTTCTCCGTAAAGGTGACCGAAACCATCCGGTCGCCGTCGAATTCCGACCGGTCGACCGAAGCCCAGCCTCCGATGTCGTTGAGCGCCTCGACCCGGACCCGGCCGTTGGAATAAAGCTGTATCTGGGCGGTTCCGCCCGACGCCGGAACGAAAAGTTCGTGCTCGGCGGCCGTGAGTTCGCGCACGCGGATGGTTTCGGCGTCATCGACCGAGCAGCCGACGGCCGCCAGGGCCGCCAGGCCGCACACCGCGCCGTAGCGTAATATCTTGCAGGATTTCATGTTCAGGTTCTGTTTTGGGGTTATTTGTAATCGACCGTGATCGTGCCGAAGCGGATGACGGTGGTTTGTTTGCTGTTTTTACGGACCACCGAGGTCGGGATCAGCACGTCGGCGGAGGGATTGCCGCGAATCTGCGACAACAGGCCCGAGGCGGGCGAGAGGCGCACGACGACCTCTTCACGGCCGAAGGCCTCGGCGGGCAGACGGAAAATGCGCTGCTGGAGACCCATGCCGCAGTCGTAGGGCGTGCGCAGGCGGTCGGCATGGCCCGAGCCGTCGATCACCTTGTCCCACCAGGGCAGCGAACGCAGCACGAAGGTCTCACGGCCCGTGGCGGCGTCACGAAGGGGCTGGAACTCGCCGCCGTCGACCGCATATTCGGCCTTCCACTCCAGCGGGAAATTCCACGAGAAGTTGCCGTCCTGGTTGCCTGCGCCCCACTCGAAGGCGAGTTGCAGGGCCGTGCCGCGGGCTTTTTTGGTCGAGAAGGCGATGTAGAAGGCGTTCGAACCGACCATGCGCCCCATGTTGTCCCACTTGTACCAGTCGGGCACGGGAGCCTTGAAAACCACCGCACCGTTGCCGACCCATCCCTTGTTCTGCGTCCCGAGGGCGTTGTAGTCGCCGTCGACGTGCACGAAAGCGCCGCAGTCGGTCCAAAGATAACCGCGCGAACTTCCGGCGTCGTTGAGCACCCGGTCACCCTTCCGGCCCTCGGTTCCGAGGTTTTGGTAGCCGAGCAGTTCGAATTCGAGCGACGCGCCAGCCGAACCGTCGAGCAGCCACCCCGTGAGACGTTTCCACGGGGAGTTGCGCTTGCGGCTGACGCCGATGCCGCCCTCGTCGAGCGGGCGGATCGAGTAGCGCCCCATGTCGCCGCCGTAACGGCGCATCGGCGTATGGACCACCACGCCCGAGAGCGGCCCCATGCCCTGCGGCAGGGGTTTGCCGGCGCGGCGCCATGCACAAAGGGTGTTGACCAGCATGTAGATCGCACCGCCTTCCGAGTCGCGGACGAGCGACGCCCAGCCGTCCATACGGTTGTTGATGTCGTATTTGTAGTGGTGGAGTTCACCGCAGGATTGGGCGTAAGGCTCCCAGATGTTGGTGTAGGAACCCTCCTTGAAGACGAACTCCGCATCGCGCAGCGTCACGAAGGTATAGAGGTCGTCGTCGGTGAGCGTCGCGACGCTCCGCTCCTTCACGGGAAGATCCGCGGCCGTGCCGGGCGCGACCGAGAGGACGTTGAGCGCCTGCACGCCCGTCAGCGTCATGCAGTCGGGCGCGGCCGTGCGCGTGAGACGGCAGCCGTTGAGATCGAGGCGCACGCGGTCGTAACGGGCGAGCCGGTTTTCACTCGCCTCGTCGAAACGCAGGCGGATGCCGCAGCTGCCGTCGGCGGCCTCGACATAGACCGTGCGGTCGTTCTCCTCCAGATCGACCGAATAGTAGTTCAGGTTGGGATTCAGCTCCATGTTGGGGCTGCGGTAATCGCTGACGACGATGCCTTCGACCACCGTCGGGGCGGTCAGCAAGACCGACTTTCCGGGTTCGCACAGCCCGCGGAGCTGTCCGAACGGCCCGGCGGCCGCAGCCTGCCCCCAAAGGGGAAGGGCCGCGGCGGCGAGCAGGTATTTCAGCAGGTGTTTCATGGTTCGGCACTATTTGTATTGGATCGAAAGGTCCTCGACATAGACGCCGTTGGCGATGTCGAACGGATAGGTCCGCGCTATGCGCAGGTTGCGGTGCGTCTGGCCCAGAGCATAGCCGTCGATGCCGGGATTCCACGTCGCGATGACGTCGGACGAAGGGCTGATGCGCACCCGCACCTTCGCCTTGCCGAGCACCTCGGCGGGCAGCACGAAGCGGTAGGGCACCAGACCGAAACCGAAGTCGGACTGGGTGTAGACGCCCGACCGGTTGGCCGTGTCAAAGACCGACGTGCGCGTCGAGCTGTTGTTGATGCACCACGGCAGCGAACGCATCTCGAAACCGCGCTCCCCGGTGGCGGCGTTGACGGCTTCGGTGTAGTCGCTCCACGTCGCCCCGTCGGCCGAGGTGGCGTACTCCACCTTCCAGTAAACGGGGTATGAGCTGGCGTTGGTCCACGAGCAGGCGGCTTCGTTGGTGCTGTGCTTGCCCGCGGCGGTCGAGAAGCTGACCGCAGCGGCCGAGCCGCCGACGCCCGCCGTCGAGAACTCCATCACGATGCCGTTGGTCTTACCGGTCCATGTATCGCCGTTCCACTCGTACCAGCCGGCAACGTTGCCGAGGAAACCCAGCATCGTGTATTTCGACATGCCCATCGTCGTGCCGTCGCCCGGCACGTAGTTCGAGACGTTCAGTCCGCGGTAGCCGTGAACGATGGCGATGGGGTACGAACGGTCGGCGGTAACCGTCTGATTGAGCATGCGGTTCTCGCTGTAAAGCCGCGCCCCGCCGCCCGTGTTGTCGGTCGTGGCGTGCATCCGGTTCTGGACGAGCTGCGTGGCCGAATTGGCCGCCGAGCCGACCGTGTAGGTTCCGTTGTCGTTCCACTTGTAGGCGCCGACCGAAATCACGGCCTTGTCCAGCCGCCACTCGACGAGCGTCGCATAGGCCGACGCCGCGGCGCGCGGGATGTCGATGTCCGCCTCGTCGAAGGGCCGGATCGAATAACGGCCCACGTTGCCGCCCCAGCGTTCCATCGGCGTGTGGACCACGATGCCGCTGACCGTGCCGACGCCCTGCGGCACGCTCCGTCCCGTGCGGCGCCAGCCGCAGTTCATGTTCACGAGCATGTAGATCGCGTCGTTGTCCCCGTCGTAGAGCAGATTGGCCGCGCCGTCCTTGGCCTTCTGGGCCTGCGTGCCGCCGGCGAACGAGAGGTTCGCATTGCAGGGATTGCCGATGGCGTCGTACTCGCGGACATTGGTATAGGCGCCCTCCTTGACGGAGAACTCCAGCCCCGAAAGCGCGCAGTAGGTGTAGATGTCGTCGTCGGTGAGCGTCGCGATGGTCCGCGCCTTGGGCTCCAAGGCGGAGGCTTCAGCCGCCTTTTCGATGTTCCCGGCCTTCAGGCCGCGCAGCGTGTAGCGCATCGGGTCGCTTTCGCGCGAAAGGGTCACGCCGTCGAGCAGAATCTTCACCTGCTCCCCGCGCAGGCAGACGTTGTCGGCCGGGGCGGCGAACTTCAGGCGGAAGCCGTAGCGGCCGTCCAGGCTCTGCACGTAGTTCGTACAGTCGTTCTCGTCGGTGGTGATGCTGTTGGGACCCGTATTGAGGTTCTGATCCATGTTCGGGTTCCCGGCGTCGCCGATGACGCGGCACAGCAGGTAGTCGATATGGTCCTCGTCGCTGGCGTAGGATTTGTCCTCGGCCGTGAAGAGCGCCCGCAGATCGGCGGACGACACTTCGCGCGGCTGGGCCGTCACCCGCTGCGTGATGTTCGAAGAGGCTGAAACCACACCGCCCGCAAGGTCGGCGCAGGAGACCGTGATCGTCGCATAACGCTTCTCCACGCCCTCGTTCGCCGTAATCGCGTAGGTCAGCTCCCCGGCGCCGAGTTCGACATCGGAGATAAAGTCCGCGACAGCCGGATCGGCGTACGTGACTTCGACCTTCATCTCCGCAAGCAGCGCCCCGAGATTGGTCGAGAAGGCCACGGCGCGCCGGCCGCCCTCGATGGGAGCCACGTCGTCGGCGAGCGTGATGCGGGCCTCGTCGGCGCTCTGCGTCACGGTGAACGAGTCGCCGAAAACATTGCCGTCGGCATCCGTCACCGAGAAGCCGACCGTCGCCGTGCGGGGTTCTCCCGTGGCGTTGGCAGCCGTGGCGAAGGTGATCAGCCCCCGGCGGGCCAGCGGAATTTCGGTCTCGCCCGCCTCCTCGTCGTCGGCATGGTAGACGACATCGGAAATCCACGCGTCGCCCTCCGCGGCATAGGTCACCGCGGGCACGACATCGCGGAGAAGCTCGTCGGGCAGGTTGGTTTCGAAAGCCGCCGTGCCCTTGTAGGCGCCGTTGGCGAAGGCGAGGTCCTTCGAAAGGAAGATCAGTTCGGGGGCGGTGATTCCCGCCTTCTGAACCACGGTGACGGTCTTTTCAAGCCCCGAGCCGCGCAGCACGACCCCGACCGAACGGGTCAGTCCGGGGTTGTCGGCGTAATTGAGGCGGATGGTCGTAATGCCGCTGCCGGCCGTGCGGTCGAGCGTCGCCCACGCCGACTCGGCGGTGAGTTGAGCGGTCCACGCCCCCGAGCAGTAGACCGTGACGGGGAGTTTGCCGGCCTCGGCCGTGACCGAATACCGGTCCGTATTGACGGCCAGGTCGTAACGCTCCTCGAAGGTGTCGGCGCACGCGACCGCGAAGAGTCCCGCGAGCGCCAGTATCAGGTTGTTGATTCGTTTCATCGGTTCTGGTTTTTATAATCCGTCGGCAAGGTATTCGTCGTTGGTCAGCACGTAGCCCGAAAGGGCGCACTGCGCGTCGGGAATGGGATAGTAGCGGTGGCAGGGGCGCATCTTGCCCTTGAGCGTCGCGTTGTTGGTATAGGCGTAGGTCTGGTCGTACCAGATGCCCCAGCGCACGAGGTCGAACTTGCGCTGGAACTCGCCGCCCAGCTCCCGGGCGCGCTCGCAGCGGACAGCCAGCGTGAGGTCCTCGAAGCCCGTGAAGTTGGTGACGGGATCGACGCCCGCACGCTGGCGGACCATGTTCAGGTAACGCATCGTCTCCTCGGCGTTCTCCAGGTTGCAGTAACATTCGGCCATCATCAGAATGGCGTCGGCATAGCGGAAAATGCGGTAGTTGTTCGAATCGTAGTTCTGCTCGATGTCCGGACACCAGAATTTCGGACCGGGCCAGGGCACTCCGTAGTTGTGCGTGATCTTGAAGGTCTCGCCCGCCTCCAGGTCGCCCAGGCCGAGGAAGTACTGCACGCGGCGGTCGATCTTCTGCCCGCGGATCTCCCCGGCGGCCAGCGCCTCGCGGTCGATCTTCACCGTATAGCGGTTCAGCGTCGCGTCGTAGGTGTCGTAGGTCAGGGGCAGGGGGTTGAACAGCGCGTCGACGTAGGCCGCATTCTCGGTCTGCGTATTGCCCGTCGCGGGGCGGAAGATCGCATAGCGGTTGTTGGCCCGCAGCGACGACCAGCCGGGCATCGACGTGCCGTAACCCTTCAGGGGTACGCCGTCGAAGACCCCGTCGCCGTTGTGCGTGGGCATCATGATCGCCGCCACGTTGCCGTTGTACTGCGTGCCGGTGAGCGACCAGGCGTGCTGGATCTCGAAGATGGACTCCGCAGGGTTCTTGTAGCGCCACTGGGTCTCGGCCAGCGGATAGTTGCCTTCGTTGAAGTCGCCGTAAAGCTCCTCAAGGGCTTGCAGGGGGACCAGCGCCCCGTTCCAGTCCTCGTTCCACATGGCGAACTTGGCCATCAGCATCAGCGCCAGCGCATAGCCCGAACGGTTGTCGACGGCCTCCGAGGCGCGGCACTTGCGCCCGTTCTCGGCGGTGAACCACGGCAGTGCGTTCCGCTCCAGGTCATCGTACAGCTCCTGGCGGATTTCATGGGCCGGGGTTCGGGGCAGGCGGCGGATTTCGGCCAGCCGCTGGTCGGTGTCGACCATCGTGGTGTAGAACGGCACGTCGCCGAACATGCAGGTCAGCACATAGTAGTAAAACGCGCGCATCACGCGGGCTTCGGCCGCCAGAGGCATCTTCACCCCGTCGGCCAGGTCGGCGGACGAGATGCACTCGACGCACTCGTTGCAGTACATGACGCCTTTGTAACCCTGCGTCCAGACGTTCTTGCCGTATTGCGGCTTGGCGGGAGTCACGTCGAGGCAGGCGTCGACGGTCGTCGAGGAGGAGTACCAGATGTCGGTGCAGGCCTCGGTGACCAGCATGAAGTTGGCCGTATAGATCGCATTCGCAGGCATGTAACACGAATTGAGCGCCGCAATGCACTGCGACTCGTTCTTGTAGAACGATTTGCGGTTGACGAACGAGGTCGGCTCCTCCGTCAGCGAACAGGAGGCGAACAGTCCCGCCGCGAGGAGCGTCAGTATGAATTGATTGAAGTTTTTCATCTTCTTCGGAAATTGTCGGGTGGATTTAATAACGCAGCTGGATGCTGAACACGAACATCCGCGAACGGGGATAGGCGCCCATGTCGACGCGGCGCAGGGTCGAACTGGTCCCCTCGCTCGAAACGTCGGGGTCGAAACCGTTGTACTTGGTCCAGAGCCAGAGGTTCTCGCCCGTGACGGCCAGCGTGATGTCGCGCAGCAGGCGGGTTTTCTTCCGCAAGTCGAACGTATAGGAGACCGTGGCGTTCTTCAGACGCAGGTACGAGGCATCGTGCACCTGCAACGAACTGGGAACCAGTCGGTCGTCGGTTCCCGCACGGGGCAGGTCGGAATCCGGGTTGCGCACGGGATGCCACGCGTCGAGCATGTAGCGGTACTGGTTGGTGGCGTAACCGCCGGCCATCGCAAGCTCGGAGTAGTTGTAGATCTTGCCGCCCAGCGAATAGGAGAAGTAGAATCCGATGCGCAGACCGCCGATGTTGAAGGTGTTCTGCAAACCGCCGTAAAGCACGGGGTCGGAGTTGCCCAGATAGATCAGGTCCTCCTCCGACAGAATGCCGTCTCGGTTCTGATCGACGTACTTGGGATACCCCAGCATCAGCTGGGCGTCGCTGCCCGTCGACGAGGATATATAACTCTTGGTAAAGCGATTGCGCTCGAACTGGTCGGTCGTCTTCCAGACCCCGGCGTACTGGAATCCCCAGAGTGCATTGAGCGGATAGCCCGTCTTGTAGCCATACATCATGTAGTTGGTATTGCCGCCGCTTTCGAGACACGAAACGTACTCTTCGTGGCCGATGTCGTCGACCATCTGCTTGTTGTGCGAAAGGGTGAAACTCGTCGTCCAGCCGAATTTCGGCTTCACGATGTTACGGCTCTCGACCGAGACCTCGACGCCGCGGTTCGACGTCTTGCCCAGGTTCGTGAAACGGCTCGTGTAACCCGTCGTATGGATCGTCTGCAAGGAAAGCAGCAGGTCGCGGGTGGTCGAATAGTAGCCGTCGACGGTGATGTTCAGGCGGCCGTCGAAGGCCGAGAAATCGAGACCCGCATTGTAGAGCGTGGTTTTCTCCCACGTCAGGTTGGGATTGGCCACACGCGAAGGGAAGAACGACGCCGACTGCGTGCCGCCGAACAGATAACCGTTGGTGGTCGTGCCGTAGGCTTCGAGCGAACGGTAGGTCGCGATGGCGTCGTTACCCGTGCGTCCGGCGCTCAGGCGCAGCGACAGTTCATCGAGCCAGCGCACCTGCTTGAGGAAATTCTCGTTCTTGGCGTTCCACTTGACGGCCGCCGAAGGGAAGAAACCCCATTTGTTGTTCTCGGCGAAGTTCGACGACCCGTCGTAACGCCCCGTGAAGGTGAAGTAGTAGCGGCTCTTGTAGTTGTAGTTCAGGCGCATGAGCACCGACTCGCGCACGACTTTGTTCGAGCTGGTCGAAGCGTTGTAGTTCTCCTTGCTGCCGATGCTGTTCATGTTGTTCCACTTCAGGTCGTCGGTGAGCAACCCTTCGGCCTTCAGCGAGAAAAAGTTGGCCGTTTCGTGCGTGGCCGAGAAGCCCGCCATCGCATCGAAATAGTGCCCCGAGGCGAATTTCTTCGAATAGGAGACCGTATTTTCCGAAGTCAGGCGGCGTGCGTCGCCCTCGTAACGGTAGGCATCGGCCCCTTCGCCCTCGGTGCGCTTCGGCAGATAGCTGGGCCAGAACTGGTAGTCGTGACGCTGGTAGACCATATAGGAGTTCTGACTCTTGATGATCAGCCCGCGCACGGGCTTGATCGTGAACTCCAGCACGTCGGTATTGGTCATGCGCTCGCTCTCGTTCTCGTTGCAGTCGATCTTGGCGCGGGGCGTATCAATGCGCACGCCGTTCTCGTAGAGGGGGTTGATGTAGTCTTTGGGACCCATCGTCGGGGCCAGGTAGACGGCGCCGTCCCAGATGTTCGCGCCGCCGATGGTCGCCCGGTTGGGATTCTCGTCGCGGAAGGTATAGCTGCCCTTGAAACCGACGGTCAGCCACTTGGCGAAGTCGTACGAAAGATTCAGACGGGCCGTGATGCGGCGGAATCCGCTGCCGTCGACGATGCCCTGCGTATCGTTGCCGCCGAGCGCCGCGAAGTAGCTCGACTTCTGACTGCGGCCGCTGACCGAAAGGTTATAGTTCTGATAGAGAGCCGTGCGGGTGATCTCGTCGATCCAGTCGGTCCCGCGCCCGTACTCCGAAGGGTCGAAGCGCGGCGGACGCTGCGGATCGCGCGAGGAGAAATAGTTCCGGTCGTTGAGGTAGCGGACGAACTCCTGCGCGTCCATCAGATCGAGGTCGCGGGCGAGTTTCGAGACGCCGAATTCAGCCTTGGCCGTGACCGACGGCTTCGAGGTGACGCCCTGCCGCGTGGTGACGATAATCACGCCGTTGGCGCCGCGCGAGCCGTAGATGGCCGTCGACGAGGCGTCCTTGAGGACCGAGATCTGCTCGATGTCGGCCGAGTTGATGTCGTTCAGGTCGCTCACGGCGTCGATCACGCCGTCGACGACGATCAGCGGTTCGTTCGACGCCGAGATCGAACGCGTGCCGCGCACGCGGATCGAAGTCGTGGCTCCCGGCGCACCCGAAGTCGACATGATGTCCACACCGGCGATGCGGCCTTGCAGAGCCTGGTCGACCGACGTGTTGGGCACGTCGCGGATGTCGGACATCTTCACGTTGGAGACCGAACCCGTCAGGTCGGATTTCTTCACCGCGCCGTAACCGATGACCACCACCTCGTTGATGGTGTTTTTGGCATCGGGGACCAGGTTGACGTCGACCTCCGTACGGTCGCCGATGACGATCTGCCGGGTGACGTAGCCCAGGTAGGAGACCGAAATCAGAGCGTCGCCGGCGCCGAGCGTCAGCGAATAGCGGCCGTTGCTGTCGGTGACCGTGCCGCGGCGTCCGTCGGGCGTGGCGACGGCGGCGCCCACCATCGGCGCTCCCGTTTCGTCCAGCACCGTGCCTGTCAGGGTCTTACCCGTCCCGGCTGCGGGGGGGGGAGTCGCCGACGCCTTGTAGATCACGATCATCTTGTCCTTGATCGAATACTGGACGGTGCGGTCGAGCACCTCGCGCAGCACCTGCGACACGGGCGTGCGGTCGAACGAAGCCGTGACCGGACGTTCGAGGTTCAGCTCCCGGGTGTCGTACATGATCGACAGCCCGGTCTGGGCCTCCACCTCCTTGAGCACGTTTTTGAGAGGCGTTTTCCGGAAGTTCTTCGTGACGGGCTGCATCTGCCCCCACGCCGGGAGCGTCAGCAACACGAACAGGCACGGCAGAAACGCCCGTTTCAGATTGGAGAATTGCTTCATTTGTTTAAGGTATTGGTTGTTTTAAAGTTGTTTCGGGATGCGGCGTCACTTGGCCGAGAGACGCACCGAAGGGCCTTGCCGGTGGACCGAGACCGGAACGATCAGGTCGAGGGCCTTCAGAACGCTGTCGAGCGACTCCTGGTTGCTCAAGCGGATGGTGATGAAAGTCCCGTCGGCGCGCAGGCGGTCGTCGAGCGTGATTTCAACGCCGTAAAGGCTGCTCAGGCTCTCGCACAACTGCACGATCGTCACGTCGATGAACTCGATGCGCCCTTCGATCCAGGCCAGGTACTGCGCCGTGTTGACGTGCGTGATGGCCGTGGTCTCGGCGAAACGGTCGTAGGTGAGCGACTCGCCCGGGCGGAGCAAGGTCTCCCCGCGCGGCGCGGTGAAACCGACGGCCCCTTCGAGCAGCGTGGTGGTGATGAGCGAGTCGTCGGGATAGGCCGTCACGTCGAATTTCGTACCCTTGACCACCACCGAACAGTTTCCGACCTTCACCTCGAAACGGTGCTTTTCATCGGGCGAAACGTCGAAGTAGGCGGCCCCCGAAAGCTCGACGGAGCGGTTCGTGGCGTTGAAATTGGCCGGATAGGTCAGCGTCGACGACCCGTTGAGCCGCACCTGCGTCCCGTCGGGCAGGCAGACCGTGCTGCGGTCGCCGCTCTTCGTGGTCACGGTGTAGCGCTCCGTGGCGCGCTCCAGCAGCAGGCGGTCGTAGAGCCGCGCGCCGAAGAAGGTCGCGCACACCACCGCCACGGCAGCCGCGGCACGCCATACCGCAGCGAACCGCCCCGGACGGGCGCTCCTCGCGGACCCTTGCAGGCGGATACGCGACCGCAGGCGGCGCCAGTCGCGGTCGGTCGCGGCGTCCGATGCCGGCATCGCCTCCCATTCGAGCCGCCACGCAGCGAACTGCCTGCGGCACGCAGCGTCGGAGGTGACGAAGCGGAACAACTCGCGCTCCTCCTCGGCAGCGATCTCTCCCGCAAAATAGCGTCCGGCCAGACGCCGCATCTCTTCCTGATCGAATTTCATCTCTTCCATTTCCGTTACATATTTTAAAACAACCGAATTTGCCTTTCCCCAACCCTCCCGATCACAAAAAAATCAAAAAAAGTCGCAAAAAGAAAAAAAACGACAACAGCGGAGAGAGAAATCTCCGCTGCCGGGTCAATGATCGTCTATCCGATTTTACAGGTAATTCGCCAGCAGGCACGAAAGCACGGCCACCGAAAGTTCGAACGAACAGCTTCGCCGCAAATGCTCGCCCAGCCGGCCGACGGCACGGGCCAGGTGTTTCTCGACGGCCGTCTCGGAGATGCCCAGCCGCGCGGCGATTTCGCGGTTTTTCAGCCCTTCGAAGCGGCTCATCCGGAAAACCTCGCGGCAGCGGTCGAGCAGCGCGTCGACAGCCTTCTGCACCTCGCGCTGCAACTCCTCGTAAAGGCAGGGCTGCTCGGCATCGCTCAAAAAATCGTAGCTGTAAATCCGCTCCTCACCCCGCATGCGGGCCGTGTACTCCAGTTCGTGACGCGCCACGACACCGTTGTGTTTCAGATAATTGAGACAGGCATTGCGCACCATCGTGAACAGCAGCGAGGCCAGATCCAGTTCGCGCAGTTCACATCGCCGCTCCCACAGGCGTGCAAAACTGTCCTGCACCAGATCGCGCGCCGTTTCATGCCCGGCGACGAACCGGGCGGCATAGTTCACCAATCGGGGATAGTAACGCCGGAAGAAGCATTCGAAATCGGCCTCGTTGCCGAATCGGATGCCTTCGAACAACCGCTGGTCTGACGGCGAGGGTGTGGGCATGGCGGAATCTGGACTTTTGCCACAAAAGTAACGTTTTTTTCCACGCCGCAAAATTTTCGGCCGTGACAAAAACGTGACACGACGCGCCGGGCGCAAAAAAAGGCGCTGCCGTGCAGCGCCGCCGGTTTTCAGGCCTGACCCATCTTGGGACCCGCGTCGGGCGTGGGCTGGGGCGAGGGAATCTCGATCTTGCCCACGTTGCTTTCGTAGCGCACGATGTTCTCCTGCAACGAGCGCAGCAACCGTTTGGCATGCTCGGGCGTAAGAATGATGCGGCTCTTGACGCGCGCCTTCTGCACACCGGGCAGGACCGTCGCGAAGTCGATGATGAACTCCGAAGTGGAGTGCGATATGATCGCCAGGTTCGAATAGTGGCCCTGGGCCACGGCGTCGTCCAGTTCGAGGTCGATGCCGAATTGTTTCATCTCTGCCATTGTGGAGTACTGTTTCTGCAAATTTATTCATTTTCAACGAACGATATGCAAGCCCGGGGCCAAAGTTTTCGATATTTTATCAACATATCCGACCCGCGGGACAACCCGCCGCACCCTTTTTTTGCCTTTTCATAGGCGGATGTCGGAGCTTTTTTGTATCTTTGCTTCGCAAATACGGAAAGCCGCCGCAGAGCCGAAGACAACGCCTTTTTCCGGGCCGTCTTCCGCGCAGGGGCGATAGTAAGTAACAGGTGCGTCGCTGACGCGCAGCAAACCGAAAAAATGGCATTTGAAATCGTCGAAACCCTGTTCCGCGGCATCTGCGTAGGCGTCGCCGCTTCGATCACGGTAGGTCCCGTGGCAGTGCTCTGCATCCAGCGCACGCTGTCGAAAAGCCGCCGCTCGGGCATCGTTTCAGGCATCGGCGTCGCCTGCGCCGATACGTTCATGGCCATGGCCGCACTGTTCTTCTACTCGATGCTCCAGACCCAGATCGAACAGTACAACACGCTGCTGCGGGTGATCGGCGGCATCTTCGTGGTGATCGTCGGCGTTTTCATCTTCGCACAGAATCCCGTGCCGCAAATCCGCCGCAACCGCGCGGGCAAAACCTCGCTGTGGCAGGATTTCGCCTCGATCTTCGGGCTTACGATCGCCAATTTCATCATGGTCATCCCCTACATCCTGGCCTTCTTCGCGGTGTTCAAGATTTCGGGCGGCGACATGGCCGACCACACCTTCGGGGGCTTCATGCGCTCGCTGTTCGTCATCGCCGGGTTCTTCGGCGGCGCGGTGGCGTGGTGGACCCTGCTGGCCTTCGTCATCAACCTCTTCCGCCGCCGCTTCCGTCCGCGGCACATGCTCACGATCAACCACGTCGCGGGACTCATCATCGGCATATTAGGCATTTACACCATATTATCGACCTTCTTTGATATATTCCCCAATGTCGGACACTAAACACAGGATCATCATTGCCGTCGACGGCTTTTCGTCGTGCGGAAAAAGCACCTTCGCCAAAGCCATCGCGGCCCGCCTGGGCTATATCTTCATCGACACGGGCGCCATGTACCGCGCCGTGACGCTCTACGCCCTCGAGCACGGGGCCATCCGTTCGGGCATCGTCGACGAAGAGGCCGTCGTGAAGCTGCTGGACCGCATTTCGATCACCTTCCGCTTCAACCCCGAGCGCGGGGCCAGCGACATCTACGTCAACGGCGATCTGGTCGAGGGCAAGATCCGCACCATCGAGGTCTCGAACTGCGTGAGCCGCGTGAGCGCCATCCCCGAGGTGCGCCGCAAACTGGTGGCCATGCAGCAGGAGATGGGCCGCCGCCGGGGCGTGGTGATGGACGGCCGGGACATCGGCACGGTGGTGTTCCCCGACGCCGAGCTGAAACTGTTTATGACGGCCGACACCGCCGTGCGCGCCTGCCGCCGCTACAAGGAGCTGACGGGCAAGGGCATGTCGGTGACGATGGAGGAGGTCGAACGCAATATCCGCGAGCGCGACAAGGCCGACATGAGCCGCGCCGTATCGCCGCTGCGCCAGGCCGACGACGCCATCGTGCTCGACAACAGCCACATGAGTGTCGACGAACAGATGGCGTGGTTTATGAACGAGTTCCAATTAAAAATGAAAAATTAAGAATTAAAAATCCGACGGCACAGGTCTCGGCCTGCAAGCCGGAATCGGTTCACAACCAATTTTTAATTTTTCATTCTCAATTTTTAACTACGCAGTTATGCGTGTTGAGATCGACGATAAATCGGGCTTCTGCTTCGGCGTTGTCCGCGCAATCACGGAGGCCGAACGCGCCCTCGGGGAGGGCGGCACGGTCTACTCGCTGGGCGACATCGTCCACAACCGCATCGAGGTCCAGCGCCTCGAACAGCTGGGGCTGCGGACCGTGACCCACGCCGACATGCCGCACCTGGCGGGCTGCCGCCTCTTCATCCGCGCCCACGGAGAACCTCCTACGACCTACGCCGCCGCCCGGGAAATGAACATCGGGATCATCGACGCCACCTGCCCGGTGGTCGCACGGCTGCAACGCCGCGTGAAGGAGGCCCACGAACGGATGCGCCCCACAGGCGGGCAGGTGGTGATCCTCGGCAAACGGGGCCACGCCGAAGTGGTGGGCCTCACGGGGCAGGTCGCGGACCCGACGATCGTGATCGAACGGGAGGAGGACCTGGAGCTGATCGACTTCTCGCGTCCGGTCTATTTCCTTTCGCAGACCACGCAGAGCATCGGGCTGTTCGAACGGCTGGGCGCCGAAATGCGCCGCCGGGCCGCCGATGCGGGGCAGGTGTACATCGACGACACGATCTGCCGGCAGGTATCGAACCGCGAACAGCACCTCACGGATTTTTCCGGACGGTTCGACGCCGTGGTGTTCGTCTGCGGGCGCAAGTCGTCGAACGGCAACGTCCTCTCCGAGGTGTGCCGCCGGGCCAACCCGCGCACGCACGTCGTCGAGGAGGCTTCGGAAATCGACCCCGCATGGTTCGAAGGGGCCGCGACGGTGGGCATCTGCGGCGCCACGTCGACGCCCAAATGGCTGATGCAGGATGTTGCCGACGCAATCGGCAACCTCAATTCAGAATTCAGAATCCAAAATTCATAATTATCGCCCGCCATGAAAAAGTATATCGTCCGCTCGTTAAAATATTTCTTCGCCCTGTGCGTTCTCTGTATAGCCCTGATGGGGCTGATGCTGATGACCGGGACCTCGGCGCTGTCGCTCGACGACACGCTCTACGTCATGCTGCACACCGACCGCTACCTGATGCTCTTTGCGGCGATCGTGGCGCTGGCGGCAGTCTACCCCAGATTCGGGTTCGTGGTGCGCCGGGTGGAGGGCGACATCGAGGAGAACCGGGAACAGATCCTGAACGCGTTCCGTTCGGCAGGCTTTTCGCTGCGTTCGGACGAAGACGGGGTGATGACCTTCCGCGCCGACAATTTCGGCCAGAAGCTGATGCTGCTGGGCGAAGACGAGATAAAGGTTTCACAGTACGGACAATGGATCGTGCTCGACGGCATCCGCCGCGGCGTCGCCCGGGTGCAGTACCGGCTCGATTCGTATATACACATGACACGCAATGATTAGAAAATACCGTTACCTGCTCACTGCGGCGGCCGCTGTCGGCGCCGCGGGACTTCTGACATTCGCCGCCCGCAACGACTTCGGGCTGGGCCGCAACATGGAGATCGCCGTCAACATGATGCGCGAACTGTCGCTCAACTACGTCGACCCCGTGGACCCCGACCGCCTGATGGAGGGGGCCGCCGCCGGCATGGTCAGCGACCTGGACCCCTACACGGAGTATATCCCCTCCTCGGGGATGCAGGATTTCGAACTGCTCACCACGGGCAAGTACGACGGCATCGGGGCGCTCATCCGCCAGAAGGACGACTACGTTCGCATCGCGCAGCCCTACCAGGGATCGCCCGCCGACAAGGCCGGGCTGAAGATCGGCGACAAAATCCTCTCGATCGACGGCAAGGACGCCAAAGGCTTCACGACCGAGCTGGTCTCCTCGCGTCTCAAGGGCGAGCCGGGCAGCAAGGTCAAAGTGACCGTCGAGCACCTCGACGGCACGCAGCAGACGGCGGCGATCCGCCGCGAACGGATCGCGATTCCGGGCGTGCCCTACGCCGGATGGGTCGCCGACGGCATCGGCTACATCCGCCACAGCGACTTCACCGAAGGATGCTACGAGGAGATGCGCGCGGCCATCGAACGGCTGCGCACCGAAAAGCCGCTGAAAGGGCTTGTGCTCGACTACCGCTCCAACGGCGGCGGCATCATGCAGGAGGCGGTCAAAATCCTGGGAATGTTCGTCCCCAAAGGGACCGAGGTGGTCAGCACCAAGGGGCGTTCGGAAGATTCGAAGCAGGTGTTCCGCACCGACACGGAGCCGATCCTTGCAGACCTGCCGCTGACGGTGCTGATCAACGGCAGTTCGGCATCGGCGGCGGAGATCGTCGCCGGGGCGTTGCAGGACCTCGACCGCGCGGTGCTGATCGGCCAGCGCAGTTTCGGCAAGGGACTCGTGCAGTCGCCCCGACCGCTGGGCTACAATGCCATGCTCAAACTCACCACGGCCAAATACTACATCCCCTCGGGCCGCTGCATCCAGGCCATCGACTATTCCCATTCGCAGGAAGGTTCGGTGCGCGCGGTGCCCGACTCGCTGATCTCGGAGTTCACGACCCGCGCGGGCCGCAAGGTCTACGACGGCGGCGGCGTGATGCCCGACATCGCGACCGACCCGGAGTACATTTCACGCTTCGCCCTGACGCTCTACGCGCTGGGATTCATCGAGGATTTCGGCGACGAATACACGCGCCGCAACCCCGGCCGGCAGATCGACATCCGCACCTTCTCGATCACGGACAAGGACTACGCCGACTTCGCGGAGTTCATGCAAGACAAGAAGGTCCCCTACGAATCGGACACCCGCCGGGCGCTCAAGGCGCTGAAAAAAGCCGCCGAGGACGACCGTTTCGCCGACTTGAAGAACAAGTTCGAGCAGGTGGAGGCCGAGTTGAAGGACGACACGCAGACCAACCTCGAAACCTACCGCACGCAGGTCGTCGAGACGATCAACAACGACATCGTCATGCGCCACGGCTACCAGGCCGGCGTGATCGAGCACTCGCTGTCGGGCGACAAGGAGGTGAAAAAGGCCGTCGAGGTGCTCGGCGATCCCGCAGAGTACGCCCGAATCACCCGCGAGCAGGACACCAAGCGCAAGTAAAGACATGAAAATCAGGACTGAATTCTTCTCGTTCCGCAACCGGGTGGTGGTGATCGTCGTCGGGGTGACGCTCGGCGCCCTGTCGCTGCTCTACACCAACGACATGGCCCGGCGGCTCAAGGAGAAGGAGCAGCACGACGTGGCGCTGTGGGCCCACGCCATGGAGCGCGTGACGCGCGACGTGCTGGGCGGCTCGATCCAGGACCCGTTCGTGGCCGACATCATGTCCAACGGCAACAACATCCCGTTCATCATCACCAACGAGAACCTCGAAGTCATCAACTCGCACCTCATCCCCGAGAAGATCATCAACCATCCCGGACGGCTCCGGAAACAGATCGACAAATTTTCGGTCGACAACCCGCCGATCCCGGTGAAGTTCGTCTGGTCGTCGCAGCATTACCACATCATCTTCTACGGCAAGTCGGCGCTGCTCAAGTCGCTCTACTACTTCCCCTACGTGCAGCTCCTCGTCATCACGGCCTTTATCGCGCTGGGATTCATCGCCTTCCGCTCGTCGAAGCACGACGAGCAGAACCGCGTCTGGATCGGACTGGCCAAGGAGACCGCCCACCAGCTGGGAACCCCGACCTCGTCGCTGCTGGGATGGATCGAATACCTGCGTTCGCAGGATGTGGACCAGACGGCCGTCGAGGAGATGAACAAGGACCTCACGCACCTGATGAAGATCGTGGACCGTTTTTCGAAAATCGGCTCCGAGACGCCCCTCACCCCGGCGAACATCAACGAAGTGGTGGGCGAATCGGTCATGTATTTCCGCAAGCGCATTCCCCGCAACGTGACGCTCGACTACAACGGACTGGCCATCGCCCCCGTGCAGGCCAACATCAACGCCGCACTGTTCGAATGGGTCGTGGAGAACCTGATGAAAAACTCGCTCGACGCCCTGCAAGGCCACGGAGCCATCGACGTGCGGATTTCGTCGGACGACAGGAGCGTTATGATCGACGTGAAGGACACAGGCAAGGGCATTCCCAAGAGCAACTGGAAACGCATCTTCGAACCGGGATTCACGACCAAGACCCGCGGCTGGGGCCTCGGGCTGTCGCTCTCGCGCCGCATCGTCGAGGAGTACCACCAGGGTAAGATCGCCGTCATCGACTCCGAAATCGGCAAGGGAACCACCATTCGCATCACACTCAAACGCCACTTCGCCTGATGAACTCCTCGCCGGCACATACGCAACCCGCAGTGCCTGCGGCGGATTCGGTGTCCGGGACTCCGGACGCACCGGCCTGGACGGGATATGTCCCCGGGCCGGATACGCTCCGGGCGGAAACGGACTTTGCGGGAACGAACTTTGCAAACCCGGCCTTTGCGGAAACGGCCTTTGCGGACGGCGGTTCCGCGCCGTTCTCCGTTGCAGCGACCGGTGCAGCCCCTTCCGAATGGCGCGACACGACCTCCGCCGCAATTTTCGGAGCGCAGTCGACCCTCGCGGAACCCGCGCGCATTCCGCTCGCACCGCCTCCGCCGCTCGCGGAAAACGCCCTTTTCCAGAGTTTCGTGCTGCTGCTCGCCGCCACCTACGCCATGCTGCTCTACCGCAACCTGGGCGACGTGCGCACGCTGCTGGGCCGCATCTCGCGCGACGCGGCCACGGGCAAACGCTTCTCCGAGGACCCGGGCGGAAGCGGCTACTCGCGTTTCCTGAACATCGCCACCGCCATCGGCCTGCTCTTTCTGGGCGTCGCGGCGGTCAAATACGGCGACACGCTGATGCCCGGCCGGCTGGCAGCGTCCATTCCGCAGGGCGCAGCCTTGATTTTCAGCCTGCTGGTTTCGCTCGCCTCGCTGGGCATAGCCGCCTATCAGACAATCGCCGTGCGGCTGGCCGGAGCGCTGACCCTCTCGCAGCCCTTCATCGCACAGCTCATGCTGCTCAAACGCACCTGTTTCGCCCTCGGGATGATCCTCATTTCACCCCCGCTGCTGCTCTTCGCACTCTGCCCGCAGGGCACGGGCGGCGTCTGGTTCTGCATCATCGCCGTCGAATTGGCCGCAGCGGCCGCCTTATACCTCAAGGAGACATTAAACCTGTTTCTTTCCAAAAAAGTTTCGATTTTGCATTGGTTTTTGTACCTTTGCACCGTGGAAGTCTTCCCTGTCAGCCTATTATGGCTGCTTGCAGTAAGATGAAACGGCAAAGACAAACCTAAATCAATTCGCAACATTGAAAGTAAAGAGTGTATTAGTTTCGCAGCCGAGGCCCGCTGTCATCGAAAAGTCCCCGTTCTACGAATTGTCCCAGAAACACCACGTGGAAATCGCCTACCGGCCCTTCATCCGCGTAGAAGGCGTCTCCCTGAAGGAGTTCCGCGCCCAAAGGGTCGAAATACTCACGCACACGGCCGTCATATTCACATCGCGTACGACAGTCGACAGTTTTTTCCATATCTGCGAAGAGGCGCGCATCACCGTGCCCGAAACCATGAAATACATCTGCCAGACGGAGGCCGTAGCGCTCTACCTGCAGAAATACATCGTCTACCGCAAACGCAAGATCTCGTTTGCCGACGGCTCGTTCACGTCGCTCATCGAACTGATCATCAAACACAAGGAGGAGAAATTCCTGCTGGCGTTGAGCGAACCCCACAAACCCGAACTGCCGGAAACGCTCGCCAAGCTCAAACTCTCGTTCGATCCCGTCATCCTGGCCCGCACGGTCGCCGGGGATCTGGACGACGTTAAAATGGCCGACTACGACCTGCTGGCGCTCTATTCGCCCTCGGACGTGAAAACCCTCATCGAGAAGTTCGGAACCGACGGCCTGCCCGCCGTGGCGGTATTCGGCGAAGGCACGCTGCGCGCCGCCCTCGGGGCCGGAATCACCGTGCTGGCCAACGCCCCGACGCCCGAAGCCCCCTCGATGGTCAAGGCCATCGACATCTACCTGCAAAAGGTGCAGAAAGGCGAGGAGATCGAGCCGGTGGAACTGGTGACCGACGCCCGCAAGGAAGAGTTCATCCGCAGCCAGCAGCACAAGCTGGCCAAGAAGGGCCGCACGCGCCGTCCGACCACGGAATCCCGTAAATAAGGGCCGCAAGCCCCCTGCCGCCATGTCCGCACACTCGCTACCCCGCACCGAAAGGCTCCGTTCGCTCGGGGCCGTGCGCCGTCTGTTCGAGAGCGGCGAAAGCGGCTTCATCTTCCCGTTCCGCTACGTGTGGTTCGCGGAGCCCGACACCGAGCAATCGGTCGAGGTGCTCTTTTCCGTCCCCAAAAAGTTCCACAAACGGGCCAACAAACGCAACCTCGTGCGCCGCCGCACGAAGGAGGCCTACCGCCTGCAAAAGCAGATTCTGCACGACGGCCGGCCGGTCAACCTGGACCTGGCGCTGATCTACTCGTCGAAGGAGACGCTGCCTTATAAAACCGTCGCAAATGCAGTCCGCAGGATTCTGGAATCGGTCGTGGAGCATCTTTAAACAGGCCTGCGCCCTGCCGCTGATCGGACTGGTGAAGTTCTACCAGCTCTGCATCTCGCCCTTCACGCCCCCGTCGTGCCGGTTCACCCCCACCTGCTCGCAGTATGCGCTCGAGGCGTTGCGCAAATACGGCCCCCTGAAAGGACTGTGGCTCGCCCTGCGGCGGCTGTCGAAGTGCCATCCGTGGGGCGGCAGCGGCTACGACCCCGTGCCGTAGCGCAAAAACGGCCGGCCGACCGGCCCCCTCCTTCCGAAGAGTCGCGTCACCATTTGCTTTTGAACCCATTTTCCTTCCGGCAATAAAGATCATATCCTTTTCGGAGAAAAACAATCCCGACCCTGACGATCAGGGTCGGGATTCCGCCTTTAAACAGAACGATTCGGCCCGGACGGACAGATCAATCGTGCAGGTCGTCGCACCGCTCGGCCGCGGACTCGAATTCGAGCGTCGCATGGGAGATTCCGGCATGGTTCAGGAGGTCTTTCAGATCGTGTTTCACCTCCTCCATACGGGACAGGCTTTCGAGCACGACATGGGCCGTCAGGGCGTTTTCCGTCGTACTGATAGCCCAGACATGGATGTGGTGGACGGCCTTCACGCCCGGAACGTCCGTCATCTTCCGCCCGATCGCGGCCACGTCGATCTCCCCGGGAACGCCGTCGAGCGACAGACGCAGGCTGTCGCGCGTCAGCGACCAGACCGACGCCACGATCACCGCGGCGACGACCATTCCCACGACAGGGTCGACGATCGTCCAGCCCGTCCACGAGATCACGAGTCCCGAAACGAGCACCCCGACCGACACCAGCGCATCGGCGGCCATGTGCAGATATGCACCCTTGACATTCAGATCACGGTCCTTGTCCTTCAGAAACAGCCACGCCGTGAAGCCGTTGATCGCCACCCCGACGCCCGCCGTCCAGGCGATGGCGCCGCCTTCGACCGGCGCGGGATGCAGCATGCGGCCGATGCTCTCGGCGACGATAACCCCCACGGCGATCAGCAGGATCACCGAGTTCAACAGTGAGATCAGCACCGTGCTTTTCTTGTAGCCGTAGGTGTAGCGGGGCGTAGCCTGCGCCTGCGCCAGCCGGAAGGCCAGCATGGCCAGCAGCAGGCTGGCGACGTCGGAAAGGTTGTGCCCGGCATCGGACAGCAGGCCCATCGAGCCGTAGGAGAGGCCGACGGCGAATTCGACGACGACGAAAGCCACGTTGAGCGCAATGCCCAGAATGAAGGCCTTGTTGAGCGACGTAACCGTGCGCTCGTGGTGATGGTGTTCGTGTGTCATGGCTGCGGATCGGTTATGGTGTCCTTGATTTCGGAGAGTTCGACCAGTTTGTTGACGATGGCGTAGATCGTAAGTCCCGCCGCGGAGTGAATTTGCAGTTTCGCGGCAATGTTGCGGCGGTGGGTGATCACGGTATGGGCCGAGATGCAGAGCGCATCGGCGATCTGTTTGTTGGTCATGCCCTTCACCACGCAGACGATGATCTCCTTTTCACGGGCGCTCAACGGCTCGGGTTTCACCGTGCGGGGGCCCGCCGCCGCCAGCCGCTCGACGGCCGGGATGAAGAGTTCGTCCTCCACGGCGTTGTGCGAGGCGAGTTCGTGCTCGCAGTTGAAGATGTCGAACAGCACGCCGTTGAGTTCGTTCGAGCTGCCCGAAGGGTAGTATTTGATGATGATATTCTTCAGCTCGCGCAGCTTGATATCAATCTGGTCGTGCTGGCGGCGGAAGATGTCGATCGAATAGGCCGTGTTCTTCTCGCCCGAGAGCAGCGACTCGACATACGGAAAAACGGTCTGCTCCTCGTAGGACATGTGGCGCTGCACTTCGGCGGCATACTCGTCGAAAAAGCGCATGATGGCGAACGAAACGTCGCTTAGGGCGCAGTCGACCGCCTCGATCAGTTTCCGCCGGATGGCCGGAAGCCGGAAGTCCAGGAAATAGCCGTGGGAGTTGTGCAGATAGTCGGTCAGCGAACGGACCGAGACCTCGCCGGCCAGCTCCGCGCCGTTGCCGAAGTTCATCAGCATGTTCACCACGGCGAGGAACGTCGCGGCGTCCACCCTGCTCTCGGCGCACACCTCGGCGATGGTCTTGTCGCCGAATCCCAGCGCAATGCCGAAACGGCTCATCACCTGCAACACGGCATAGCGGTCGCAGACCAGATCGCACATCCGGTCGTCACCCGCATATCCACCATTTTTATACATAGACAACGTGAATCCGGTGCATCGGATTGAATTTTTTTCGCCCGGATTTCAAACATGGAATGCACCGGATTCCCGTTACAGCGCCTACCGCGCCGGTTCCATATTGACAATCCTCCCCAATCCCCCTTTGCCAAGGGGGACTTATACCTGCCATCAGGTATTCATTTCGACGCCACAAAGATATGCGGACAAGCGCCGTGCCGCAATACCTAAAAAAGGGTATTTTCAGCGGCGTCCGATATCCACGTAGGTCGTCTGCAACATCGTGCGCCCCACGTCGAGCAGTTCGGGATTCGTCTCCGTCACGGCACGGCCGCCCGTCGCGTCCCACACCGCCTCGCCCGAGGCGTCGACCACGCCGAAACCGTCGTTGAAGGCGTAGTAGGCGAACTTACGGGGGGGGGTCGGTGCGAAAATGTCCTTGCTGTAATCGAAATCGTCGTGCGGAACGCCCAGTTGGGCGAGCAGCGTCGCGGCAATGTCGATCTGCGAGGCGTAGTCCTCCACCACACGCGGCCGGGCGACGGCCCCGCCCGTCCAGATCATCGGAATGCGGTGGCGCAGCGGTTCGTTGTAGGCCAGCGTCCGCGGGTAGGGATAGCCGTGGTCGGCGACCAGCACGACGAGCAGGTTTTCCCACGCGGGCGAAGCCTTCAGACGGTCGATCATCTTCCCCACGCAGTCGTCCGAAAAGGCCATTGCGTTCAGCACCCGGTCATCGAACTTCGCATAGGGGACGTCGAAGGGCGTATGGCTGCTCAACGTCAGCAGTCCCGCGAGAAACGGCTCGCGGGATTCGCTCAACGCGATCACGCGGTCGGCGAACCAGTCGCACATCAGCCGATCGTCGTAGCCCCAGTCCGAAGCCGGGGCGTCGAAGCGCAGGTCCTTCTGCCAGATCAGCTCCTGCCATCCCGTGGCGTACATGTAGGAGGCCTGGTTGGTGAAATTGAGGTCGCCGCCGTAGGCGAAACTCGTCTTATACCCCTCTCCCGCGAGCGAACGCGCCACCGAGGGCAGGTTGCGGCTCTTGGCCGGGAGTTTCATAATCGACATGCGCGTCTGCGCCGGGAATCCGCTCAAAATCGCCACCTCGCCGCGGTCGGTGCGGAACGAATTGGCGAAGAAATTCTCGAACCAGACGCCCTCGCGTTTCAGCCGTTGCATGTTGGGCATGACGGGTTCTCCGTCGACCTCGGCGTCCATCACCGTCCGGGCGAAGCTCTCCAGAATGACGATCACCACATTGGGCCGCAGCGTGTCGAGCACCCGCTCCGTGGGTCCCGCAGCCGGACCGTTGCCCCGCAGGGCGTCGAACTTCGCGGCCCGCGTCTCTTCGTCGAAGAAGGGGTATTCGCCGGCATAGTCGGCACGGTCGCCGAGACTGGACAGGAACGAGAAAACGGGGTTCGTGGCCGCATGGTTCAGAAACGGCACGGGGCTGAAATAGACCTTCGAAACATTGGCCACCGAGGCCCCCAGCCCGCCGCGGATCGCCAGGAAGTCGAATCCTGCGAGCACGACGACGACGAGACTTCCGGGCAGGGCCAGCCGCCAGCCGACGGGACGTCCGTCGAAAATGCGCAGGATGCGACAGTAGGCCCAGAGCATCGGCGCGGCATACGCGGCGGCCAGCAGCGTCTGCCGCACGCCGAGCCAGAAATCGACGCTCGCCATCGCCTCCTCGGGATCGGAGAGGTAGATCAGCACCGTCGCATCAATGCGGAACCCCCAATGCTCGTACAGCGCGACGTCGACGGCGAAGATCACGGCCGTCACCACGGCGATCAGCGCAAAATAGGCTGTCAGCACGCCCCGCCACACCCGTTCCGGGATACGCACCCACAGCGAGAGAAGCACGGCCAGGAGAGGCAGCGCGGTGACATAACCCGCGACGGTCATGTCGAGCGTCAGCCCGTGCCACAGCACCTCCATCCAGCCCCCGAAACCCGCCCCGGCCGCCTCTGCGGCATACCACGCCATAAAGACGGGTTTCTGCACGGCCATCGCGAGGACGGTCGCACAGAACACGGCAACGAGGAAAGCGAGTTTTCGGCGCATTACTTACTCCTATTTTTTGATTTCAGACAGGGTGGTTTCGGGCATCGCGCCGCACGGGACGGATGGGCAGTGCCGAAGTACGCCCCAATCGTCACGCGCAAGGGATGTGCGGAAATAGCCGCATAAAACCGAAAAACTATATTTTTTCGCCGTAGGCCAGATCTCCCGCATCTCCGATGCCGGGAACGATGTAGGAGCGCGAAGTCAGCTCCTCGTCGACGACGGCCGTCCAGATCGTGGTGGTCTGCCGCGGCATGTTCTTCATGGCATAGTCAAGCCCCTGCTCACTGGCGACGACCGCGGCGACATGGGTATGGGCCGGCGTACCGCCCTTCTCGCACAAGGCGTTGTAGGTCAGCACGAGCGACGATCCGGTGGCCAGCATCGGATCGACCAGCAGCAATGTCTTGCCTTCGAGGCTTCCGCACGAGATGTACTCGACCTTCACGGTGAACTTGCCGTCCTTGGTGCTCTTGCGATAGGCCGAGACGAAGGCGTTCTGGGCGTCGTCGAAGTAGTTGAGAAACCCCTGATGATAGGGAAGTCCCGCACGGAGAATCGTCGCCACCACGATCTGCTCGTCGATCATCTCGACGGTGGCTTCACCCAGCGGCGTCTCGACAACGCACGGTTTGTAGCTGAACGCTTTCGATATTTCGTAGGCCGTGATCTCGCCGATGCGCTCCATGTTGCGGCGGAAACGCATCGAATCCCGCTGAATCCGCTTGTCGCGGATTTCTGCGATGAATTTGTTGAGAACGGTGTTCTGCTGGGAGAGGATATGCAACGTCATGGTTGAGTGGGTTTGGTTGGTTGTCAGTAGAGGAAATTGTTGAACGGATAACGCCCGGCGTGAATCTCGCGCACCATGCCGTACAGATCCGAGCGGAATTTTTCCAGATTGGTCTTCGCCAGCGCCGAGAGGAAGATGCAGGGCGTGTTGGCCCGTGCGATCCAGCTCTTTTTAAGCTCCTCCAGCGAGAGGTTCTCGCGCGTGGCAGGCGTCAGGTCGTCCTCCTCCTTCTCGATATAAGTATAGGCGTCGACCTTGTTGAAAACCAGATAGACGGGTTTGTCGCCCGCGCCGATCTCCTGCAGGGTCTGCTTCACCACGGCGATCTGCTCCTCGAACTGCGGGTGCGAAATGTCCACCACATGAACCAGCAGGTCGGCTTCGCGAACCTCGTCCAGCGTCGATTTGAACGACTCGATCAGTTCCGTAGGCAGTTTGCGGATAAAGCCCACCGTGTCCGAAAGCAGGAAGGGCAGATTGTCGAAAACCACCTTGCGGACCGTGGTGTCGAGCGTGGCGAAGAGCTTGTTCTCGGCGAAAACCTCGCTTTTCGAAATCAGGTTCATCAGCGTCGATTTGCCCACGTTGGTATAGCCGACCAACGCCACGCGGACCATTGCGCCGCGGTTCGAACGCTGCACGGCCATCTGGCGGTCGATCTTCTTGAGGTCCTCCTTCAGTTTGGCAATGCGGTTGCGGATGATGCGGCGGTCGGTCTCGATTTCGCGCTCTCCGGCGCCGCCGCGGGTTCCCGTACCGCCCCTCTGGCGTTCGAGGTGGGTCCATAGACCCGACAGCCGGGGCAGCATGTATTCGTAATTGGCCAGCTGCACCTGCGTCTTGGCGTAAGCCGTCCGGGCACGCGACATGAAGATGTCGAGGATCAGACGCGTGCGGTCCAGCAGACGGCAGGGCATCTCCTTTTCGATGTTGCGCGTCTGCGAGGGAGTCAGTTCGTCGTCGAAGATCACCACGTCGATTTCATGCTCCCGGCAATACGCGGCGATCTCCTCCAGTTTGCCGGGACCGACGTAGATGCGCGACGAAGGCTGCGGCAGCCGCTGGGTGAAACGTTTCACCGAACAGATGTCGGCCGTCTCGGCCAGAAACTCCAGTTCATCGAGAAACTCCTCGGTCTGGCGCGGGTCCTGGTTGTCGCGGATGACGGCGACCAGCACGGCGCGTTCGCGGCAATCGGCCGCGGCGACAGGCTGGGGATTCAATTTATTTTCTTCCAAAACAATTCTATTTTATTTCCGGTTTCAACTCCGGCTTCCGCCGGGTCGGACAACGTGCTGCAAACACGATGCTACAAATAAGGGTATCCGCCCGAAAGCAGGATACCCTCAAAAAGTTCAGCCGTAACGCCTTAATTTGCATGCGGAACTCGACCGGCAGGGCGTATCTGACATGCACCGTCTGATTCCGCCGTTTCCCGGGGCTCCATTCGGCGATTCGTTCGACACACGGCCCTTTCATCCGCCGGCGAACGGCCGGGCGGATATTCCCGTCCCGGACTTTAGTTATGTACGCGGAAGTCTACCGGCAGGGTATACTTCACGCGAACCACCTGGTTACGCTGTTTGCCGGGGCTCCACTTCGGAGACTTGTTCAGTACGCGGATGGCCTCCTCGGAGAGCGAACGGTCGGGCGTCTGAAGCACCTGAATATTGGTCAGACGGCCGTCCTTCTCGATCACGAACGAGAGAACCACACGACCCTGGATACCGTTTTCGAGGGCGATCTGCGGGAACTTCACGTTCTGCTGCACCCAGTTGCGGAAGGTATTGAGGTCTCCGCCCTGGAACGAAGGCATGGTCTCGGCGATCAGGAACGGCTGGTCGTCCTCGATGGTCTCTTCGGCCACCTCGACCTGCTGGATCACCTCGGTATTCTCGTCGAACTCGGCGAAGTCCACTTCGGTGGTGATCTTCGTGTCGTTGGTAACGACCTGCAACAGGTCGGCGATAACCTTCACCTCTACACGCTTGGGAGGCTCGGGAGGCTTCTGGTCTTGGCGGGTGATCTCGACGATCTCCTCCTCGACGATGGCAGCCTGCAAATCCATCTTTTCAATCTTGCGCTCCTTCGGGGTGTAGGCGAAAGCCCCGATCACGAGGCAAAGCGAAATGACCAGACCGATTTCGAGCAAAAGACCCCGCTTGTTCCGGAGGTCCGCTTTGGGTGATTTCTTAATTTCCATTTATCTCAAATAATTTTAATGTTCGGGCAAAAAACGGGCATAGGGGCGCTATGCACCACAAATATATGGATAAAAATTCAAAAATGAACATACGGACGCAAAAATCTTCATTTTTTACCTACTTTTGTCGCAGGAAACAGCCCCCGGAATCGCAGGAATGACACATCAGGAATCGTTATACGGCAAAACGCCCGACCAGCTCGCAGCCCTTTGCGGCGAGCTGGGAATGCCGCGCTTCGCCGCGCGGCAGATCGCCCGCTGGCTCTACGTCCGCCACACGGAAGACCCGCTGCGGATGACCGACATCGCCGCCGCGCACCGCCAGCGGCTCGCCGAACGGTTCTCGCCGGCGTTGAGCGCCCCGGAGCGCGTCACCGAGTCGGCCGACGGCACGAAGAAATACCTGTTCCGCACGCTCGAAGGGCATTACGTCGAGTCGGCCTACATCCCCGACGGGGAGCGGGCCACGCTCTGCGTCTCGTCGCAGGCCGGATGCCGCATGGGCTGCCGCTTCTGCGCCACGGGGCGGCAGGGGCTTCAGCAGTCGCTCACGGCGGCCGAAATCCTCAACCAGGCGGTTTCGCTGCCCGAGCGCGACAAACTCACGAACCTCGTGTTCATGGGCATGGGCGAACCGCTCGACAACACGGACGAAGTGCTGCGGGCGCTCGAGATAATCACCGCCGAGTGGGGTTTCGGCTGGTCGCCGACACGCATCACGCTCTCCACGGCGGGCGTCGTGCCCGAATTGCGGCGTTTTCTCGACGCGACGAAGGTTCACCTGGCCGTCAGCCTCCACAACCCCTTCCACGAAGAGCGTATGGAGATCATGCCCGTCGAACGGGCGTGGCCGATCGCCGAAGTCGCCGCGATCCTGCGCGAATACGACTTCACCCACCAGCGGCGGGTGTCGTTCGAATACATCGTGATGAGCGGGCTGAACGACTCCCCGCGTCACATCCGCGAACTGACGCGCCTGCTGAACGGCATCAAATGCCGCATCAACCTGATCCGCTTCCACCGGATTCCCGACTCGCCCTACTTCTCGCCCGGCGACGAGGCGATGGTCCGCTTCCGCGACGCGCTGACCGCCCGCGGCATTCAGACCACGATCCGCGCCTCGCGGGGCGAGGACATCCAGGCCGCATGCGGGTTATTGAGCACCCGCCTAAAAGGCGGGATTTAGGGGGGGGGCTTATCGCGCTGTCGGGCCAATTCTGCGCCGCTACCCCTAAAAGCCGTTTTTCAAACAGCCGGTTCGGTTTTTGCACCCATCACCGGAAAATTCGATTCGTATGAAAAAGCTACTTTTTTTGCTGATGTTCGCACTCGGAACGGGCGCGGCGCAGGCGCAGGTGAAGTTCGAGACCAAATCGACGGACGCCGTGCGCGAAATGGCGATCAAGCAGGGCAAGCTGGTCTTCATCGACCTCTATGCCAGCTGGTGTCCCCCGTGCCGGATGATGGAGAGGCAGGTCTTTTCGCGCAAGGACGTCGGGGAGTTCATGGACCAGCGGTTCGTGGCGGCCAAATACGACACGGACAAGGCCACGGGCCGCGAACTGATGAAGAAGTACGGCAGCGGCGCCATTCCGCTCTACCTCGTGTTCGACACCCGGGGCGAACTGCTGGGACGCATCCAGGGCGCGGCCGACGCCGAGACCTTCATGGACAACCTCCGCACGATCATCGCCCGGCAGAAGCCGCACAAGCAGCAGCCTTAAAGGCTTCGGAACGAAGGCCCTCCCGACGCTTGTCCGCACAATCACGGCCGCCGGCAGCAACTTCCGCCCCGCACGAAAGAGATCCGGAACACCGGCTACGAATCAAGCCCTACCTCGGGGTATAGACCACCTTCTTGGTTTCGAAGAACTCCTCGCCGAAGAAGCGCGGAATGTCGTAGACATGCCACCGTTTGCCGGTCAGAGCCAGTTCTTCGGCCAGGTCGCCGCCCTTGAGGTAGAGAATGCCGTTGGGCAGCGACCCTTTCTGTCCCTTTTCGAGCCGGTTCCAGATCCAGCCGACAAATTCGGGCATGGCCGTCACGGCGCGCGAAACGACGTAGTCGAATCGCTCCGTCAGGGTCTCGACCCGCACGCAGCGGGGCGTGAGGTTCGTAAGCCCGAGGCCCGCCGCAACCCCTTCGACCACAGTTATCTTCTTGCGGATGGAGTCCGCAGCCGTGAAACGGGCCTCCGGAAAGAGGATCGCCAGCGGCACCGAAGGGAATCCGCCGCCGCACCCCACGTCGAGAATCCGCGCTCCGTCGCCGAACGTGCAGACCTTGGCGATGGCCAGCGAATGCAGCACGTGACGCAGGTAGAGCTGGTCGAAATCCTTGCGCGAAACGACGTTGATCTTCGCGTTCCAGTCGGCATAGAGGTCGTACAACGCCGCGAACTGCTCCTTCTGACGCCCGGTCAAGTCCGGGAAATATTTAATTATCAGCTCCAATTGTGAATTATGAATTGTGAATCGTGAATCGTTCATCGCTCGTCGCCTTGGGCGATGAGCCGGCACATCTGTTCGCGGGCGCGGTGTATCTGGGTTTTCACGGTCCCGAGCGGCAGCGAGAGCTTCGCCGCGATCTCCTCGTAGGAGTACTCCTCGAAAAAGCGCATTAGGATCAGCTGCCGGTAACGGGGCGCGAGGTGTTCGAGATAGTGCTCGATCTGCGACCGCTGCTGGAGGTTGATGACGCTCTCCTCGGGAGTCGGGGCGTTCGACGCCGGGGCGGCGAAACGCTCGTCGATCGGCAGGTCGTCCTGGCGGCGGCGCACGAAGTCGATGAACGTGTTGCGCGCAATGGTGTAGACCCACTGCCCGAAGGTGTAGTCCGCACTGTACCGGTGGAGGTTGATGTAGACTTTGATAAAGGTCTCCTGCAACAGGTCGTCGGCATCGTTCACACCGCCGAGCCGCTGCACGAACAACCGGTGGATGGCGTCGCGGTAGCGGTTGAAAAGGTACTCGAAGGCGTCGTTGTCCCCCTTGAGCACCCGGTCAACCAGCTCACGGTCTTCGGCTACGATATAGTCGGCTATCTCCATACGCGGTTGTCACGGCGGAGCAGCATCGCCCCCAGCGCCGCGGCCCACAGCGGGCCGAGCAGGTCGTAGATGAAGTAACGCCCTGCAATGCCGCCCTCGCCCAGCCGCCGCGCGATGCGGCGCACTTCGAACGCCACGACGACATAACGGATGACGGCGAGCAGCAGCGCGGCGAGCTTGTACTCGGGAGGCATGACCGCAAGGGCGCAGACCACCGTGGCGAAAAAGAGCACGCGCGAACCGATCTCCCAGCGGACGAAGGTCTTCACCGCGCGGGGATAGAAGCGGAAGGCCGAGCCGAAATAACGCAGCTGGCTCGTCCACCAGCCCATGCCGCCCCACATTTTTTCGCGCAGCGAGGCGCGGGGCGAGAGGATCACGCTCACGTTGTCGCGCGTCATGACCCGCTGCATGAACAGGTCGTCCTCGCCGATGTTCATATTGAGGTGGCTGAAGCCGTTGGCCCCGAAATAGAGGCTCTTGGTGAAGCCGTAGTTGTGGAGCGTCCCGCGGTAGGCGCGGCGCTGCACGGCCCGGGCGATCCAGTCGGCCGAGTGCATCATCCGCCAGGCGCGCATCATGTAGTTCGAAAAGCCCTTTCCGCGCTCCACGCCGCAGTAGCCCACGACGATTTCGCCGCGCATGAACCCCTTGGCCATCAGCGACAGCCAGCGGTCGGTCTGCGGCACGGCATCGGTCGAGGTGAAGACCATGCACTCGTAGTGGGCCGACTTGATGCCCACGTTGAGCGCCATCTTGCGCGAAATCGGGAAACGGGGGTCGAGGTGGATCTTGGTGGTCGTGATCTGCGGAAACGACTGTTTCAGCCGCACGAGGTCCTCGTAAAAATCGGTGTCGTGGCCCACGTAGACGATCACCACCTCGAAATCGGGGTAGTTCTGGGCCAGGATCAGCGGCAGACGCTCCTCGACGAACGAATAGTCCTCCGAAAAGAGGGGTACCACCACCGACACGGGCGGCTCGCGGTCCATCGTCTGCGGACGGCGGTTGTTCTTGTAGCCGGGAATGCGGCCGTAGACGAAAATATAGTAGTACAACTGCACGCCGAGCATCAGGAGCGTCGCCCCCGCGAGGGCCGCACCCTCCCAGCCGTAGCATGACAGAATTTGTTCGAAGAGTTGCATATTGACGAAATATGCGCAAAGATAGAAATATTTTGTGTATTTTTGCCGAATATATGAGTATGAAATTCATCCTGCAACATAAAGACCCTTCGTCGCACGCCCGCGCGGGCGAACTGCATACGGATCACGGCGTCATCCGCACCCCGATCTTCATGCCCGTGGGCACGGCCGCGACGGTGAAGGGCATTTTCCACCGCGACGTGCGCGACGAAGCCCGCGCGCAGATCATCCTGGCAAACACCTATCACCTCTACCTGCGCCCCGGCATGGAGATCCTCGAACGCGCCGGCGGCGTGCACCGCTTCTCGACCTGGGAAGGCCCGATGCTCACCGACAGCGGCGGCTTTCAGGTCTTTTCGCTGGCCGCGTGCCGCAAGCTGAAAGAGGAGGGATGCCATTTCCGGTCGCACATCGACGGCTCGAAGCACCTCTTCACGCCCGAAAGCGTCATCGACACCGAGCGCACGATCGGAGCCGACATTATGATGGCCTTCGACGAATGCCCCCCGGGCGACGCCCCGCGCGAATACGCCGCCAAGTCGCTCGGCCTCACGGAGCGGTGGCTCGACCGCTGTTTCAACCAGTATCACCGGACCAGTCCCAAATACGGCCATTACCAGGCGCTGTTCCCCATCGTGCAGGGATGCACCTACCCGGACCTGCGCGCCCGGGCCGCGGAGAACGTGAAGCAGTACGACGCCGACGGTTACGCCATCGGCGGACTGGCCGTGGGCGAACCGACGGAGGTCATGTACGAGATGATCGAAGTGGTCAACGCCATACTGCCGGAGGACCGTCCGCGTTATCTGATGGGCGTAGGCACGCCGGTGAACATCCTCGAAGGCATCGAGCGCGGGGTGGACATGTTCGACTGCGTGATGCCGACGCGCAACGGCCGCAACGGGCAGCTCTTCACGGCCGAGGGCGTCATCAACATCCGCAACAAGAAGTGGGAGGACGACTTCTCGCCCGTCGACCCCGCGGGCACGGCCTTCGTCGACCGGCTCTACTCGAAGGCCTACCTGCACCACCTCTGCGTCTGCGGCGAGATGCTCGCTGCCGAGATCGCCTCGCTGCACAACATCGCCTTCTACCTGCGGCTCGTGGGGGCGGCGCGCGAGCACATCCTCGCCGGGGACTTCAGGGCGTGGAAGGAGGGAATGGTCGAAAAACTGACACGAAGACTGTAAAGGGACTTTTCCGGACAACCTAATGTAAAGAAAATTATGAAACGAACGATCCAAGTCATCCTGTTCGGGCTGTGGGCCCTGGCGGCCAGCGTCTCCTGTTCGGGGAACAGACCGGCGGCGGCACCTTCGGCGGTCGGCGTTTGGGCCGACAGGGACTGCGAACTGCTCCGCACGGAACGCTTCGCGCTGCTGTTCGAGAGCAACGGCGACACGACGACCTCCCTCCTGCAACGCATGGATGCCACGGACACCGTATTGTTGGGCAAAACCGTATTCACGCCCGACTCGGTGCTCATGCAGTATGTCCACAGGCCCGGAGAAGCGCGGCAGTACGCCGACCCGGGGGCCGTACAGCCCGACGGACGGCTGCGCATCGTGGTAGAGGGCCGGGAACGGATGCTCGAAAAGATAGAAAGCTTCGCGGTCTCCGCTCCCTACGAGATGCTGAAAGCCTCGCCGCTGGAGATCGGCTCCTGCATCCAACAGTGGAGTCTGGGCACGAGATGCCGCTGCGAAAACGGGAGCATCAGTTTCGAAGCGGGTACCAACCGGCACAGTTATACGTTCAACATCGAGCCGGGATTCGTCTATTGCCGGGCCGCCCGCCTACGGTTCAACGAACGCGGCGGACTCTTCGCGCAGAACATCCGCATGATGGCCAACGCGCGGGAACACACCGCCTACATGGCCCCCGACAACCGCGCCGAGAGCGCCGAACCGCTGAAAATCGACGACTCGAAATTCAGCCCCGACCAGTGCGTCTTCGATGAGGACGGCATCTACTGGTCATTCATTCGCTTCGAAGGCGATACAGCTGTCATCCACGGCTGCGGAGAGTTGTACCGATTCGCACGACCTGCGATCGACGATCCGGACCAAACCGAATGGATCGCATTCGAAAAATATTGACAACCGAAGAGATGAAAATGCGTTTTCCGGGGTTCAAGATTCTGGACCGTTACATACTGGGCAAGTTCCTGTCGACCTATTTCTTCGCCATCGCCATGATCATCGTGATCGTGGTGGTCTTCGACTACGTGGAGAAGATCGACGACTTCACGGAGCTGCACGCACCCCTGAAATCGGTCATCCTCGACTACTACCTCAACTTCATCCCCTACTTCATCAACCAGTTCAGCGGCCTGTTCACCTTCATCGCCTGCATCTTCTTCACCTCGAAGATGGCCTACCAGACCGAGATCGTGGCCATGCTCTCGGGCGGCATGTCGTTCCGCCGGCTGATGTGGCCCTACTTCCTCGGGGCGCTGATCATCGCCTCGCTGTCGCTGACGCTCAACCTCTGGCTGATCCCCATTTCGCAGCGGCACATCGTCGCCTTCGAGCAGCAATACATCAAACGCAAGCAGAACACCAAATACGACCGACACATCTACCGCCAGATCGAGCCGGGCATCTTCGCCTACATCCGCGGCTACAACGACGGCGCCCGCCAGGCCTCGTTCTTCGTGCTGGAACGCTACGAAAGCGGCACGATGACCCACTCGCTCGAAGCCTCGGACGCCAAGTTCAACCCCGAGACCAAACGCTGGACCGCCCCGCGCTACACCAAACGGGAGTTCGACTCCGCGGGCACGGAGACCTTCGAGCAGTTCCGCAACCTCGACACGCTGATCAACCTCGAAGCCACCGAGCTGGGCGAGATCAACGACCTGATCCAGACCATGAACATCTCGGAGCTGAACGCCTTCCTGGACCAGCAGCGGGCCAAAGGCTCCGACTCGATCAACCTCATCGAGGTCGAGAAGCACGCGCGCTACGCCTATCCGCTTTCGACGTTCATCCTGACGCTGATCGGTGTGTCGTTGTCCTCGCGCAAGGTCCGCGGCGGCACCGGCCTGCACATCGGCATCGGCACGGGACTCTGCTTCTCATACATCCTTTTCAACCGCTTCTTCGAGGAGTTCGCCAAAAGCGGAACCCTCCCGCCCGGGCTGGCCGTGTGGCTGCCCAATATCATTTACCTCGGCATCGCCGTCTACCTTTACCGGAAGGCCCCGAAATAACCTGCGATCTATGGAGAAACCCCAGAATTACCTGTCCCGGCTCCGGCGGCATCCGCTGCTGTGGAACCTCGCGCTGATCGCGGCGATCATCCTCGCGATGGCCGTCGCCGCGCACATCCTCATGCAACTGGGCACACGCCACGGCGCGCGGCGCACCGTGCCCGACCTCTCGGGCGTTCAGCTCGACCAAGCTCAACGCATCGCCCGCAAGCACGACCTGCAACTGCACATCAACGACTCGCTGTTCGTCCCCGCCTACGAAGGGGGCATCGTCCTCGACCAGCTGCCCGAAGGGGGCGTCGAGGTGAAACCCGGACGCACGGTCTACATCACGATCAACTCCTCCCGTCAGAAGATGGTCCCCGTGCCCTACGTGGCCGGGCGTTCGCTGCGGCAGGCCAAGAACATGCTCGAAATCGCCGGACTGGAGATCGCCGAGCTGGTCTACCGCGCCGACATGGCCACGAACTACGTGCTGGAGGAGTACTGCGAAGGCAAACCCGTGACCCCCACGACCCGCATGGAGGCCGAAATGGGTTCCGGCGTGACGCTCTACGTGGGCGTCGAAGAGGGCTACGGCACGACGATCGTGCCGCGGCTGGTGGGGCTGCCGCTGGCGCAGGCCAAGGGCCGCCTCTGGGAACTGGGCCTCAACGTCGGGCGCGTGGACTTCGACGAAGGGGTCAACCTGCTCAACCTGAAGGACACGCGCGTCTACATCCAGACGCCGGGCGCCGAGCGCAGCGCAGCGCTGGGGTCGAAGGTCGACCTGCGGCTGACGCTCGACGAGAAGAAACTCGCCCGGTACCGGGCCGAGGCCGAGAAGCAGGCGGCCGTCGCCGCCGAGGAACGCCGGGCCGAGGAGCAGCAGCGGGCCGATTCGCTCGCCCGGACGGTCCTGGAGGAGGCTTCGGCGGAACCCGCCGAGGAGCGGCCCGCAAACAATAACGAGGGATTTTTCGACTGATGACCGACAGACACCCCACCGACGATCCGGAGCTGGACGCCGTTCCGGCAGATGCGGAGGACGAAGAAGAAGCGGGCCTCTACGAACACTTTGCGGTGACGGCCGACAAGGGCCAGACCCCCATGCGACTGGACAAGTTCCTGACCGTGAGGATGGAGCACTGCTCGCGCAACCGCATTCAGGCGGCGGCCGACAGCGGGAACATCCTCGTCAACGGCAAGGCGGCCAAGTCGAGCTACAAGGTCAAGCCGCTCGACCGCATCCAGATCGTGATGCCCTACCCGCGGCGCGAGGTGGAGCTCGTCGCCGAGGACATTCCGCTCGACATCCCCTACGAGGACCAATGGCTGCTGCTCGTGGACAAACCGGCCGGACTGGTCGTGCACCCGGGGGTGGGCAATTACAGCGGCACGCTGGTCAATGCGCTGATGCACCACCTCAACAAGCAGGGAATCCCGGCCGAAGAACAGAACCGCGCGGGACTGGTGCACCGCATCGACAAGAACACCTCGGGGCTGCTGGTGATCGCCAAGGACGAGCAGACCCACGCGCGGCTGGCCAAACAGTTCTTCGACCACACGATCCAGCGCCGCTACGTGGCTCTGGTGTGGGGCAATTTCGACGAGGACGAAGGGACCATCACGGGCAACATCGGCCGCAGTCCCAAGGATCGGCAGAAGATGTTCGTCTTCGCCGACGGGTCCGACGGCAAGCACGCCGTGACGCACTGGAAGGTGCTGAAACGCTATGGTTACGTAACCCTCGTGGAGTGCCGTCTCGAAACGGGGCGCACCCACCAGATCCGCGTCCACATGGCGTGGATCGGGCACCCGCTGTTCAACGACGAACGCTACGGCGGCGACCGCATCCTCAAGGGCACGACCTTCGCCAAATACCGGCAGTTCATCGAAAACTGCTTCGCGGTGATGCCGCGCCACGCGCTGCACGCCCGCCTGCTGGGCTTCGAACACCCCGCAACGCACGAAAACGTGCTGTTCGAAAGCCCGCTTCCGGCCGATTTCCAGTCCCTGCTGACAAAATGGAATATTTACACTTCAGCGGCAAAAGAAACCAAAGAAAATTAATCGCCGCATTCCGGTCGCGATGCGACAAGCCCCTCCCGAGGGAGGGGTTTGGGGTGGGGTCAGACTTGCAAACGCGGCAGAGCCGCGAACAACACCGGTTGCAAGAAATGCAACCGAAACAAAACAAATAACGCACGATCTTGTTTTTACCTACGACCATCAAGGAGGTCCGCGAACGCGGATGGGATCAGTTGGACGTGATCCTCTTCTCGGGCGACGCCTACATCGACCACCCAGCTTTCGGGGCGGCCGTCGTGGGACGCCTGCTCGAAGCCGAGGGCTACCGCGTGGCGATCGTTCCCCAGCCCAACTGGCGCGACGACCTGCGCGACTTCCGCAAACTGGGCGCTCCGCGCCTGTTTTTCGGCATTTCGGGCGGCTCGATGGACTCGATGGTCAACCATTACACCGCCAACCTCCGCCTGCGCCACGACGACGCCTACACGCCCGGCGGCAAGGCGGGATTCCGCCCCGATCGTGCCGTGACGGTCTATTCGCAGATCCTCAAGCGCCTCTACCCCCACGTTCCGGTGGTCATCGGGGGCATCGAAGCCTCGCTGCGCCGCCTGACCCACTACGACTACTGGAGCGACGCGCTGAAACCCTCCATCCTGGCCGAATCGGGCGCCGACCTGCTGATCTACGGCATGGGCGAACGGGTCGTGCAGCAGGTGGCCCGGGCGATGCGCAACGGCTATAACGCCAAACTGCTGCGCAAAATCCGGCAGGTGGCGTTCCTCTCCGACGAAAGCTACGTCGCGCGGCTCGACCCCGCCGCGACGATCCGCCTCCGCAGCTACGAGGAGTGTCTGACCGACAAGACCGCCTTCGGCGAGAACTTCACCGTTATCGAGACCCAGAGCAACCTGATGGAACCCACGGCGACACTCGTGGAGGCCGTCGGCGACCGGTGCGTGGTCGTGACGCCCGCCAACACGACGCTCACGACCGAAGAACTCGACCACTCGTTCGACCTCCCCTACGAGCGCGCCCCGCATCCGCGCTATGCGGGCAAGGGCGACATTCCGGCCTGGGAGATGATCCGCCATTCGGTCAACATCCACCGCGGCTGCTTCGGCGGCTGCTCGTTCTGCACCATTTCGGCGCATCAGGGCAAGTTCATCAATTCGCGCAGCGAGCGGTCGATCCTCGCCGAAGTGGAGCATGTGGTGAAATCGCCCGGTTTCAAGGGCTATCTCTCGGATGTCGGCGCACCCTCGGCCAACATGTACCGCATGGGCGGCCGCGACAGGGAGCTGTGCCGCAAGTGCCGCCGAGCGTCGTGCCTCCACCCGAAGATGTGCCCCAATCTCGACAACGACCACCGGCCGCTGCTGGCCCTGTATGAAAAAATCCGGGCCGTCAAGGGCGTCAAGAAGGCCTTTATCGGCAGCGGCATCCGCTACGACCTGTTCGACCGCTCGCCCTATCTGGAGACTGTGCTGAAGCACCATACCTCGGGACGGCTTAAAGTGGCGCCCGAACACACCGAGGATAACGTGCTGCGCCTGATGCGCAAACCGCCGTTCGCGCTCTTCGAGCGGCTGACCGCCGACTTCCATCGCATTTGCAGTCAGGAACATCTGCCCTATCAGCTGATCCCTTACTTCATCTCCTCGCACCCGGGATGCACCGAGCGGGACATGCAGTCGCTGGCCGGAAAGGTGTTGGGAAAACTGCATTTCAATCTGGAGCAGGTGCAGGACCTCACGCCCACGCCGATGACCCTCTCGTCGGTGATGTTCTACACGGGAGAAAACCCCTACACGCACGAGAAAGTCTATGTCGCCCGCTCGCAGGACGAGAAGCGGCGGCAAAAGGCGTATTTCTTCGGCGAAAAGCCGGCCATGGGGCAACCGGGCGCAGGCCATCCCGCACGCGGGAAAGAGACCCGCGGAAAGAGCGGTCCGGGATTCCGGCCGGGACGGAAATTCACGAAAAAAGGCTGACGGTTTCGTCAGCCTTTTTTCGTGACCGGACCGGGAGCCGTGCAGAGCCGGACCGGGAAAGGGCCGCCCTACCACCGCCCCTGAAAGCGCGTCCTTAAAGCGCCGGCTTTAGCAGGCCGAAGAGCAGGCAAGCGATCACGAACGTCACGACGATATTGAATGTCTGCGCCACGAGGAACGACCGCAGGACGTTGCGGTTCTCCTTCGAGACGATGTCCTTGAGACGCGTGTCGAGACCGATGCAGACGAAGGCCAGCGAGAAGAAGACCGTCGAGAACATCTTCGCCACGCCCGGTTCGAGCAGTTTGCCCTTGGCGCCCAACGTAAAGAGACCGTTCGACTGGCAGAGGCTGAAGACGAGCGACGCGGCGACGAACCCGAGGATGAACTTGGGGAACTTCTCCCACACGATGCCCAGCGAGGGAGCCTGCCCGCCCTTCTCGCCGCGGGTCGAGAGGTAAAGCGCAATGAAGAACGCCACCACGCCGATCAGCACGTTCTGCGCCGCCTTGATGATCACGGCGTGCTGGTTGGCGACCTCGCCGACGATCATGCTCGACGCGGCGACGCCCGACGTGGTGTCGATCGTGCCGCCGATCCACGCCCCGGCGACCTCCTCGGCCACTTCGGGAGCGAACAGGTGCGGCAGGATCAGGTTCGCCAGCCACGGCATGAGGTAGATCATCGGCACGACGACGATCAGCACCAGCGAAACGATATACGAAAGTTTCCGGTCGTCGCCGCCGACCACGCGCGCCGCGGTGATCGAAGCCGAGACGCCGCAGATCGAGAGTCCGCTCGCAAGAATCATCGCCGAACGCTCGTCGACCTTCATGCGGCGCGAGAAGCGGAAGGCGAAGAACCACACGACGGCCACCACGAGGCAGGCCTGCACGAGTCCGAAGACCCCCGATTTCATCACGTCGCTGAAAAGGATCGTGGCGCCGAGGCACACCACACCGATCTTGATGAAGAACTCGCCCTGAATGGCGGGCTTCATCCACGCGGGGACGCGCCACACGTTGCGGATCACCAGGCCGAACAGCACCGAGAAAAAGACCGACTCGAAGCCATAGTAGGAGACGGCCGGGATTTTGGCCACGACCTGCGCCAGCAGCGAAACGGCGAAGACCACGACCAGCGACGGCAGCAACCCCTTGAGGGGACGCCGCAGCAGCAGGCAGCCGACGTAGAGCACCACCAGCACGATGGCGAACAGCAGGCCGATGTTATACCACGCCACTTCGCCCACGAGGGTCGCGGGCACGCTCGGCAGGTCGGCGGGGATGAGCGCCGCAAGCAGCAGCAGCGGGATCGAGACCCAGACCACCACCCAGTCCTCGACGCGGAGTTTTTCGAAAAAGTTTTTCATGGCAATTCAATTAAAAAATTCCGGAGAGCATCAGCGACACCACATTGCGGTTGGCGGCGGCGCGGGACGCATAATCTTCGTAGGTGTAGTTGAGCTGGCAGCGCAGGTATTTCACGGGCTGCCACACGACGCCCGCCGTGTAGTTGGTCTGCCGCGAGGCGCTCTCCGAGGAGTTTTCGAGGAACGTATCGTAGCGCACCACGGACATCAGCGACGGCGTCACGCGCCACCCGCCGACGGCGTACCAGCCGTCGCTGTCGAGTTCGCCGCCCGCAGGAAGCCCCGTCGTGCCGCAGATCCACTCGGCGCGCACGACCAACGGTCCCTCGTCGTAGCAGGCGCCCGCACCGTAGCGGACGCGCTTGAGGTAGTCGGAGCCATACTCGCCCCAATAGTAGGAACCGGCGATCTGCAATCCCCGGACGGGACGCAGCGTCAGCCGCGCCACAAGGTCCTTCGATTTGTTCTTGTCCTTGACGTTCAGCCCTTCGCCGTTGAACACGCCGAAGTTGTAGCCCAGAACACTGTACCCTTTGCGATTGAAGAACCCGCCGTAGAGCATGGCGCCCATGTCGCGGCCCGTGGCCGAGAGTCCGCACACGTCGTTGAAGCCCATCAGCCGGCGCAGCGACAGCGGGTATTCGATGAACTCGTACTTGAGGGGCACGTAGTCGGTATTCTCGATCGAAAAGGGCAGTTTGTACTCTCCCAGCTGGAAATTCAGCTGTTCGAAAGGCCGGTAGCGGATGTAGGCGTCGACGATTTTCGGGCCGCAGAACTCGATCTGCACCCGGTAGTCGAGTTTTTCGGCGATGTCGCCCGCAAGGTTCAGGCGCACGCGCTTGATGAAGAAGGTCGAGGAGGTTTCCGACCACTCGTAGCCGGTCTGCACGTAGCCCGAGATCCGGGGCAGGCGGGCTGCAATCTTATCCCAGGTCGAAGTCCTGGCTTTGAGCGCTTCGAGCTGGGCCGAAAGTTCGGCGACGGTGGGTTCGCCCGCTGCGGACGCGGGAGCCGGTTCCCCCGCGAATGCCCCGAACGGGAGCAGCGACAACAACAGTATAATAATCGGTTTCATTGGCAGTGATTCTTTCCGGATGCAAAATTCGGAATTTCATCGCTGCGGATCAATACGCGTAAATACCTAAAAAGCCGGACGAATCCGGCCTTTTTCCGTCAACACGCCCTGCGACGGCGTTACCGCGGCATGGGGAACGAAAGCGTACGTGCGTCGAGGAATGCGTCGGGGAAAGGACTCCAGTTCCAGGCCTGACCGTTCGAGAGGTTGAAATGCTGACCCAGACGCAGCGTATTGTTGTCGATGACGGTGATGCGCGAGGGGAGGTTCTCCTTCTGGATCACCACCACCGAAGTCATCGACACCGTGGGTTTGGTCCTGACCGGGGCCATCGTCTTGTAGTCGGGTTTCCACGGCGACATGTGCGCCAGCGAATCGGGAAGCGTGAAGCCCGAAGTACGGGTCGAGTCGCGCCTGAAATCGAATTTCGGCTCCTGGGCCGAGGCGGCGAGCGCTACGGCGAGCGCTGCGGCCGCAAGCAACATCTTTCTCATAATCTTCTTCCCTTGTATCTTTAGAATTTAACGTTAAAACACCTCTTTTAGTATGCGCACCGACTGCACGGCGCTGATGGCGTCGAGGTGGTAGCCGAAATAGGCCAGCATGGCGTTGAGGAACTCCGACCGCCGGTCGCGGTTCAGCCCCACGTCGCCCAGACGCCGCACGTCGCAGGAGAGCATCCGGTCGAGCAACGAGGCGCACTCCTGCGTCATCACTCCCGGGTGCGCAGGCCGCACGACGCTGTACAGTCCCTCGCGGATGTCGAACCACGCCCCCGGCGTATAGTCGTTGCCGGGACGGAAACCCAGCAGACGGCTCAGGTTGGCCAGGAACCAGAGGTGGAAATTCGGCACCCCTTCGTCCATGGCGTCCAGCGCCTCGGCCGAACCCCACACGAAATCGAAAAGCGGCCGGTTCGGCTCGCTCTCCCGGACGAGGCGGTACAAAACCTCGGCCATAAACAACGCCATGGTCGATTTCCGGACATCGAACGGAAGGCTTTGCAGCACGAACCCCGCGCGCACCTCCTTGAAGCGGTCCATCTGCTGCCGCGGGGATTCCAGCCCCTCGAACTCGACGGGGAACATCGGCTGGAACAGCGCCAGCTTCGAACCCCGGCCGCTGCGGCTGCGGACCCCCTGCACCATGTAGCTGCGGCGGCCTCCGACATCGGTCAGCAGGTAGGCGACCATCGACGTGTCGCCGTATTTGAGCGTATGCAGCACGATGCCGCGGCCCTTGTAGGTTTTCAAATCACAGAATTAATCTCTTTTCCTGAACGCTTTCCGGATCGGACCGCTGTTCCCGCGGCGGAACGCCGCGTTTACAAGTCTGACCCACCCCTAAATCCCCGCCTCGGCGGGGACTTATCGCATGCGACCGGGATTACTTCTTCTTTTTAACACGTATCATCATCCAGCCCTCGCGGGTTTCGGCCGCGACGGTCTCCATGCCCTGTTCCGCAGCGGCTTGGGTGACGGCCGCAGTGTCCGCTTCGAGGAATCCGCTCATCACCAGGTCGCCGCCCGGGACCAGCGCCGCGGCATAGGCCGGCATGTCGGCCACGAGAACGTTGCGGTTGATATTGGCCAGAATGAAGTCGTAGCGCCGCCCGGCAATCCGCCCTACGTCGCCCAGCATCGGTTCGACCCGGTCCGCGACACCGTTCGCGGCGACATTTTCACGGCAGTTTTCGTCCGCCCAGTCGTCGATGTCCACAGCGTCGACGTGCGCCGCGCCGCATTTGGCGGCGACGATCGCCAGCACGCCCGTGCCGCTGCCCATGTCGAGTCCCGTGCGGCCCGCAACTCCGAGGCCGAGCACCGCGCGCGACATGAGCCACGTGGTGGCGTGATGACCCGTGCCGAACGACATCCGGGGCAGCACGACCGCTTCCATCTCCCCCGCAGGAGCCGGATCGTGGAACGGGGCGCGGATGCGCAGGCGGCCTTCGACGTCGACCGGCGGGAAATCGCTCTCCCAGGAGGCGTTCCAGTTTTGGGTCGGGATGACGGCATAACGCCCTTCGACCCCGCGGCGCGCCAGCAGGGCGTCGACATCGGTCTTGCAGCCGGAGAGCCGCACGGCCGGAATATAGGCTTTCAGCAGGCCGTCTTCGGTTTCGAAACTCTCGAACGGAAAATCGGCCAGTTCGGCGGTCAGGATTTCAGCCTGTTCGTCGTCGGAGACCGCGATATGGAGAACCGTATAATCCATATTATGTAAAATTTTCGTACCTTCGTTCGGACAAAGTTACAATAATCCCGGATTCAGCGGACCAAAAGATGGCAGAAAATACAAAAAAGTGGGACGAAACCGGCCGCCGTTACCGTAGCTATATAAAACTGGAGAAGCGGCTCTCGGAAAACACCGTCGAATCGTACATGCGCGACTACATGCAGTTCGCGCACTTCATCCTGCGCCAGTGGGACGTCGCGCCCCACAAGGTCGAACCGCAGATGGTCGAACGCTACATGGCGTGGCTCTACGAGCGGGGACGCGAGAAGACCTCGCAGGCCCGGGCGTTGAGCGGCATCAAGAGTTTCTTCAACTTCCTGATGATCTCGGACAAGATCGAATCGTCGCCCGCGGAGTTCGTCCTGACGCCCAAATTCGGCCGCCAGCTGCCCGACGTGCTGACCACCGCCGAGATCGACCGCATCATCGCCGCCGTGGACACCTCGACCGTGAAGGGGCTGCGCGACTGCGCCATGCTCGAAGTGCTCTATTCGTGCGGACTGCGGGTCTCGGAACTCACGTCGCTGCGCATGCAGGACCTCTTTTTCGGCGAAGGGTACATCCGCGTGATCGGCAAAGGCGACAAACAGCGGATCGTGCCGGTCAGTTCAACGGCCCGCGACCGCATCCAGCGCTACCTCGAAGAGCGGCGGAGCGTCCGGACCGGTGAGGAGATCGTCTTCCTGAACAACCGCGGGGGACAGCTTACGCGGGTGATGGTCTTCACGGTCCTCAAGCAGGCCGCCCGTCGGGCCGGGATCGAAAAGCGCATCAGCCCCCACACCTTCCGCCACTCGTTCGCGACGCACCTGCTGGAAGGCGGCGCCTCGATCCGTCAGGTGCAGGAGATGCTGGGGCACGAAAGCATCCTCACGACCGAAATCTACACCCACCTCGATCGCGAGCACCTGCGGCGCACGGTCGAGGAGCATTTACCGATATAACCCCGGAAGTCGAAAAATCGGACCGCCGGCCGCCGCTCCCACGGCCTCCGGCCCTGTTCGCCCATCCGAACCCGCCCCGTTTCTCCTTCAGGGAGGAGGACGGCGTACGTTCGGCCCGGATACGGCAGCCTCACAACTTCCGGATCTGCGACTGCGGCGTGAGCCGCAGCGAGTCGTAGTCGAGTCCCGAGATGACGACCAGCGCCCCGCCGGGCGTCACGATTCGCGGCAGCAGTTCGGAAAGCGGCAATGCGGCGGCGCGCATGCCGTCGAACGCGGCGCGGTAGTCGGCCGGGAAATCCGGGACCAGCAGCCCCGCATAGAACTCCGTGGCGGCGAGGCGGTCCGGATCGGGACAACTCTCCGCAGAGAGCACGCGGCCGTCCGCCCCGAGTGTCAGGAGCGGATGCCGGACGAGGCCCTGCGGCGTCCACAGCAGGTTAGAGGCTATCCTTCGGGATGGCCGCGGCGCGGAGGAAGTCATCGGCGAAAATCCGGATGTCGAGTTGCTGTTCGTAGAGTTTTTCGACGGCCGTGCGGGTCGGGGGAATGTACTCCACCTTGAGGTCGGTGACCGTCACCGAAGGCCGCTCGGGCCTGGCGTTGAAGGTCAGGAAGTCGATGCGCAGGCGGCGGTGCGTCGTGTCGGTCGTAAACCGGCGCGAGAAGCTCTCCTCGCGGTTGCGCCGCAGGGTCGCGGTGTAGACGTTGGTGCGCGAGCTGTCGCGCCGTTCGAGCCACACGGAGCCTTTCAGCCCCCGCTGGTTGCGGTCCAGCGAATCGACGAGGTATTTGAGCGAAAGGCTGTATTCGCCCGGCTCGACGTCGAGCGTAAAGCTCAGACGGGCCGTGTCGCGCAGCGACCCGACGCGGATGAGCGAATCGGCGAGCACCGTGCGCGTGAAGGTGCGGCGGGCGACGTTGTCGATCGTGTCGAGCACGGCGACCTCCTGGTTATAGATCTTACCCTCCCGTTCGAGCATCTCGATGGCCCGCTCGACCACGTCGCCCAGACGGGCGCTCTTGCGCTTCGAGAAGTTGCCGATGGTGTAGTGCACGTCGTCGGTCGTGTAGCCGTAGCGGGCGAAGATCGGCTCGTAGATGCGCAGCGAGTCGGTCTTCACGCCCTCGCTGCCGATGTAGGCGTTGGTGAGGAACGCATCGTGGAAAATCTGCGCCAGCGTGTCGTCGGGGATGATCTTGTGGCGGGCGCAGGCGGACAGCAGCAGCACGAAGGCCGCGGATGCCGCCATGCGGAGGAATCGTTTCATAATCGGTCGGTTTTAATCATACTGCGGACGGTGATGTTCGAAAGGAGGGCGGCCACGGCGGCGAACGACGCGGCGACGACCGCCAGATCAGTCGGTCGGAATTCGACGGGATAGCTCTTCGTGAGGAAGGTCTCGGCCGGGATCTCGATCAGCCCGAAATATTGCTGCGAGAGAGTCGTGGCAACGCCCAGCGTCATGCCGGCGACAGCGCCCAGACCGCATATCAGAAACCCTTCGGTGCGGAACACGGCGCGGACGAGGCCCGTGTCGGCCCCCAGGGCGCGGAGCGTGGAGATGTCGTCCCGTTTTTCGACGATCAGCATGGCCAATGCCCCCACCACCGAGAACGAAGCGATGATGAGCACCAGCAGGGCGATGAAGAAGATGCCCCACTTCTCGTAGGTCATAATGCGGTAGAACGAAGCGCGCAGTTCGTCGCGCGTGCGGACGCGGAATCCGTCGCCCGCAGCCTCCGCAACGGCCTTGCGGACCGCCGCGGCATCGGCCCCGGGAGCGAGGCGCACGACGAGCGCCGAGGCGCGGCCCGGATAGCCGAACAGCTCCTGCGCCAGCCGCAGCGAGGCGAGCACGTAGGTGCGTTCGGTTTCGAGGTCGAGGGTATAGACGCCGCCCACGGGTTCCGTGCGGCGCGTGTAGTTTTCGAGCGGCAGCAGCGAGGAGAACGATCCCCGCCGCACGGCGTAGAGCGTGACGTCGGCATCGGCCAGCGAGCGGATGCCCAGCATCCACGCCATCGACTGTCCGACGACCAGCCGTTCCAGATCGCCCAGCCGCACGCGCCACTCCCCGGCGGAAACGGCATCGCCAAGCTGAAAGACAGCCCCGTAGGCGTCGTCGACGCCCCGGATCGTGGCGGTGGCCTGACGCCCTCCGTGTTCGAGCAGGGCGCTCTGCTCCAGGGTGAACGACAGCGCGCCGACCCCCGGGATGCGTGCGAGGGCCGCGGTGTCGAGATCCCGCTGCGCAAAGGTCTGCCCCTGCCGCGGGGAGACGGTAAGATCGGCGTCGAAAGCCGAATACATCGACTTGACGAGCGATTCGAAGCCGTTGAAGACCGACAGCAGGATGATCATGGCCGCAACGGGCATCGCCACGGCCGCGACGCTCAATCCCGAGATCAGGTTGACCACCGACCGGGACTGGGACGAAAAGAGGTAGCGACGGGCGAAGAGCTGCGGCAGCATGGCGGGCGACGGATTAGAGCGTAAATCCCGAAGCCCCCGCCTCGGCAGAGGTTCGGGGGCGGATCGGACTTGCAAATGCCGCCGCAGGCAGCGGGAACAACCGGCAGAAGCGCATAACTGTCAATCTTCTTTCAACGCCTGCTCTATATGCTCGATGTATTCGAGCGAATCGTCGAGCAGGAACTGAATTTCGGGGACGTTCTTCAGCTGGTTGCGGAGCCGCTGGCCCAGGGCGCGGCGGATGAACCAGTTTTGGTGTTCGAGCCGCTTCATCACCTCGCCGCTCTGCTCAAAGGGGAAGATGCTGACGTAGATTTTGGCGTAGCTGAAATCGGGGGATATGCGTACGGCGGTGACCGTTACGAGCGAGCCGCGCACGATCGGGGCGCCCTCCTTCTGGAAGATTTCGGCAACGTCCTTCTGGATCTGCTTGGCGATTTTCTGCTGACGGGTAGTTTCCATAATTTGTGTTTTTTACAGCCCGAATTTGAAGACCTCGCGGTTCTTCTCCTTCTTGGGTCTTGGTTTCCAGGCCTCGAAGCCCTGTTTGTTGAAGCGGTAGTTCAACCCCACGGAGATCATAAGGTTGTCGAGCGGCGAACGCAGCGGAGTGGCCCAGAAGGGATTTTCCGCGCCGTCGCTGTTGTTGTCGTAGTATTTGTTGCGGTTGCGGACGATGTCCGAATAACCGAACGAGTAGCGCACCCGGAAATTCAGCTCGAAACGGCGGATCAGGAAAGCGATGCCGCCGCCGCCCGCCAGTCCGTAGCCCCAGCGGTTGTCGCGCGCGAGCTTGAAGGGATAGTCGCCTTTCCAGCCGGCGGAGCCGTTGGCCCGGGCCTGCTCGTTCTCGTAGGTGGACGAGATGTTGTAGGAGAAGGTCGCGGCCGCTTCGAGGTAGATGCGGACGTGGTTGCGCAGCATGTAGAAGTGCGGCTGCCAGACGATCGGCAGCACGACGGAATTGACATGCCGCGTATAGTAGAGATAATCCTTCTTCTCCTCGACCTGCGAAGCGTTGGTCGCAAACGAAAAGCCCTGCTGCTGGAACTCCAGATCAATGCCGAAGCCCCCCACGAAGCGTTGCTTGCCGTAGTAGCGCCACGAAAGGCCCCCGCTGTAAAGTCCCCAGATCGCCCGCATCTCCTGCTGGGGCTGGAAGCGGCCGTTGCCCATGCCGTAGCCCACCGTGAAGCCGAGCGTATGCTGCGCCGAAGCCCCCTGCCATGCGGCGAGGGCCGCAAGGGCGAAGAGCGCCGTCCGGATATGTCGTTGCATCGTCATCTTATCTGAAATTATTGAACATCCCGCCCGCAGCGTTGAAGTTGCTGTTATTGTCGTTCTGCTGCCGGTTGCGGTCCTGATCGCGCTTCGGACCCTCCTTGGCCCGTTTCTCCGCCTCGCGGCGCAGGCGCTGCGACTCGCGTTCGTCCAGCAGGCGCGAGAGCGACTGCATCGTGACCGGCGCGAAGATCCGGTTCATGTCCATCGAGAATTCGATCTCCCAGTTGGTCTTCGTGGCGAAGGTGTCCTCGCCCTGGTCGTTGGCGTAGATCTCGGCCCGCTCGGGCTGGAGACGTTCGACCACATTGCCCGAATCCCACTTGCCGTTGCCGTTGCGGTCCTCGATGACGCGGAACTTGATCTCGCCGGCGGGAACGTAATTGAACCGGATGTCGCCGGTCGTCACGTCCCGCTTCTCCTGCTTGAGCGCGTTGCTGCCGTCGAGCAGCTGGACGATATACTTCGTGCCGTCGTCGCGGCCCCTGACGTGGATGAGCACCGTGGCGAATTTCTCGGGGTCGAGAACCGTGTACTTCCTGATGATCGAGTCGTTGGAGAGGCCCGCAACGTCGGTAATGGCGCCCTCGGGGATGGTCAGCGTATACTGTCCGCCCAGCTTCCACGGGGCGCGGACCTGCCAGCGGCGCAGCATCCCCGTATCGCGCACCATGCGCACCGGAATATCCTCGATCGAGTTATCCTCGAGCAGGCGCGTCAGCAGCAGTTCAGCCGAATCGAGCTTCACGAGCGGATAGTCGAAATCGACCGTCAGGTGATTCTCGGGGTTGATCTCGCCCGAAGTGGGCATCTTGAAGGCGAAGGGGTTCTCCTTCTTGGGTTCCACCCACTCCTCGCCCGCGGCCTCGGCCTTGCGGCGTTCGCGTTCGAGTTTCTCGCGTTCGCGCTCCTGCTCCTTGGTCTCGATCAGACGCCAGGCGAGCTTCAGCGGCTCGGTGACCTCCTGCAACTGGTTGACGGTGTCGTGTTTGAAATAGGTGATCTCGCCCTTGATCGTATCGGGAAGCGACGACGAGGGGACGTTGAACCACAGGGCGATCGTATCTCGGCCCACGGTCTGCGGATCGACGATCACCCGGTCGGCCGGAATGCTGTCGAAACGGAGCCGGGTGATCTTCGGACGCGCCGCGGCGAAGTAGAGCATCGCCTTGTGCTGCAACGGCCGCTCGGTCTGCGAAAGCACCTGGCGGCGGAACGCCTTGTCGGTGAACATGCGGAAATAGAGCTGCGGTTCGGCGGTCACGTACCGGCGGATCGAGTCGTACCACATGCCGAAATCGGGCATCTCGGCAGGGTTGTAGGTCCCTTCGAGGAAACCCACCTGGTCGCTACCCGGCTCGTACATCTGATTGTCGTTCTTATCCTGAACGGCATAGACGCGGTAGGGGATCGGCTTGAGGTTCTGGGCGATGAAGATGCCGTTGTTCTCGGCACGGGCGATGGCCGCGGGTTTGTACTTGAAGATCGTGGAGTCGTATCCGGCGACCTGCTCGACCGAGTCGGCCGGGAAGAACCAGATGAAGCTCTTCGACACGGAGTCGGCCTTGTAACTGTCGGCCGTATAGCCCGAAAGGACCATCGAGTCGATCTCGGGACCCGTCGAGAAGACGTAGCGCATCGAATAGAGCGGGTTGCCCTCGTTGTTGTCGCGGATGGCGCTGCCGAAATTGAGCGCATAGGTCGTATTCGGGGCCAGCGTGTCGCGCAGCTGCACGACGATGCCCCGGCCGCGCAGGGTGATGAGCGGCTTTTTCTTCATCGCCGGCGAGGTGAAGAACTCCTTCTGCTGGTCCTTGAGCTGCACGAACTCATCGAACTCGATGTAGATCTTCCCGTGGCCGACCGTCGGCCGGCCGGTCGCGAAGTTGTCGGGCGTCATGTTCACGATGACGGGGGGCAGCGAGTCGCGGGGACCTCCCGTGGGGGTCATCATGCTCGCACAGCGGCTCATAAGGGCCGAAGCGAAGAGCAGCGCCACCGCAAGGCGCAGCACGTTAAGCATATGTCGCGGAGTGTTCATCGGCGTCGGGATTGTGTTTGGGGTTTCGTTTCAGGCGCGCGCGACGCATCGACGAAGCGCCAGCCGTCCTCGACGTAAATCCACGTCGCACGCCACGGACGGAAGACCACCGGCAGGGTCACGGTCTCGCCTTCGAGGTCGACCACCTGTTTCGAGTAGGCGTAGAGGCGGTTGGTGCGGTCGACCACGACCACCATCAGGGTCGAGGAGCTGACCTCCATCTTGTAAAGCCCGGTCTCCTTGTCCTCGTAGGCCGAGAACGGCGTGGCGGGCGGGGTGACGCCGGCGGTTTTCGCCGTGAGCTTGCCCGACACGGCATCGTCGTACGAGGCGATGTAGAACGCCGTGGTGTCGGCGGCATAGGCATACGCCTTCACGTTGGCGATCTCCGAGGTCTCGCCGCCCTCGGCAAGCTGGACCGAGGGGTCGATCAGGCAGTCGAGGTAGACGGGAGGCGCATAGAACTCGTTGTAGAAACTCCAGTTGCCCTCCTTGTAGGAAAAACCCTTCCAGGGTTTGAAAATCAGCGACACGTAGAGGTTGGGAAGGTTCACGTCCAATTCCTGCTGTGTATAGGCATAGACCCTGTTTACCGGGTCGACAGCCACGACCATCTGCGTCTCGGCCGAAAGCGGCATCTGCACCCAGCCCACGGTCCCCTCCCGCACGCAGGGTTCAGCCGCGGCGACCGGGGAGGCGATCCGGTCCGAAAGGTCGTCCTTCCGCGCAATGACGCCGTTGAGCGCATCCTCGTAGGAAGCCACGGTGTAAAAGGCCGTATCGGCGTCGAAAGCATAAGCCTTCAGCCCCTCGAACGGCTCGACAGGATCGACCGTCTGCGCCTGCGCAAGGGGTTTGAGGACGTAGTTCGTCTTGTACGACACGTCCTTGAAACACCCCGCGAGCAGCGCGGCGGCGGCCAGAAGCGGTAATATTCGTTTTGCCTTCATACCCGTTCTATTTGTTTCGGAGCGCGTCGAGCATCTCGCCGACGGTAGCTCCCGTCACGGGATGCCGCCGCTGGCGCATGATCTCGCAAAGCGGCACCAGCGCGAATTCCCGCTCGGCGAGCAGCGGATGGGGAACCGTGAGGCGTTCGTCGCCGATCACCTCGTCGTCGTAGAAAATGATGTCGATGTCGATCGGCCGCGAGCAGTAGACGGCTCCGGAAGAGGCCTTCTCGACCGCCTCGGCGGCGCGGTTGCGGCCCAGTTCCCGCTCGATCCGCTGGCAGGCGTCGAGCACCTCGTGCGGCGTGAGGTCGGTGGAGACCTCCAGCGCCTGGTTCGAAAAACGCTCCGCGGCCGGGAATCCCCACGGCTCGCTTTCATAACGGTGAGAGCAGCGCAGCACGGCCCCCACACGGGAGTTGACAAGCTGCTGCGCCGTTTGCAGGGTCCGTTTCACATCGCCCTGATTACCGCCTAAAAGAAGTGCCACACGTGCCATAAATCACAAATGTTTTATCATCTTGCTCACCGAGAGGGCAAAATGGGTGAATACGATCGTCGGATTGCCGTTCTGCGCAATCTGCGCGGCGGCGCTCTCGATCTCGGCGATCAGCGGCTCGATATTCCGCGGGCCGACGAAAGGGGCGAATTTCGAACAGAAAGCCAGCTCCTCGCCCCAGAGATAGCTGACCTCGCGGATACCGGCATGGAGCATGAAGCTCTCGCGCAAAAGCCGCGCCGCATCGCGCAGAAACGCCCGCTGCTGCTCGCGGGTGAGCTGCGCGGCATCTTCGGCCCAGGCGACCAGTTCGAGGTGCCGGTCATTGTAGCTCAAACGCATGAGGCTGCAAAAAAGGTCGAAATGCTCCTTGCGCATCGCATCGCTCTCGCCCGCCACCAGATGGCCCAGTTCCAGCAAATCGCCGCCTGCCAGGCGCGCCATGTTGCGGGCTTGCAGCGGATCGGCCACGCCCCGCTGCTGCGCCACCCGCTCCAGCACGTCGGACGCGATGCGCGGCACGCAGACCTCCTGCGTACGCGAAACGATCGTCGGCAGCAGGCGGTCGGGATGTTCGCAGACCAGGATGAAAAGCGTGCGGTCCCACGGCTCCTCCAGAATCTTGAGGATCTTGTTCGCGGCCTCCTCGTTCATCGCCTCCGGAAGCCAGATCAGCATGGTCTTATAGTCGGCCTCGAAACTCTTGAACGACAGTTTGCGGATGATCTCGTCGGCCTCGCGGGCCGCGATCATGCCTTTGAGCGTCTTGCCCAGGTCGAGACGGTCGTACCAGTCCTGCGGCGAGAAGTAGCCCCCGCGCTCGGCGAACAGCGCGCGGAACTGCGGCAGGAACTCGTCGCTGCGCATCACCTCTCCCGACTTCTTGCCCTGTTTGTTGACCGGGAAAACCAAATGCAGGTCGGGGTGCGCCAGCGCCGCGATCTGTCGGCAGTCGGGGCATTCGCCGCACGAGTCGCCGCCCGAGCGGTGGCGGCAGCAGAGATACTGGACATAGGCCACGGCCACGGCCAGCGCCCCGGAACCCGCCGTACCCGTGAAGAGCTGGGCATGGCTCACGCGACCGGCATCGACCGACTGCGTCAGATGCCGTTTCAAATCCTCCTGTCCTGTAATGTCCGCAAAACGCATTTTACTCCTTATTTTTCATCCGCCGGAAGGTCTGCACCCCGGCAATCGTCAGCAAACCCGCGAAAACCACCGCGAGGATCACGGTCCGCGCCGTGCCGCGCTCCAGCTGGAGCGCCCCGGCCCCGCAGAGGAAAAGCGCGAAACTGGCGCCCATCACGGCGATTTTTCCGGTCGTCTTCTTCATGTTCAGTCTATTTTCGAACCGCTTCGGCCCGGATGATCCGCACGTCCTCCAGCGGCCGGCCGACCGAATCGGTCGCCACGCCCTGAATGGCCTCCACGATCTCAAGCCCCTCGGTCACACGGCCGAAAACGGTGTACTGTCCGTCGAGGAACGGCGTGCCGCCGGTGGTTTCATAGATCGTCCGCAGGGAATCGGGGATCACGATCTCCCCGTTCGTCGCAGCGGTCACGCTCTGCTGAATCCGGTCGAGCGTCGCTCCGTCGAAGGGCTTGCCCCAGACGATGTAGAACTGGCTGCCGGAGGATTTCCGTTCGGGGTTCACCTCGTCGGAAGTCCGGGCCGCGGCCAGCGCGCCGCGCGTATGCGCCAGCGCCGGATAGACGATCTCGGCGGGAATCAGGTAGCCCGCATCGGACTCGCCCAGCATCGTGCCCGCCGGGGCGCGGCGCGAGGCGGGATCGCCCGCCTGGATCATAAAATCGGCGATCACACGGTGGAACAGCACCGAATCGAAAAACCCTTCGCGGGTCAGTTTCAGGAAATTGTCCCGGTGAAGGGGCGTCCGCCCGTCGAGTTCGATGCGAATGTCGCCCGCCGTGGTATGCAGCAACACCTCGGCCGGGCCTTCCGGACGGGACTGGCCGCAGGCGGCGAGGAGCAGGAGGGCCGAAGCCGCGGCTGCGATTCTGGGGAAAAGTCGTTTCTGCATACTCCGATTCACTTTTTACCTGTGCAGGAATGCGCGCAGCATCGCCCCCAGGTCGATCCGCTCGCAGCGGACGAGGTAGGCGGCATACAACGCAAAGAGCACTATATTAAACGCATAGCTTACAAACATATTGTCCGCAGAGGCGGTCAAAGCCTCGCAAACGGCGAAAACCGCGAGCGCCGCGGCGACGTATTCGCCGATGCGCCGCCAGTCGTAGGGCGTCGGGTAATAGCGGCGGTTGAGCCACCAGCTGACGGCGACCATCACCGTTTCGCTCGCCAGGCGCGCCCACGCGGCCCCGTAGTAGCCCCACAGCGGGATGAGCCAGAACCCGAAAGCGACGATGGCGACCAGTCCCGCACCCGTGACGACGATGGCCAGCGACGTGCGCTCCTCGCGCTTGTACCAGAACGAGAGGTTGAGCCACACGCCCGTCAGCACGTTGGCCCCGAGCACCACCGGAAGGATGAAGATACCCTCGCGGAAACTGCGCCCCACGATCAGCGCAAACACGTCGCGGAACAGCGCGATGCCGAGGAAAATCAGCATCGAGGCCATGACGTAGTATTTCAACGCCGCGGCGTTCATCGCCACGAAGTCCGATTTCCTGAAGTTCGAGAGGAAGAACGGCTCGGCGGCCAGGCGGTACATCTGGTAGAAGAGCATCATCACCACGGCGATCTTCGTGATGGCCCCGTAGATGCCCAGCTGGGCCATGGCGCCCTCGGGAACGAGGTACTTGATCAGCTGCCGGTCGATGAACTCGTTGGCCGTACCGGCAAGCCCGCCCACCAGCAGCGGCAGCGAGTAGGCGAAGATCGCGGCGAGCAGCGCCCAGTTGATCTTCGGAACGGTGCGGTCGGCGGTCCCGAGGATCGCCAGCCACGTCACGACGCTGGCGATCAGGTTGGCGACGAAGACCCATCCCACGCCGAAGTCGGTGGCGAACAGCCCGGCGGCGCCGAACCCGAAGGCCAGCGCCACGTTCAGAACGACGTTCATGGCTTTCAGCCCCACGAACGTCATGGCCCGGCCCTGTTCGCGCAGCCGCGAGAAGGGGATGCAGGCCCAGACGTCGAAAAGGATGATCAGGCCGACCCAGACGACGTATTCGGGATGCGCGACATACGCCTCGCCCATCATGCGGGCGATGCCGTCGCGGAAAAAGGCCGTCGCCAGGAAGAACACCGCCGCGGCGAGCGACGTGACGCCCCACGTCGTGGCGAAAAGCCGCCGCTTGGCCGCCTTCACATCGCCGCCCGCCTCCTCGGCCTTGGCCGAAAAACGGAAATAGCTCGACTCCATGCCCATCGTCAGCAGCGTGAGCGCCAGCGGGATAAGGGCATAGATGTCGGTGACGACGCCGTAGGTCTCCTGCCCGAACACACGGGTGTAGTAAGGCGTGAGCAGGTAGCTCAGGAACCTTACGACGATGGTGCTGATGCCGTAGACGGCAGTTTGTTTGGCCAGTTTTTCGAGCATGACGGAGGCTTATAGCCCGGCAAAGATACAAATTTTAGCCGGAAACCCCGCATTGTTTCCCCTTCTTTCAGAGAAAGAAGGGAAAGGCGGCCGCGCCTTTTCGTCGGCCGGGAAGGGAACCGCGTCTCTTCCGGAACGCCTTACCGCGACGCCGCGAGCGACGAGGGCGTGACGCCCTGCGAGTCGCGCGCCCAGTCGCCGCGGGCGCGGAGCACCTGCTCGACGATGTCGCGGACGGCCCCTTCGCCGCCCCGGAACTCCGAGACGTAACGCGACGCCTCGATCACCTCCGCCGCCGCGTCCGCCGGGCAGACCGGAAGGCCCACTTCGCGCATGCAATCCAGATCGGGGATGTCGTCGCCCATGTAGATCACGTTGGCCGGATCGAGCCCCTGGCCCGCCATGTATTCGCGGATGGCCGTGATCTTGTCCATGCAGTCGACGTAGAAATGGTCGATACCGAGCATCCGAAGGCGGTTTTCGAGCGTCCGGCCCCGGCCGCCGGTGATGATGCAGACCTTGTAGCCGATCTTGATCGCGTAGGCCAGCGCATAGCCGTCCTTGGCGTTGTAGCGGCGGATGAAGTCGCCGTCGGGCGTGGGGATGATGCCACCGTCGGTCATCACACCGTCGACGTCGAAGACGAAGGCTTCGCAGCGCGCTATATCTTCTTTGAAGTTTCCCATATGCTTTGACTTATCGTTGAGTAGATGTTTTTCAGTCGGAGGTCGAAGGCCAGCAGGTCGCCGTGGCGGGCCTTCGTGGCGAAATCGTTGCGCACGGCGGGTCCCGTCTGCACGTCGAGCGGCGAACGGGCGTCGCAGGCCTTGGCCGCGGTTTCGGCGATCAGCGGTTTCAGCACGTCGAAATCCAGCCCCGCACCGCGGACGATACGTTCGCCCACGGCATACATGTGATTGGCGAAGTTGCAGGCGAAAACCGCCGCGAGATGCACCTTGCAGCGCTGTGCCGAGTCGGCCCAGATGACCGTCCCGGAGAGTTTCCGGGCGAACGCCTCCAGCTCCGGACGCAGTTCGGGCGACGGCGCTTCGAGAAACACGGGGATCACGGAAAAGTCCGCTTCGCGCCCTCTGGTGAAGGTCTGCATCGGATAGAAAACGGCACGCCGGGCGAATCGTTCGGGGATGGCCGTGACCGGCACGCTTCCGGCCGTGTGGGCCACCGCAGCCTCTTCGGGAATCGGGAGCGTTGCGGCCACCTCCGCCACGGCGCGATCGCTGACGGCGATCAGGTAGATGTCGGCATCCTTGCGGAGCATTTCGGGGCGCGTCTCCCAGCCGGTCGCGGCCAGCTCCGCAACGACGCGCGCCCGCTCGGCGTTGCGGGCGAAAATCTGCACGAGTTCCAGTTCGCTCTTGGCGACGGCGCGGGCCAGCGCTTCCGCGAGGTTCCCGCTGCCGATGATGACGGTTTTTTTCAATTCAGAATTCATAATTACAGCAGGTCGGTCAGCCGCACGTTGTCCTGCGACCGGCGGGCCGACTCTTTGAGCGTCTCCAGTTCGCGGTCGATGCGCGCCAGTTCGGGCGTCTGCCCGAGGTCGAAAGTGGTCTGCCCCGACCGTTCGACCGCCTCCAGCACGCCGTAGACGGTCATCGACGCGATGTCGTGCGCCGGAGTGAAGGCCGTTTCCCGCTCGCCGTCGCCGCTGCGCACGGCGATCAGCTGCCCGGCCTGCACGAGCTGGAACAGCACGTCGTTGACGATGCGCGTGGGCAGGTCGAGGCGTTCGCGGATCTCGTCCGCAGGCAGCGCCCCGCCCCGGTCGCGGAAATTCCGCACGACGGTGAGCATCACCGCGAGCAGCACCTTGCGCCGCTGGTCGTAGCTGATCAGGAGCGATTCGCGCTCCTCGCCGAAACGCGCGATATTCTGATAGGCGAACGACAGCTCGCCGCCGAAAAGGAGTATCTCCCACGAGGTCTGCATCCAGATCAGCAGCAGCGGCAGGGCCGCGAAACTGCCGTAGATGGCGTTGTACGAGGTCATCCACCGCTGCACGTAGACGTAGCCCCACTGGAAGAGCAAGAAAATCGTCCCGGCGACGATGCCGGCCATCAGGGCGCTGCCGAAACGCACTCTGGCGTTGGGTATGACGATGTAGAGGAAGGTGAACATCACCCAGATGACGATCATCGAGGCAAGGTGCGACAGCAGGTTGAAATACCAGCTGTCGTCGAATCCGAGCAGCTGCTCGGCATAGTTGCCCACGGCGTTGGCCACGATCCAGAGGATCGGCACGATCATCACCACGGCGATGTAGTCGGTCCACTGGCGGGTGATGCTGCGCTCGACCTTGACCTCCCAGATGTTGTTGAAGGCGCTTTCGATCGACCCGAAGACCCGGATCACGGCCCAGAAAAGCATGACCAGCGCCACGGCGGCCACCACGCCGCCCTGCGTACGTGCCAGGGCGTTTTCGGCGAAGTTGACGATGTAGTCGACAATGTCGGGGTTTCGGGGGAAGAGACCGTAGAGGTTTTCGATCAGTCCGTCGGCCAGCCCGAATCCTTTCACCACGGCGAATACCACCGCGAGAATCGGCACCAGCGACATCAGCGTGTAGAACGTGAGCGCCGCCGAACGGACGATGGTTCCGTGTTCGAGCAGGCCGCGGGCCGTGTAGAACAGCAGGCGGTATTGCTGCACGAGCCACCGCACGACGGGGTTGCGCCATTCGGTGACGTCGCGCCGGAAAATCGTGTCGGTGAAGTATGTCAGAAAATCGCTGAATTTCATAAGTCGCAGCCTGGCAATCAGGCAAATGTAGCTATTTTAAACGGATAACCCAAAAATCGTTCCCGATTTTCGTGAAGGCCAGCCGCAGGCCGGCCCCGGCATGCAGCCCCAGGCGGCGCATCAACTCCTCGGCAGCGAGCGGGAAATCACGCTTGAGCACCTCCGCCTCGCGGCCTTTCAGTTCGCGCTTGAGCCGTTTGGGATCGTAGGGTTCGATGCTTTCGACGGCGAAGGTTCGTCCCAGCACGCCTTCCGGCTCCTCCACGGCGAAGCCGTAGCCGTTGTCGCTCCAGATGTCGGCTTTTCCCGCAAGGTGAATCCGCGCGAGACGGGCCTTCTGCAACGACACGTCGGGGATCACCAGATAGCCGTAACGCTCCGGGTCGAAACGGCCCGGAGGGGGTGCGGTCTCGCCCGGAGCGGCCGAAAAACTCCCGCGCCCGAGAGCCGTGGCGGTGACGAGCGGTCCCGAGCCGTCGTCATAGACCACGACCTCCTTGCATTCGTCGCCGAGCGAGAGCACCTCCACGCGGCTGTCGGGAAAGAGCCGGAGGGCCTCGCCGACGTCGAACAGCGGGGAGTTCTTGACGCACAGACGCCCCGAAACCTGCTTCAGACGCGGCTTCAGGGCGACGATGTCGGGCGAACAATCCTCCAGCCGCACCAGTTTGCGGCCCTTGTCCGAACGGCGGTCGGGATCGGCGTAAATCCAATCGAAACGCAGGCCGTCGCGTCGGAGATACTCCTCGGCGGAGGCATTCACTACGTCGACATTCGCGACGCCCATTCTGGAAAAATTCTCCGCGGCCACGCGGGCCAGCATTTCATTGCGTTCGAGCGTCACCACACGGCGGAAGCGGCGGCTCAAAAAAAGGGCGTCGGCACCCAGCCCGCAGGTGAGGTCCAGCACCGTGTCGCCTTCGAGGAGTTTGTGGGCGGCGCACGCCTCGCTCGACGCCTGCTCGAAGGCCAGCGGCGGCAGGATGCACTGCGCCGCGGCGTACGAAGGGAGTTTCTGCGCAGCCCGCGCGAGGTACTTGACCTGCGTGGCCACGAGCCGGGCGTGGGGGACGGTGCGGTCCAGAGCCACCTCCAGCGGGTCGCGGCCCCGTGCGGCGGCGACGGCGCGCCGCACTTCGTCCGTGAGCAGGAGGGAGTATTCTTCGGGGGTAATCACGTCCGCAAAGGTACGTTTTTTTTCGGTTCGCCGCTCCACGCCGCAAGGGTCGCAAGCGCAAAAACGGCGTAGACCGCCGCCGTCGGCCATCCGCCGAGGGTGTAATCGGCCGCACCTCCGGGCAGCGAGGCGGTCAGCCGGGCCAGCGCGCTGATCCCTTCGGCGGCGCTCCCCGTGACGAACCCGAACGCCGGGGCGAGGAATCCGACGGGTGCGAGCATCCACAATGCGCCGCCGAACACCACGACCCCGGCCAGCGCGATGGCCAGCGGATTGACCACCAGTCCGGCCAGCGGCACGACGCCGAACGTGTGCGAAACGAGCGGCGCAGTGGCGGCAGTCGCCACGAACCCGATCAGATAGGCGTCGACGACGACGTTCACGCCCTTCCACCGGGTCCGGCAGCGGCGGCAGAGCGGCACGCCCCAGGCGAGGATGGCCGCCACGGCGACGAACGACAGCTGAAAACTGATGTCGCCCAGCCAGTTGGGATTCCAGACCAGCATCCCGAATCCCGCCGCGGCCAGGGCGTTCAGCCCAACGTATTCCGACGCCGAGGCCAGCGCCGCCTGCAGGACCGTGCACATCGCCGCGGCCCGGACGGCGCTGGGCGGAAACCCCGCCGCCGCGACGAAAAGCCACACGGCAACGGCCGCCAGCAGGTTTTTCAGCAGGTGTCCCCGCCTGAAAAGCGGCAGCCACCACAGCGCGAGATTGACCAGCGCGAAAACGATCCCCGTGTGGAGTCCCGATACGGCCAGCAGGTGCGACAACCCGCTCCGGGAGTACGCCGTGCGGAGTTCGGGCGTGACGCCGCGCCGCTCGCCCGCCGCCATGGCCTCGACGACGGCCGCAGCCCCGGCGCTCATCGGCAGCCGGGAGAGCCTTTCGACCGCCCTGCGGTGCAGGCCTGCATGCCGGTCCGGAAGCCGTTCGAGAAGCGTCCGCTCCGCAATCCACAGGGTTCCGGCGTAGCCCCGCCGCGCCATCAGGCGGCGATAGCTTTCCGCACCGCCGCGAAACGGCCGCACCGCGCCCCGGCAGCGGATGCGCTCCCCGGCATGCAACCCCGCAAGCGAATCGGCGTATAGCCGGATACGGGCGTCCGAAGCGTGCCAGCGTCCGTCGGCCGGATCGCGCCATGCCGCCACCGACGCATCGGCGACGGCATAACGGCCCCGGTCGGCCGGAAACCCCTCGACCGTAACCTCATAGACCGTGTGCACGCCCCGCGGCACGGTGGCCCGGGGCGCACGGAACTGCGCCGCGGCGAACCCCGCCGTGAGGATCATTGCGGCCGTGGCGGCCGACGAGCGCAGCGACAGGGCCAGCACGCCCGTCACGACGAAAGCCCCTGCGAGAAACCACAGGGGCAGTTCGTAGCGGTCCGCCAGCGCGATTCCCGCGGCGAAAAACACGAGAATCTTGAGCATCGGCATACGGTCGAGCCGGTCGGGCAGGCGGGAAATCTTCATCCGGACAGTCTATTGAGCCGTAAAGATAGCAAAATCAGTCGGAAAACAGCGCCCAGCCGCGCTCGATTTCGCCGCGGTCCGCCGCCGTGCCGTTTTCCACGCGCGAGATGGCGGCGGCCAGGGGGATCATCGTCGCCGGGTCGAGCGTGTCGAGCGGCTCGTCGGGGTCGATGCCCGTGTCGGCGGCCACGGCGCGGATGTAGGCTTCGGTGTGATTCTCCACGGGCGGCGCCCAGCGGGAGATCATCCCGCGGACGGTCCGCAGGCCGTGGCGGACCCGGTAAGTATGCAACAGCACGAAGACGGCCCGGTAGCCCCAGGCCAGCGACTCGAACTGCTTGAAGGCCGGGTCCCGGGAGGGCTGCACTTCGCCCTTGTAACGCACCTTCGACTGCCGGATGTTCCCCGGATTGCAATTCGACAAACCCCTACTCATCGCCTGCCTCCTTCCGGATGCGGCGGTGCACGTAGCGGCGCAGCCAGCGGAACAGCGGAGCGTCGGAGAGCTGCGCGGCGTTTTCGAGAAACGACCACAGTTCCACGCCGCAGGTGAACCCCGTAAGAAGCCGCGCGAGGTTCAGCCGCATGAAATCCAGCACGCAGCTGTCGATCAGCCACGCCATCGAGATCGCCGTGAGCGCGAGGGCGAGCTTGAGCACCGTGCGCCACGCCTTGCAGCTCTCGAAATACCATGCGCGCCCTTCGCGGAGGGCCGCAGCGCGGTCGGCCGCCACTCCCGAGAGGAAATCGACGCCGATGAAGACGACGGTCGTGGCCGCCAGCGGCCCGATCGGTGCGAACAGCGCGGCGATCCCCGCCGCCACGCCGCTAACGAATCTGAACAAAGCCTCCATCGGTCGTACAGCGGTTGAAGATGTCGTTTTCGGGATCGTATTCCGGGAATTCATCCCGGTGTGCGCGAAGGTGCTCCGCGGCGCGGTGCAGCAGCGTGCGGGCCTGGGCCAGCAGGGCGCGCCGCAGGTGTCGGCGGGCCGTGTCCCCGGCCGGCTGGGCATAGGCGGATTTCGGAGCCGTCGTGCCGCACTGCCCGGTGCGGACGTCGAGCCGCGGCTGGAGGACGGCGCGCGTGAAGAGGGCTGCCGGGGAGGCGAGGTATTCGGTCCGGAAATCGGGATAGGAGCCTGCGAGGAGCTTTTCGTAGAGCGCCCGTCCCACGACGGGGACGATGTGACGCTGTTCGGCTCCGGCAATGTCGGCTTCGGCAATGATCTCCGGCGGCAGGTATTCCCCTTCGCCGAAGGCGAGTTTCAGCACCTGGAGGGGTGTGACTAACGTATTCATAAGGTGGAAGGTTAAAAGTGAAAAGTTGAAAGTTTGCCGATGTCACGTGATGAGAATCCCGCTCGGCAAAAAGCGTAAAGCGGTTTGAAACCGCTTTCAGGGGCGACGGCAGGATACTGCGATCCCGTTCTGTGCAAGCACCCATAAAACAGGCGTCTCACGCCTGCGCCGCCTTTGGCGGCGAAAGATCCCGGCCCGATGCCGGAGCCGTGAAACGAAGGCCCGGCTAAAAGTGGCAAGAAACGGGGCCGGGTTGCTTGCAAACCCGCGAATAGGCGCCCGTTTCGAACGTTAGACGGGACAAAGTAGGCAAAGGCATCCGCCGGGGAGTTTTTGGGTACCTTTTTGCGGAAAAAAGGTACAAAACACCCGCGACATCGTCGCGGATTTCTCTGTACTTTTGATGTCAACCGACGCACGCAGCACGAGCAGAGACCGCTTGCGGGCTATGCCGTGCCAGAAGGAGGAAAACGAGCGTAGCGAAGTTAAAAGCGCCAAAACCATCCGCATGTCGCTTTTCGCGGCAAAAGCGGCAGAATGCCCCGCGGAAGCTATGCATTTTATTCGATACTTCTAATATTATACTTCGTAATCTCGGATAAAAACGCCTGCTGGCGTTCATCCTCCGGGTCGTAGTCGAGTCCGTCGGCCTTGCGGGCCTCCCAGACCTTCATGTAGATGGGTTTCGAGCGGGTCGGCGGGCGGTTGACGATTTGCAGCGACGTCGTGTCCAGCCCCAGCACCGAGGCGATGACGGCGCGGATCGGCTCCGTCAGCTCGTCCTGCTCGGCGAGGATCACCGTGTTGAGCGCCACCTCGTATTCGTGCAGAATGCGTTCGGCGCTGAATCCCGCAGCGTAGTCCAGTCCGCTCAGCGTCCGGAACCACGAGTGGGCCACGACGATGTCGCCGACGGCCTGTTCGTGCAGCGCCTGCCAGTCGCCCTCGTTCTGCGCGGCAATGGGGATGAAGCGCGAATTGTCATCCTCGCCGCCGTCGCGGATGACGAACATCACCTGCCCGGGGTTCCCGGCGAACTTCTGTTCGGCGAGCCGCACGATGCGTTCGGCCTCGGCCTCGTTGTCCACCGACGAGTCGAGCATCATCACGCCCGACAGCTGGAACGAATTGTCGAGGCGCGAGATGTTCCAGCGGTCGGTCTTCCAGGCGATCGCCGAGACGCTGAACCCCGCGATGTAGGGCGGCACGCCGTAGTGTTCGAACATCGGTTCGTAATCCTTGTAATGGACGATCGAGCGCAGCGTGCCGTCCTCCTGCGCTTCGAAGTCGGGGTAGAGCGGCAGCGAGCGCGCCTCGGCGGGCTTGAACGCCGCCCAGTCGTGGTGCAGCAGGACGTGCTTCGAGTCGCGGGCCACGCGGCAGCGCGAGGCGTCCTGGTGGTAGAGCGACAGAAAGGTGTGCCCGGGGTCGGTGACCGCTTCGAGGAACGCGTTGCCGAACAGCGACTTGTCGAAGGCCAGTTTGCCCAGCACCTGGCGAAGGCTCTCGCCCCGGCCGTTGACGCACCGGACGAAGGCCGCCAGCTGCGGCTGCTGCGCCTCGTCGCACGTGAATCCCTTGCCGGAGATGTAGTCGGCCTTGTCGTTGATGATGCGCCGGTGGGTCGTCGAACGCCGGGCCATCAGCGCCAGCGCCGCCGGGAAGAGGTTGTCGTCGCCCCAGCGCCAGAATTTGTCGCTCTCGACCCGCGACGAACCCAGCGCATAATAGGGGTCCGTGCGGTCGGCAACCCCCACGGCCGTCTTGATTTTTTTCGTTTTGCTCATGGCGTTTTTCGGATTTCAGGGACGCGGCATCCGCGGGGAAAGCCCCTGCGGATGCGCGTTCCCGGGTTTTTACTGCTTGTATGCAAAGGAGATCAGCGCCTCGTCGAGGATCTGGGTTCCGGCCATGAAGACCGCACGCTGGCGGTTCTCCATCTCGTCGGGGTTGTACCACATGCGCACCTCGTTGCCGGGCATGTCGGCCGTGTTGACGGCCAGCACGAGGTTGCGGCGGTCGGTGAGCATGACGAACGACTGGCGGAAGGAGGTGGCGCCGAGGTAGCTGCCCAGCCTTACGTCCACGACCGGAATTCCGTGGTAGGCCAGCGTCCGGCGGCCGTTCATCGCATCGGCGTAGGCCGCGTCGGCGCCCTTTGCATCGAGGTACTTCTCGTAGAGGCGGTAGATGTCCGACGAGACGAAGTAGGCCAGCCGGTCGTCGGCCTTGAGGCCCGGGATGCGGGGATCGGCCCCGGCCCACAGCTTGTCGAACAGCTCGACCACATAGGCCGGGTCTTCGAGCGCGGCCGCCTGGTAGGAAAAGTTATAGACGCCGTCGTCGTCGACCAGACCGTTGATGCGCTTCAGCAGTCCGTCGAAGGTGTTGTAACCCGACGCCGCGGAGGTGTCGCCGATCCACATCGTGACGCGGATATTCTCGGCGAGGGCCTGTTTGAAAAGCGCCGTTTCGGCCTGTTCGAGCTCCGTGCCCGAGAGGTCGTCCATGTGGGTGTTGACCAGCGACGAGACCTTCTCGTAGACCATCGAGAAGTAGTTGGCGGCCGAGAATCCCAGTTCGGCCTTCACCCGGTTAAGATTGACCGTCTTCTCGTACTTGGTCGCCGCTTTGCCCCCGGCCCAGCCTGCGGAGGTGAATTTCTGGAGGATGTTGCGCTGGCCGTCCCAGAGCTGGACGTGCGTGGGCTGGGGCATGTTGTAGAGTACGCGCACGCCGAGGTCCTGCGCCGACTCCCCGGTGAGCATCGGGCGGAAGAAGATGTTTTCGAGGTCGGAACCGGTGTACTGTTTCGAATTTTCGAGGTAAGTCATGGTTGTTTTTGGTTTTAAATGGTTGATGAATTTGGTTGTTTGTTTTGCCTCCGCAGGGCGGGTATCGCCGGACTTCCATTTTAGGCCGAAACCTCCTTTTGTTCCTGACCGGCAGATTTTCGATTCGCCTCCGGTGAATCGGCAGCCCGAAGCCCCCCCGCTTGGCAATTTTCAATTCTTAATTTTTAATTGCGCATGCGCCTGGCGTCTTCGGCATAGGCGCGTTCGTTGGCCGAGCGGACCGTGTCGCCGCAGGAAGGGTCCTCGCGCGGCTGCGTGGAGGTCGGCGCGGCCTGCCGGCGGGCTTCGTCGGCCGCAACAGCCGAACGGCTGCGCAGAGCCTGCACCTCCCCGTCGAAATGGAGAACGTTGCGGTCGGCGGGAAGCGCCGGGCCGGGCCGCAAACCGATATTGGCCAGCAAACGCTCCCAGCCCCGGGCGATATTCCGCGCCAGCGAGGACGCCGGCTGCTCCGCAGCTTCGACCACTTTGTCGGCCAGTCCCGCCGCAACGGCCTCCTCGGGTGCGAGCCAGCGGCCGTTGCCGTTGTTCTCGGCCATCAGGGCCTCGAACTCCGCGGCCGGACGCCCCGAACGGGATGCATAGACCGCGGCGATACGCGCATCGGTCTGGTGCAGCAGGTCGATCTTCCCGGCGATCTCCGCGGCATTTCCCTCGGTCGAACAGATGGCCGTGTGGATCAGATAGAGGGCATTGGCCGACAGGAGACGGCACCCCTCCGACGCCGCCTGGGCGATGATCGTCGCAGCCGAGGCCGTATAGCCGTAACAGCGGGTCGTGACCCGCGCCGGGAGCTGCCGGAGCGCGTCGTGGATCAGCAGCGCGTCGTTCACGTCGCCGCCCGTCGAGCGGATGTTGACCACCACCTCCGGGGCCTCGATCTCCGCAATGCGCCGCAGGGTGTCGCGGAAACGCTCGTAGGTCGCCACCCGGGCGTCAGGCTCTTCGAACTGCCACTCCTCGGGTACGCCGATGGTCCCTTCGATGTCGATCTGGCAGACCCCGGCCGTGTTGTTGATTTGAATTTCCGATTTCATGATTAATGTTTGTAAGTGTTGTAAAATGCGTTGCGCACCTTCTCGTAAGAGCAGCAGAATTTCCCGGCTGTGACCTCGAAGGCTTCGCAACGGGACATGCCCTCCTTTTCGAGCCGCCCGATTTCGTCACGGATCGCGCGCTGTTCACACCCCCGGCGACTGACCAGCCCCAGTTCGAACAACCGCAATACCGCCTGCCGGGTCGTAAGCCCCCGGACCTCCCGAAGCACCGCTTCGGCCAACAGTTCGTCGTGCCGCGTCATCAGTCTTCCATGAGGCGGTTGAACGTGCAGCGCACCGAGGCTTTCGCCGGGTCGTAGTCGCCAACGGCGTGCAGCGCGGCCCGCACCACGCCCGCTCCGGTGTCGATGCGGAAGACCGAACGGATGTCCGGCGCTCCCGTTCCGGGCGTCAGAAGGGCTTCGAATTCGTGAGGCGCGAGCCGCAGCGAGAGGATGATCCGCTCACGGGAGGCCTCCCGGCGCACCTGCCCGTCGTAGAAGCGGTGCAGCCCCTGTTGTCCGTCGCGGTCCTCGAAACAGAGCGTGAACCCCTCCGCAGCGTCGTCCCCCGCGAAATGGAACGCCGCGAGCGGATACTCCGAACGCCCCGAAGGATACCCCCACCGCTCGTCGCCGGGCAGCGGATGCATCCCGGCGTAGCGGACGATGCGGAGCGTGAAGTTGGTTCCGTCCTCCTCCGCGTCGTCGCGGTCGCCGACCTCGGGAATCAGCGCCGACGGCGCATTGAGGTAATGCCCCGCGGCATTCAGCGAGGGACTGAACAGCGGATTGCGCAGCACCTTTTCGCCCTGCATCGCGGCGTAGGAATCCGCCGCAAAACTCCACGCCCCGAGCGGAGCCTCCTCCCCGGCGTCGAAGCGCGCCACCGCGCCGTCGCCGTCCCGGTACCGCCACGTCCGCACCTCGTGAATCTCCGGGGCGACCGGCCGCCGCTCGACAGGCTGCGAAAAGTCCGTCCTGCCGCTCCAGTCCGTCTCCGGCCCCGCACCGAAAAACTCCCCTTCCGGCTCGATCCAGACCCTCCGCGTCGCCTCCTCGGTGTAGAACCGCAGGTTGAACAGATGCGCGAGGGCATCGAGCAGTTCCGACTGCCGGATACGGTGCTGCGCCACGTCGGCGAATGCGATCCGCGACCCGAATCCCGGAGCCGAGAGGAAGCGCGGCCGCAGCGAGCACTCCTTGTGCAGGGTCAGCGCCATCCCGGGCTCCGCCCCCGCGAAGTAGATCAGATTGAAATACTTGGGCGATGCGGGCGAAACGCTCTCGGCGGCCGTGCGGAGCCGCACCTCGACCATCGTCTGCCCCGTCTCGCCGACGTAGCCGTTGTAGAGCGCCCAGTCGCCGCGGTAGGCGACCCACTGCGAACCGCTGCGGACCAGCAGCACGGGATCGGCGACGGTCCCCGAGGCCGGGGTGGTGACCTGCGCCGAACGGGCCGCAAAGTCGGTCCACACCGTGCCGGGCACGCCGTTGCGGGTGTAGGTCAGGCGGTACTGCGCCCCGGCGAGGTGATCGAAAACCAGCGCGCGGTAGGTGAAATTCGGCGCAACGGCCTCGCGGAGGTCCCTGTACCGGTTGGCCAGCTCGAACCGGAACTCGGCCCCGGGACCGAGATACACCGTATCGAAGCCCTTGAGCCGCGTCCGCGAGACGATGCGGTGGGCGGTGGTGTATTTCAGGCGGTATTCGAACCCGACGCTGATCTCCGTCGGCGGCGTGAAGACGATCTTGCCGTTGTCCGTCGAGAAACAGTTGCCGTTGTTGAAAAGCCCGTCGATCGCCTCGCCGTCGGCGTCGACGCTCTGGGGCGTGGCCGTGTCGACGATGTTGCCCACGGTGTTGGCGACGGCCTTGGGGTTGGCCGAAACCCGCCCCAGTTCGTTCGCCGCAGCCGTCGCTGGAGCCAGCCGCCGCGCCGAGAAGCCCATGCGGCCGGCCGCCGCCGTGGTGTCGCGCGAGGAGTAGGCCCCGCTCATGTAGAGCGACCGGAAAAACGCCGATTCGAAAAAGCGGCTCTTCACCTCGTAATCCGCCTCCCGAAAAATCTGCCCGACGAGCGTGGCGACGTGCAGGAACGGGTGGTAGTCCTCCACCGAGAGCAGGCGTTCCGCCGGAAGCAGGTCCGAGGAGCTGTTCTGCCGACGGTATTCGTCGCGGTGGATGGGGAAGAACTTCACCGGGGAGTCGTCCGTCCAGCTCTCGACGATCGCCGTCGGGGTCAGGACATTGTCCCACGCCACCCCCAATCGGGAAAACATGCGGCGGGCGGCATTTTCGGCCCATCCGGCCCCTCCGTCGCGGATTTCGAGCGTGTACCCCTCTCCCGACGCGGCCAGCAGACGCACCGTTCCGCCGATCAGCACCGAACCTTCGGCCGACAGCTCCGCCGTGTGGAGCGCGTCGTTGAACCCGCCGGCGGCGTGCGGGTCGCAGGCAAACCCCACGAGCGCATCGTTGCGCGGCGTCGCGGGAATCGGGATTTTCAGCGACCGCCCTTCGCGGCAAGCCTCCGGATCGGCGAGCCGTGCGGCATCGTAGCCGGGAACGGCAATGCTCCCCGCCTTCAGGTCGCAAATCTGTCCGTCGATTTTCAGTTCCATGCTGCGTGTTTTTTACGTTTGGGGCGAATGGCGATCTCCAGACAGCTCAACGTGCCGCGCCGCTGTACGACGGCCTCTTCGGTGGCGATGTCTACGGGTATATAACGCTTTTCGGTGACGATCCATGCCGCTGCCGTCGCTGTCAGTTCGGCCAGCGGCTCCAGCATGCTCCGGGTCTCGTAGGCCGATACGAGCACTATTTCGCGGTCTGTTTCCGCCGCCGCGACCACACGTCCCTGCGGACCCTCCGCCTCGCGCCTTTCGGTGCGCACGGTTGTCGTCCGCACGATGGGAAAGGTGTAGTGCTCGACCGATCCGGCGCTGCTCCGCCAAGCCAGCCGCACCTGTCCCTGAACGGCCGGAGTCACGGAATAGACGACCGTGCCGCACGTCCCGGCATCGACCGTCACACGCTCCGCGCCCGGGAAATCGCGCATGTCGAGACGAAACAGGTGCAGCCCCGCCTCGCTCGCGCGGTAACTTTCGGCCGTCGCGGTGTCCCCGGCCTCGGCCGTCACCGTCACGATGCAGGGTCCGTCGGTCAGCAGCGTCAGTTCGTCGCATGCGTCCTCCGGGATCAGACGCACGAGCGGCATCGAGGTCCGCAGGCCGGGCGTTCCGGGGGCGTCGCCGGGCAGAAACGTGCGCGCCGGAGCGACCGCCGCGGCCGCTTCCCCATCCGTCCCGGCAGCCTCGACGACGGCCGTGACGGTCCGTCCTTCGGCGGGGTAAAATCCGGTCCGCCCCGTTGCGGGCGTGAAATGCAGCCGTCGCCGGAGGTAGGGCGCCGCATCGAACGCGGCCTCGGCGACGGCCGCAAAACGTTTTGCACCCAGCAGCGCACTGCCGTCGCCGACCGGTCCGCGCGTGCCGGCTCTGTCTGCACCGCCGGGCGAGACCGCCGCGCCGATTCCGGCTGCGGACCCGGCCGCCGCATCGACGATGCGGATGTCGATGTTTCCGGCCGTCTCCTGACTGACGGCGTAGCGGAGTTCCCCGCCGAGCGGGGCGTACTGTTGCGGAATTCGAGTAAATAGCATAATGGATTTTTAAGAGAGATGACTGTATTCATTCGCCGCAGGACACGGCGCAATGCGGCATGCGGATGCTTTTGACACTTCCGGCATCACAGGCACAGAGGCGACCGGATTGTTGACAACGGGTTTAAAACTTGTCGATAAATGGAGATAACAATTCACAAAATGCGGAAACAGAAGCGTTTCCCGATGTTGATAACTTTGCCGTCCCTGCCGGCCGGCTGTGAATCGTACGGCAAATATACGACACCGGACACCCCCTTGTCAAGACCCCGATGCACTTTTTCCACATTTTATAGAAAAACTTCGGGATTTTGTCGTACCTTTGTTTCGCAAACCAACAGTTTTACACCTTATGGATGATGGTCATAGTTCCACGTATAGCCGTCGTGTCGTGCTTCAGCACGACGCCATTCATCTATGGTATCCAGCACGAAGATAACCTCCGCGCCGGATTGCTGTTGTCCGACCCCGCCGAAACAATCCAAGCCTTTTCCGAGCACAAAGCCGACATCGCCCTGATTCCGGCCGCCGCCATGCCGTCGCTGACAGACGCGCGCATCGTCACCGAATACTGCGTCGGAGGCGTTCCCGCATCGAAGGAGGCCCTGCTCGCCAGCGACGACGCGCTGGTCGGGGCGTGGAAACCGTTCGGAAAACTTCCCTGCGCCTTCGCCGTCTGGGCGGCGCACGCCGACACGGACCCCGACGCCGTCGAGACCTTGCAGCATGCCCTGACCTACGGACTCGAACACGGCTACGAGGCGATTCTCGAATCGGCTTTCGCGGCCGATCCCGGGCGCGCCTACGCGGAACTCGCACATTTCGACTACATCTTCGACAATCAGAAAGACAAAGCGCTGAAAAAGTTCTGGAACTCGGGCCTCAAGGCGGTTCCGAGAGCCAATCCCGGCTGAAGAGCTTAGCGGACCGGAGATCCGCCTCTCTGCACGTAAACGGATTCACGAACTTTAAGAGAGCGTCTTATGATTACAATTTACCTCAAGCAATACAACAAGATCATCCGCAATGCCGACACCAAGCTCTTCGATGAACTGGGCTACGACGACATCCTGTGGATCGACATGTTGCTGCCCACGATCAAGGAGCAGAAGGCCGTCGAGAACTTCATGGAGATCAGCCTCCAGACCAAACAGCAGGTCGAGGAGATCGAGTCGACGTCGAAATACTCCGAGAACGAGAACTCCATCATCTCCAACTCCAACTTCTTCGTCCCCACGGGCGACTCGTTCATCGTCGAACCGGTGTCGTTCATCATCTCGAACGAGGGTGTGCTGGTCTCGGTGCGCAGCGCCGAGTTCCGGACCTTCCGCGAGACGGAAAAACGGCTCCAGATGAACTACCGCAGCTATTCGACGGGCTACCACCTCTTCATTTCGCTGCTGGAGGTGCGCATCGACTTCGACGCCGACCTCGTGGAGCTGATCGCCAAGCAGGTCGCGGCGCTCTCGAAGGACATCAACTCCGAGAATTCGATCGACAAGGAGGTGCTGCACCGCATCAGCGCGTTGCAGGAATCGACCATGTCGCTGCGCGAGAATATCTTCGACCGCCAGCGCGTGCTGTCGGGCATCCTGCGTTCCGAACGTTTCCCCAACGACATCTATCCGCGCCTGCAGCTGATGATCAAGGACGTCAACTCGCTGATCAACCACGCCGATTTCAGTTTCCAGCGACTGGACTACATCCAGGACGCGGCGCTGGGTCTGATCAACATCGAACAGAACGAGATCGTCAAGATCTTCTCCGTGGCGGCGGTGATCTTCATGCCCGCGACGCTCATCGCTTCGATCTACGGCATGAACTTCAAGTTCATGCCCGAACTGGACTGGACGCTGACGCTCGGCAACGGCTGGAACATCCCCCTGGGCTACATCTTCGCCATCGGGCTGATGATCTTCTGCTCGGCCCTGACGATCTGGTACTTCAAGTACAAAAAATGGCTCTGACACTTCAAGTTCCGGCAGGACGCGGATTGCACCAAAACGCACAAGGGGGCTGTATTGTATACAGCCCCCTTGTGTGTCATCAGTACGGAGATACCTCCGGCAATCTGCAACCTATTCGTCGATAAAGTCGATATTCACCTCGCGCTGGAACACCTCCTGCAACGAAATGTTCGTCTCGGTGGTGGCGATGCCCTGAATGCGCAGAATGCCGTCGAAAATCGTACGCATGAGGTGTTCGTTGTCCACGCAGTAGAGTTTGACGAGGATGTTGCCCTTGCCGGTGATGAAATGCGCCTCGACGATCTCGGGGATTTTCCGCAGTTCCTCGACGGTCTGTTTCAGCAGCTGCGGGTCCTTGAGCGTGATGCTGATGTGGGCGCAGACGTCGAAGCCCATCATCTTGGGGTCGACGATCAGGCGGCTCCCGAGAATCACGCCCGACTCGTCGAGCTTGCGGATGCGCTGGTGAATGGCGGCGCCGGAGATGCCGCATTCGCGGGCGATCTCCAGAAAAGGCATGCGCGCATTCTTGATGAGGTATTTGAGGATCTTGCGGTCGATCGCGTCCAATGCGGTTTTAGCCATGGCAGTAAGTTATTTGATGACATTCAGTTCTTTGCCGACCTTCGTGAAGGCGGCGATACAGCGGTCGAGCTGTTCGATGGTGTGGCCTGCGGAGACCTGCACGCGAATGCGCGCCTGACCCTTGGGAACCACCGGGTAGTAGAATCCCGTGACGAAAACGCCCTCGTCCTGCAATTTCGCGGCGAATTCCTGCGACAGTTTGGCGTCGTAGAGCATCACGGCGCAGATGGCCGACTGGGTGGGTTTGATGTCGAAACCCGCCGCCATCATTCCGGCACGAAAATGTTCGACGTTGGCCACCAGCCGGTCGTGCAGTTCGTGGCTCTCCGCGAGCATCTTAAAGGTCTCGATCCCGGCGCCGACCACGGCAGGGGGCAGCGAGTTCGAGAAAAGGTAGGGACGCGAACGCTGGCGCAGCATGTCGATGATCTCCCTGCGGCCGGTGGTGAATCCGCCTACGGCGCCTCCGAATGCCTTGCCGAGCGTACCCGTGAGGATGTCCACCTGCCCGCGCAGGTCGTAGAGTTCGGTGATGCCGCGGCCCGTTTCGCCCAGCACGCCCGCCGAATGGCACTCGTCGACCATCACCAGCGCGTCGTACTTTTCCGCCAGAGCGCAGATCCGATCGAGCGGTGCGGCGTTGCCGTCCATCGAGAATACGCCGTCGGTGACGATGATGCGGAACCGCTGGGCCTGCGCCTTCTTCAGGCACTCCTCCAGTTCGCCCATGTCGGCATTGGCGTAGCGGTAACGCACGGCCTTGCACAGACGCACGCCGTCGATGATCGAAGCATGGTTCAGCGAATCGGAGATGATGGCGTCCTCCTCCGAAAAGAGCGGTTCGAACACGCCGCCGTTGGCGTCGAAGCAGGCGGCGTAGAGAATCGTGTCCTCCGTACCGAAATAGTCGGCGATAACCTTCTCCAGCTCCTTGTGGATGTCCTGGCAGCCGCAGATGAAGCGCACCGACGACATGCCGTAGCCGCGGGCATCCATTGCTTTCTTCGCCGCCTCGATCAGCCGCGGATTGTCCGACAGTCCGAGGTAATTGTTGGCACAGAAGTTGAGCACCTTCCGACCTGCAACCTCGATCTCGGCCCGCTGGGGCGAAGCGATGATCCGTTCCCGTTTGTAAAGCCCTGCCGCCTCGATTTCGGCGAGTTCATGTTGCAGGTGCTCCTTGATTTTCCCGTACATATCCGTTAATTTTTTGATGAAATTCCGAGTGCAAAGTGTCGATCTGTTACAAATGTACGATAAATTTCCGAAAACAGACACTCCCCGAACGCTTTTTTCTCACGCCGGGTTACAATTTGTTATTCGCCACGCCACCAAGGCTTCCGGGCGGTTTTTTCGGCGGCGTTTTTTTGCCGCCGCATAATTTTTTAATACCTTTGTTGCTCAAATAACAACCAGCTACCTATGAAAAAATCGTGTGTATTGGTCAGCGGCGGTGCAGGCTACATCGGCTCGCACACCTCCGTGGAACTCATCAACGCCGGCTACGACGTGGTGATCGTCGACAACCTTTCGAACAGCGACCTCAACGCCGTCGAAGGCGTGCGCAAGATCACCGGCGTGGACATCCCCTTCGTCGAGGTCAACTGCTGCGACCGGGCGGCTTTCCGCAAGGTCTTCGAACAGTACGAATTCGACTCGGTGATCCACTTCGCAGCGTCGAAAGCCGTGGGCGAGTCGGTGCAGAAGCCGCTCGAATACTACGGCAACAACCTCACCTCGTTTATGAACGTCATCGGCCTGATGCGTGAATTCGGCCGCCGGAACATCGTCTTCTCGTCGTCGTGCACCGTTTACGGCGAGCCGGAGAAGCAGCCCGTGACGGAGCAGACGCCCCGCAAGCCGGCCACTTCGCCCTACGGCAACACCAAGCAGATGTGCGAGGACATCCTGCGCGACTCGCTCGCCGCCTACCCCGGCATGAAAGGCATCGCGCTGCGCTATTTCAACCCCATCGGCGCACATCCTTCGGCGCTGATCGGCGAACTGCCGCGCGGCGTGCCGCAGAACCTCGTGCCCTTCATCACGCAGACCGCCGCCGGACTGCGCGAGTGCCTCTCGGTCTTCGGCGACGACTACCCGACGCCCGACGGGTCGTGCATCCGCGACTACATCGACGTCGTGGACCTCGCCAAAGCCCACGTGGCGGCGATCAACCGCATGGCCGGCGACAAGAACAAGCAGGCCTACGAGATTTTCAACGTCGGCACGGGCCGCGGCGTCTCGGTGCTGGAACTGGTGCGCAAGTTCGAAGAGGTCAACCACCTGAAGCTCAACTACAAGATCGCACCGCGCCGTGCGGGCGACATCATCGCCATCTGGGCCGATCCCACGCTGGCGAACACCGAACTGGGCTGGACTGCCGAGCGCACGCTCGACCAGACGCTCGCCGCCGCCTGGGCCTGGGAGAAGCACATTCGGGGAATTAAAAATTAAAAATGAAAAATTAAAAATTGGGCGAGTCCCGACTCTGATAAAGTCGAGGCTCGCTTTTACAACTCACCGCAGACGTCCAAACGTTTTGGACAATTGCGGGTTGTGAAACAATTTTTAATCCCTAATTTTTAATTCTTAATTATTTACCTTATCTTTGCGCTCCCAAAGCAGGCGGAAATGGGATGCGGTCCGCGAGTCCGCATTGAGAACCGCCGAAGGCAACACACATTAAAAAACAAATTTTCATTATGAAAACCATTTCAGTCAAGGCCGTAAAACGCGCTGATTTCGGCAAGAAGGCCGCCAAGGCGATTCGCCGCGAGGGCATGGTCCCCTGCGTACTGTGCGGCAACGGCGAAACCGAGACCTTCTCGGTAGACCCCCGCGAGATCAAACCCCTGATCTACACCCCGAACTCCTACATCGTAGAGTTCGACATCGAGGGCAAGAAAGAGCAGGCCGTGCTGCGTGAGGCACAGTTCCACCCCGTACGCGAGGAGATCCTCCACCTGGATTTCTACCGCATCGCCGAGGGCAAACCCGTATCAATCGCCATTCCGGTACGCCTGACCGGCAACGCCGAGGGCGTGAAGGTCGGCGGTAAGCTGGCCCTGTCGGCCCGCAAACTGGTCGTCAGCGCACTGGTCGAGAACCTTCCCGACGAAATCGTCGTGGACGTTACGGAACTGGGCGTAGGCAAGACCATCTTCGTCGGCGACCTCGAGTTCGAGAACCTGAAGTTCATCACCCCCGCTACGACCGCCGTCTGCGCCGTTCGCGTAACCCGTGCGTCGCGCGGAGCTGCCGAGGCTGCGAAATAAGCCGGGAATATGAAATACCTCATTGTTGGGCTGGGGAATATCGGCGCCGAATACGCCGAAACCCGTCACAACATCGGTTTCAACGTGTTGGACGCCCTTGCAGAGGCGTCCAACACTGTTTTTACCACCCAACGTTACGGCGACGTGGCCGAAGCGAAGTACAAGGGCCGGACACTGGTGTTGCTGAAACCCTCGACTTACATGAATCTCTCGGGCAAGGCCGTCCGCTACTGGATGGACGCCGGGAAGATTCCGCCGGAGAATCTGCTCGTCGTTTCGGACGACATCGCGCTGCCTTTCGGCACGCTGCGCCTGCGCCCGAAGGGGAGCGCCGGAGGGCACAACGGACTGAAAAACATCTCCGAACTGCTCGGAACGGAGGAGTATGCCCGCATGCGCTTCGGCGTGGGCGGCGATTTCCCGAAGGGGCACCAGGTGGAATACGTACTGGGCGAATGGACCGACGAGGAACGGAAGGCCCTTCCCGAACGGCTGAAGGTCTTTGTCGACGCCATCCGGTCGTTCGCGACCGTGGGAACCCAATTGACCATGACCAATTTCAACAAGAAATAGGAAAAGCGGCTTTCGGGCCGCTTTTTTGCATTTCCGCTTTTTTTCGTTACCTTTGAGGTTGTACGACCCTTTTAAAGGTCCGGAGGTTTTGCCGAACCGCAAGACGGTTCGGTTTTGGATACGTTCCGGCTTTTTAGTACCTTTGTAAGGAGAGTTCCGACTTTATTGCGTTCTTGACATAGTACGTTGTATCGAAGCATCTGAAATTTTGGCGAATTTTATGCACAACAGATACAGCACCCCCGGAAGGGTGTGTGCTGTTTTCTGGTTGTGCAGGGCCCGCCAAAAGCCTCAGATGCCGGGATTCGGCGCCGCCCTTTCGTTTTGCGCGGACCTGCCGGATTCCGCTGAAAAAAGAACCCGGCAGGATGCCTTCTTTTTCTCTTCAAATTCTTCAGGAAAAAGACGGGATTGCGCTCCTGCCGGGATTCTCCTTTTATTCCTCCTCGTCGTAATAGATCTCCTCCATCAGCCCGTCCAGTTCGCGCCGCTCCTTCTTGGTCGGACGGCCCGTACCGCGGTCGCGGACGATGAAGATCGTCTCGCGCGGAACGTTGAGTTTGTCCAGCTCCTCCTGCGGAGTAACGTTGAGACAGTAAAGAGGCACGTTTTTCGCCGGCTGACGGCTCGACACCAGATCGAGCACCTTGTAGGAATAGGTCACCTGCATTTTGCGCACGGCGATCACATCGCCGATTTTCACCTCGCGCGAAGGCTTGGCATAAGCGCCGTTTACCGTCACCTTGTTCGTGCGCACGGCATCTGCGGCATCACTGCGGGTCTTGAACACCCGCACCGCCCAAAGATACTTGTCCAAACGAATATCGTCCATATCACTTGATGTTTTGCTCCATTTTTTCCAGCAGGCTCCCCTTGCCGTAACCCTACCATACATCCTGAATCCGGCCGTCGGGAGCGATCAGCACGAAATGCGGAATTTCCTTTACCCCATAACGCATCCCAAGCCTGGTATCTCCGTCTACAAGTTCGTTCCATTGGTTTCCGACCAACTGCTTTTCGGCAATAAACTCCTTCCACACCGGCTTCGGGTCTTGGCTGATGCTCACAACCGCAACCCTGCCGGCATACTTTCGTGCGATCTCTTGCAGTTCGGGAATCGCCTGTACGCACGGACCGCAGCCCGCACTCCAGAAATCGAGCAAAATATATTTCCCGATGAATTCCGCCAGGCGATGCAGATTCCCATCCGCATCGTACAGATCCCCGTCCACCAGCCGGTCTCCGACTCCGACCGCCGGAGCCGGATTGAGATAAGCGTCAATCCGCCGGCCCATCGGAGACTGCCGCTGTTCTTCCGTCATCCGGTCGTAAAGCGCAAGCATTTCGGCCTTGTGAGCTGTACCTATTCCGAACTGCAAAAGACGGGCGCATTCGGCCAGTTTGTTCAACCAGACCCGCGTCACGGGAGCCGTCTGCATACGACGGACGGTTTTCTCCGACACTTGCCCGAACAGCTCCATATAACGGGCAAAATCCTGCTGTGTATTCAGCATGTCCTGAAACCAATTCAACTCACAGATTTGAGGTTCGACCAGAGCACGGTACATGTCTTCGTCCGCCTGCTCCGCAATGTCCGAAGCGGCCTCCCAAAGCCAAGCCTGCTTATCCTCACCACGGACCTCGATACGTTTGCCGGGGGCAACCCAAACATCGAGCGTACCGCCCCGGTAATCCCCAACCGTCACACTGATCTGAACAACTTTCGGGAAAGCGACCGTATCCCGGAAGGAAAACCGACCGCCTGCCAGCGTATCCACGCCTATTCCCCGCAACATTTGCCCCTGCGGTTCATACAGACGCACTACCGCGCCGTCGGGCACGTTCTCGATTTTTCCGACAATCCGGAATTCGCCGGCGGGAACGGCGGGAGCGCAAGCCGTTGCGGCCACCGCGGCAACAAGCAGGGAGAGCGGTTGTTTCATCGGTTTTCTCCTATTTTTCGTACAACGTTTCGCTTTTCGGCCGGTCGTGCGACTGTTCGTCGTTCTGGCGGCTGACGCTCAGGATCATCCCGAAGGCGATCATCGTGAAGAGCATCGACGAGCCGCCGCGCGAAATCAGCGGCAGGGTCTGCCCCGTCTCGGGGATCAGGTTCACCGTCACCATGATATGCAGCAGCGCCTGACACGTGATCAGCAACGCAAGCCCCAGCACCAGCAATCCCGGAAAGGCGGTTCCGCACCGCCGGAATATCTCGATTCCCCGGAAGAAGACCCACAGGTAGAGCATCAGCAGCAGCACGGCCAGGATGAAGCCGTACTCCTCGACGAAAAAGGCATAGGCATAGTCGCTCTCGGGGTGGATCATCTCCACGCGCATGGCGCTCTGCCCGGCGCCTTCGCCCAGGATGCCGCCGTTGTAAATGGCGATCATCGAACGCTCCGTGTCGGAGAGGTGTTCGATGGGTTTCTCGGTCTGCGACTTGGTCCAGAGGTGAATCCACGTCGAAACGCGCCCTTCGGCGGTCTCGCTGCGCCCGAGGTTCAGCGTCATAATAACGACGATGGCCGCAACGCCCCATCCCACGAGTTTCATCAGCTCCCCGAAACGGACGCGTCCGATGAGCATCATCACCCACGACGCCAGGCACACCAGCACGGCCGACGAAGTGTGCGCCGGAAAGATCACCATTGCCGAAACGACGACCGGCAGCAGAATGGGGCGCGTACCCTCGCGCCAGATTTTTCGCTGCACGGGCGACGAACGCCACGTCCAGAACTTCCACGTCGGCACGATGCGTATCTTGTCGATCTTCGACTGCCGTCCGGCGAGCTGCCGGGCGAGGAACAGCACCGTGGCGACCTTCAGCGCCTCGGAGGGCTGGAACTGGAAGGGGCCGAGCGGAATCCAGCGGGCTGCGCCGTTGGTCGTTGCTCCGATGAAATAGACGGCGACGGTCAGCGCCACCGAAAGAAAATAGGCCGGCCGGGCCAGAAGATTGTAAATGCGGCAGTTGATCTTCTGCACGGCGACCATGATCAGCAGGCTGCCGACCAGCAGCAACAACTGCTGACGCAGGAAATGCGCCGTCGTACGGGCCGTATGGGCGTCGTAGGCCATCTTGGCCGTCGAGGAGTAGACCACCAACACCGAGATCACCGCCAGCGCGGCGACGATGATCCACAGCACGCGGTCGCCCGTAAAGAGGCGGAACCCCGATTTCCCGGCCGTTCCCGTCCCGCAGGCGCACTCCTCGCCGGAGGCCGCGTCACCGCTCCCCGAAGTCCGCCTGCCGCCGCGCGGCGCAGCGTCGCGCGCCGCCTCCGCCGTCGCCCGGTCGTCGTATCTGCTCTCGTCCCGCACCATCGGCTATGCTTTTTCTTCGACCCAGTTCTTGAACAGTTCGCCGCGGTTCTCGTAATTCCGGAAAAGATCGAAACTCGCGCAGGCAGGCGACAGCAGCACCGCATCGCCGGGACGCGCCGCGGCCTTCGAGGCCGTCATGGCCGCTTCGAGCGAATCGGTCGAGACCACCTCCGGGACCACGCCCGTGAACTCCCGGACCAGTTTGGCGTTATCGAGACCCATGCACACCAGCGTGTGCACCTTCGCCCGGGCGAAGGCCTTCAGCGGCTCGTAATCGTTGCCCTTGTCGGTCCCGCCGGCGATCCACACCACGGGGCGCGTCATGCTCTCCAGCGCATAGTAAACCGAATCGACGTTGGTGGCCTTCGAGTCGTTGATCCACAGCACGCCGTCCTTTTCCGCCACGGGTTCGAGCCGGTGTTCGACGGGCGCGAAGGCGTAGAGCGATTTGCGGATCTTCGCCGGGGCGACGCCCGCCGCAAGGGTCGCGAGGGCCGCGGCCATGGCGTTGTAGGCGTTGTGAAGCCCCTTGATCTGCAACTTTGCGGTGTCGATCTCCACCGACGCCTTGCCGGCCGTTGCGGTGAATTTTCCGTCGCAGAGAAACGCGTCGCCCGCACCGCTCGCCACGGCGTTTTTAGCGGCGAAGGGCAGCTGGCGCATCCTCAAATCGTACTTCGGAATCTCGTTCCAGATCACCTCGTCATCGCCCGAGTAGACGAACCAGTCGCGCGAGGTCATATTCTGCACGATTCTCATTTTCGAGTCGGCATAGTTCTGAAAACAATGGTCGTAGCGGTCGAGGTGATCGGGCGTAATGTTCATCAGCACCCCGACATGCGCCCGGAACCGATACATTCCGTCCAACTGGAAAGAGCTCAATTCCAGCACATACCAATCGTAGTCGCCCGTAGCGACCGACCAGGCGAAACTCTCGCCGATGTTGCCGCCGAGGGCGACGTTCATCCCCGCGTCGCGCATGATCTTGTAGATAAGCGACGTGGTGGTGGTCTTCCCGTTCGATCCGGTGATGCAGATACATTTGGCCTTGCCCATATAGCGGCCCGCGAACTCCATTTCGGAGATCACCGGAATGCCCGCCTCGCGGATCTTGCGCACCATCGGGGCCGTATCGGGAATGCCGGGCGACTTGACGACCTCCGTGGCCGCGAGGATGCGCTCCTCGGTGTGGCCGCCCTCCTCGTAGGGGACCTCCCATTCGTCCAGCTTGGCCTTGTAACGGTCGGCAATGCGCCCCGCATCGGAGAGGAAGACCCCGAACCCCTTCTTTTTGGCGAGGATCGCGGAACCGTAGCCGCTGATTCCCCCGCCCAGAACGACGATCTGTTTCATATTATCTTATTTTCAGCGTTACCAGCGTAATGGCCGCCAACAGCAGCGAGATGATCCAGAAACGGAGAACGATCTTGGTCTCGAAGATGCCCTTTTTCTGGTAGTGGTGGTGGACCGGAGACATCAGCAGGATGCGACGCCCTTCGCCGTAGCGGCGTTTGGTGTACTTGAACCAGCCGACCTGCATCATCACCGAGAAGCTCTCCACGAGGAAGACGCCGCACAGCAGCGGCAGCAGCAGCTCCTTGCGGATGCAGAGCGCGAAAACGGCGATCACGCCGCCGATGGCCAGCGAACCCGTGTCGCCCATGAAGATCTGGGCCGGGAAGGAGTTGTACCACAGGAAACCCACCAGCGCCCCCACCAGCGCCGCGGCGAAGACCACCATCTCGCCGCTGCCCGGGATGTACATGATATTGAGGTAGTCGGCATAGACGATGTGGCCCGAAAGATAGGCCAGCACCCCCAGCACGGCGACGATCGGGACCGAAACTCCCGTCGCCAGACCGTCCAGGCCGTCGGTGAGGTTGGCGCCGTTCGACACGGCCGTCACCACGAAAATCGCGACCAGCACGTAGAGAATCCATGTGGCAACGGAGTTTCCGCCCGTCAGCCATCCGTAGTCGAACTCGTTGTTTTTGACGAAGGGGATGGTCGTCTGCGTGGTCTTGAGGCTCTCGGAGCTGACGACCACGTGGCGCTGAACCGTTTCGAGCACCGTGCCGTTCTCGTTCAGATAGACCGTCTGCACGGGCTGCGTGACCTTCTCGCGCACGACGATGTCGGGCGAGAGCCACATGGTCGTTCCGACGATGACGCCGAGGCCCACCTGCCCCACGATCTTGAAACGGCCCTTCAGCCCCTCCTTCCTGTGGCGGAAAACCTTGATGTAGTCGTCCAGACCGCCGATCAGGCCGAGCCAGACCGTCGACACGAGCAGCAGCTGGATGTAGACGTTGTCCAGCTTGCCGAAGAGCAGCATCGGGACCAGGATGGCGACGAGAATGATCACGCCGCCCATCGTGGGCGTGCCTTTCTTCTGCAACTGGCCCTGAAGCCCGAGGTCGCGGATCTCCTCGCCGATCTGCTTGCGGCGCAGGAAGTCGATGATCGAACGTCCGAAGATAATGACGATCAGCAGCGAGAGGATGATGGCTGCCGCGGCGCGGAAGGAGATGTACTGGAACATTCCCGAGCCGGGGAGGTCGTAGGCCTCGTCCAGGTACCTGAATAGATGGTAAAGCATGGTTTCAATTAAAAATTAAGAATGAAAAATTAAAAATTACCATACGATGGCATTACGACAAGCGAACAAATGAAAAACAATTCTTAATTTTTCATTTTTAATTGAGAAGCGCAAAGCGCTTCTTTATCTCTTCCCGGTCGTCGAAAGGATGTTTCACGTCGCCGACAATCTGATAGGTTTCGTGCCCCTTGCCCGCCACGAGGATGATGTCGCCCGGACGCGAGAGCATCACGGCCGTGCGGATCGCCTCGGCGCGGTCGGCGATGCGCAGGTAGCGCGCACCGGGCTCCAGCCCCGCGACCATGTCGTCGAGAATCGCCTCGGGCGACTCGTGGCGCGGATTGTCGGAGGTGAAAACCGCCGTCGTGGCATACTTCACGGCAATGGCCGCCATCTCGGGACGCTTGGTCCGGTCGCGGTCGCCGCCGCAGCCGCACACCACGATCAGCTGCTGGCCGGGAGTGCGGATCTCCTCGATGGTCTGAATCACGTTCTCCAGCGCATCGGGCGTATGGGCATAGTCGACGATGGCCGTCGTGCCGTTCGCCGCGCGGATCTTCTCGAAGCGGCCGCTCACGGCGTGCAGCATGCTCAACACGCGCAGCACCTCGCCCCGGTCGAGTCCCAGCAGCGCCGCCGCGCCGTAGACCGCCAGCAGGTTGTAGGCGTTGAACCGCCCCAGCAGCCCCACCCACAACTCCTGCCCGTCGATGCGCAGAAGCATGCCGTCGAGGTGCATCTCGACGATCTTGCAGCGGAAATCGGCCATCGCGCGCAGCGAATAGGCGCTCACCGCCGCCGCGGTGTTCTGCACCATCACGCGTCCGTTCCGGTCGTCGGCGTTCGTCAGAGCGAAAGCCCCCTTGGGCAGCCCGTCGAAAAAGAGCTTCTTGGCCCGGATGTACTCGGCGAAGGTCTTGTGGTAGTCGAGGTGGTCGTGCGTGATGTTCGAAAAGATGCCGCCCGCGAAATCGAGGCCCCGCGTGCGTTCCTGCACGATGGCGTGCGACGAACACTCCATGAAACAGTATGCGCACCCGGCGTCGGCCATTTCACGCATCATAGCGTTCAGGCGGATCGAATCGGGCGTGGTGTGGGTGGCTTCGACCTCGCGGCCGTCGATCTTGTAGACCACCGTCGAGATCAGCCCGGCCTTGTAGCCCATGGCCCGCACCAGGTCGTAGAGCAGCGTCGCGGTCGTGGTCTTGCCGTTGGTCCCGGTGATGCCCACGAGTTTCAGCTCGCGGCTCGGGTAGTCGTAGAACGCCGCGGCCATATCGGCCATGGCCCCCGCCGAGTCCCCGACGAGAACATAAGCGACGCCCTCCGCCGCATCCGCCGGCATCCGTTCGCAGACGATTGCCGCCGCGCCTTTTTCAACCGCCATGGGAATATAGTCGTGTCCGTCGCTCTGCGTGCCCGGAACGGCGAAGAAGCAGTCGCCCGGTTTCACGGCGCGCGAATCGTAGACCAGCCCGCCAATGGCGGCGGCAGTATCGCCGCACACCTCCCGGACGGGGGTATTTTTCAGAATATCGGTTAATTTTTTCATCTTATTTCAACGTTATGACGACCGCCGTGCCCGGTGCTATGCGCGCTCCGGCGGTGATACTTTGCTGCGTTACGGCTCCCCGTCCCGAGAAGCGGACCTTCAGTCCGCGGCTTTCGAGCACGAACAGCGCGTCTTTCAACCCCATGCCGCGCACGTCGGGCATCACGCCCCGGTCGCCGGGCAGGCTCGTGATGACGACGTTCGAGAGGCTGTCCACCGCGACGTGCCCCCAGCCCGTGCGGCTTTCGAACGAGGCGCGGGGCGACAGGCGGTCGGCCACGCGGCGGACCTGCGCGATGTCGCCACCCTTCATCCGGTCGGGATAGCGGCGCGGACCGCCGTCGTCGACACGGCCGTACCAGTCGCGGCCGCGGTTGAAGATGTAGTCGACCATGCGCTTCACGACGGGACCCGCCAGCGGTCCCCCGTAGTAGGCTTTCCCGGCCTGGGCGCGGGTTTCGATGGTCGTGAGCACCGTGTAGCGGGGCGCGTCGGCCGGGAAGTAGGCCACCATCGAACCCAGGTAGTAACGGCCCTCGCGGCTGCGGGCGTCGGTGATCTGCGCCGTACCGGTCTTGGCCGCCACCCGCAGGCGCGTCGTGTCGCGGAAAAAAGCGCTGGCCGTACCCTCGGTGCAGACCGCCTGCAAACACTGCTGCACCTCGCGCAACGCCGCCCGCGAGGCGATCGACGAGGCGATGGTACGGCTTTCGAAACGCTCCTCGACCCGATCGCCGCGGCGCAGTTCACGCACCAGCACGGGCGAAATCATCTTCCCGCCGTTGGCAATGGCGTTGTAGAAGGTGATCATCTGGATCGGGGCCAGCCGCACACGGTAACCGTAGGACATCTTCACCAGCATCACGCCCGGGTCGGGAACCTTCCAGTCCGTGGTGACGGAGGGCTTCCGCTCGCCGAGCCGCTCCAGCCCCACGGTCTGGCCCAGATGCAGCTCCTTATGGAGAAAATCGCTGTATTCCTGCTTTCTGCCCGTACTTCCGTAACGGTCCCAGATCGCCTTGGCGAAGTAAACGTTCGACGACGAAGCCACGGCGCGCCGGAAGTCGATTTCACGGTCGCCGCGGTGCGAATCGCGGATGTTCCTGGCCGGGCCTACCGTCACCGGATCGCCGTTGTGGGTGTCGTAAACCGTCGAGACGGGCATCCGGGCGTCGTCGAGCAGCGTGAGCATCGTCGCCAGCTTGAACGTCGAACCCGGCTCCATGCTGCGGCCCAGGGCGTAGTTCTCCCGTTCGGCGAAACTCCCGTCGGCATTGCGGCCGAGGTTGACCATCGCCAGGATTTCGCCCGTATGGACCTCCATCACGATCGTCGTGCCCCACAAAGCATTCTGGGCTTCCAGCTGTCGCCTCAACGCCTTGTCGGCCACATCCTGCAGGTCGAGGTCGAGCGTCGTGACGATGTCGAAGCCGTCCACCGGGTCCTCGTGGTCCCCGCCCGCCACCCGGCCGTAAAAGCCGCGCGCGATGCGCTGGCGCAGGGCTTTGCCGTCGCGGCCCGCCAACTCCTCGCGGTAGGCCTCCTCGATGCCGTAATTGCCCTTGTCGCCCGTCAGTCCGATCGTACGGCGCGCCAGTTCGCCCTGGGGATAGATGCGTTCGTCGCGCTCGATCAGCCGGTAGACCATGCCCATGTTCCAGTTCAGCAGCGGATAACGCCGCAGGGTCTCCCACTCGGCGAAATCCACCTCGCGGGGAAAGATATTCACGGGCGTATGGTCGCGGATCGTGTCGTAGATGCGGCGTTTGACATATTCCTCGCCCCGCATGCGGTCCATCATGCGCGAAATCCACCCCTCGGAACGCAGGTAGGAGGTGTCGCGCGGATTGACCAGCCGGTAACGGCGGGCGTGCTCCTCGCGGAAACGTTTGGCATAGGCCGAGGCGGGCTTGTCCCGGAAGAAGGCAGCCAGCAGTTTCGCGAGCGAGTCGGCCTGTTCGCGGAAGGTCTTGAGCGAATCCAGCCCCGGCGACGCGAAGTCGAAGGCGGCCTGATAGCGGAAGATCGAGGTGGCGAGGGGTTCGCCGTCGCGCGAAAGGATGCTCCCTCGCTGCGCCGGGATGACCTCCTCGGTGAAGATGCGGCTGGCGAGGCGGTCGGCATTGTAGGCCACCTCCGCACTGAACAGCTGCACCCAGACGAGCCGTGCGAGCACGATGGCCCCGGCGAGGATGAAGAGCACGTACAGAAGCCTCACCCGCAGCAGAATATCGCTTTTGACCTTCGAACGTTCCTGCTTCATCGCCGTTTAGTTTTCGATGATCTCGCCCGGCGCCTGCGGGTCGTAAAGCTCGATGCCCCGCGCCCGGAGCTGTTCGACGATGGCCGAATGGGTCGTGCGCTGGTAACGCTGCTCCTGAAGGCGGATCGAGCGTTCGCGGAGTTTCTGCACGTCGCGCTCGAGACGCGTGTAACGCATGTCGAGGTGCAGCGACCAGAACATCACCATGATGCTCAAAAAGAACATCCCGGCGATGGTCAGCATATAGGGATAGTATTTCGAGACGCCCTCGCGCACGAGGATCGTACCCGAGAACAGCTGCCAGAAGGTGCTGGACCTGCGGCGTCGCTCGCGGCGTTCGCGTTCTTCGGCTTCGGCCCGCTCTTCGGCCTCGCGCTCCTCGTCGGCGCGGATGTCCTCTTCGGCTTCGCCCCGCTCCATGCGCCGCACCTCGCGGCGCACACGGCGCGCGAACTCCTCCTCCTGCTCGCGGCGGGCCTGCTCCTCGGGGGTCACCGGGTCGAATTCGTGGTCTCGGTACATCGTATCAGCGTTTTACGGCCGCCCGGAGTTTCGCCGAACGGGAACGGGGATTGCGGTCGAGTTCTTCGGCCGAAGGGGTCACGGCCTTGCGCGTCACGAGGTCGAACGGGGCCTGCGAACGACCGAAAAAGTCCTTTTCGACCTGCCCCGAGAAGTTGCCGCTGCGCATGAAATTCTTCACCAGCCTGTCTTCGAGCGAATGGTAGGAGATAACGACCAGCCGGCCGCCGGGCTTCAGCACCCGCAGGCTCTGCTCCAGCGCCATTTTCAACGCCTCCATCTCGCCGTTGACCTCGATGCGCAGGGCCTGGAAAAGTTTGGTCAGGAATTTCGCCTCGTCCTTTTTGGGCGTGCAGGGCTTCACGGCTCCGACCAGCTGCGCCGTGGTCGTCACGGGCGCCGCCGCACGGGCCTTGACCAGACAGTTGGCAACCTTCCACGGTGTTTCTACCTCGCCCCAGTCGCCCAGAATGCGGGTCAGGTCCTCCGCGGTGTAGTCGTTCACCACGTCGGCCGCCGTGAGCCGCCCCCTCTGGTTCATGCGCATGTCGAGCGGAGCCTCTCCGCGGAACGAGAATCCGCGCTCCACGGCGTCGAAATGGTGCGACGAAACCCCCAGGTCGGCCAGAATGCCGTCGACCTCCGTCACGCCGCGCAGCCGCAGCGCCCCCCGCAGGAAGCGGAAATTGCTCTCCACGTAGTGAAAACGCGCATCGTCGGGACGGTTCTCCAGCGTGTCGCGGTCCTGGTCGAAACCGTACAGACGGCCTTCCGGCCCCAGGGCGGAGAGGATGCGGCGCGAATGGCCGCCTCCGCCGAAAGTGAGGTCGGCGTAAGTGCCCGCAGGTTCGACAGCGAGCAGTCCCACAGACTCTTCCAGCAGTACGGGAGTATGGTATTGCGACATAATAGTTATTTGCAAAGGTCTATTTGGGTGTAAAGTTAGGGATTTTTCAAAAAAGAATGCCTATATTTGTAAATATAATCGGCAATAATTTCCCGCCTCATTCTAAGTCGTTTACGGGAGCGCAAAAATTACGAGGGTTAAAATTAGGGTTAAAACACGATCATTTTCAACAATTCAAACTCTCTAACAATCATCTCAATACACGAATAGTTAATAATAAATCACACTTTCAATAGTGTACCATTACACCCTCTATTCGTCCGGATCGCTGGGTAGGCTTCAATAGTACACCGTCGTAACAAACGCTCCAACGCAGAACTCGCTATTACAGCCGTCAATTCCAATAGAGCAACACTCCTTTTAGCACACGCCAATCCTTCACGTCAGCAACAGCCCGTCCATACAACGACAAGAGGGACGATCTCCAAGCGTTTCCATAGCCTACCGGGCAGTAGTTCGCCGGAGGCTTCAACGATCTAAAATCGGGTTCTCCAAGAGTTTCCCGTTTTCACGCCACGACATCGCGCCAAACGTAGGTATAGGCAGGCTGGCAGATAGCGGTCGATCTCCAACAACACCCCGCGCCGCGGCCCGAAATAATATCCGTTCGTATTTAGGGTATTTCTCCAATACAAAGACCCGTCTAAGACCTCCGAGCGCCAATAATTAGGAGCTTCGCCTACAAGGCCGAAAACAGCGATTTCCAGGAGGCCTTTCCTTCGGGCGGGTAAATACTCCTTCGAAGCGGCAGGAGCGTAGAAATCGGCATTTACAACAGCATAGCGGAGAACGCCGTGAGAGCTGGCCGAGGGCGCGTATTATAGAATGTCGAGGAGCCTGACGGGGCGCGGCTCGAAATAATATACGACGTTCCTCCTATTAGGCAAGGACGAGATCATCAAGGAGCTCTTATTACAACATACGGCGTTTCTATATACAACGATTTCATTACAGCAGTCTCTATATTTACATTATAACGTTTACAGCATTTACAGCGAGAGACATTACCCAGCTTTATTCAGCGGGTAATTTCCCCTCGTTTTTTATCTTATATCATAAGTCAATATTATCACGCCTCTGGCGGTTATTCAGCCTAATCAAATCTATCAAGTGCCACTTTATCGCCTCGGTAAATTCAATACGGTAATCCGGGTATAAGTAATCCTTTTCCCGCTCGTGACGCCTTCGCAGCCACTTTCTAAAGTCGCGCTGCGCCCCTTTCGACAACAGCCCGGTATAGCCGTCCAATTCAGCATGAGATAGGCTCGCCAATCCCAGAACCACGAAATAATCGGTCAGTTCCTTCAAGCTCCCCCGTTTGGGGTGAAACGACGGCCGACGGCCTATATTATCAAAGGCAAAAGCCTGACAATTCCGCCAAAAGAAATTCACAATCCGGGTATATTCTTCAAGCAGTCCACCGAGCGTTCCTTCCTTCAACCGGGAGAGTACCTTCCGTCGCCCGCCTTTCAACGTAAATTCAACCCGAAGGGCGTTTTTCTCCGGGTAGAGGTCCGGATTCCGTATTAGCACGTTCCGATTATCTTTATTTATTTCAGCGATTTTATCATAAATTTTAGCAGTGAAAAATCCCGAAACAAACTTTCGGCATGTAGGACGCGAATCGTTCAACTCGTAGCATTTCGACTTAAATGCACGGATTCGGTGTATCATTTCGACACATTCCATATCAAACGGGACATTCAGCCCTATTTCAATCTCGGAAATTTCAAAGGTTCTCAACGTATCGAACGAGATGCCAAGTCGTTTGGCCACTTTCCGCCAAGCCTTTTCCAAATCCGTTTTAGTCAAATCATCCAACGAAGTCGCGCCGTAGTACCACTTTCGGATACTACCGTAAATTTTCATAAAGTCTTCGTAAAATTCAATTATCAGATCATGCGCATCATCCCCGGATTTCCCATTATTTAATACCAACTTATCATACCATCTCCCATTTATCCAATTCGATTTTTCAACGAAAGTTCCATAACGCAGGTGATGATAGACCTCCTTATCGTAACATTTCAAAGTAATATTATCGACCATATTTTTTCAATTTCAAAAGTTCGTCTTTACAATACCTCTTAGAACGCCCGTAGCGCATAGGCGTAATCAAACCTTTTTTCTCCCAACGATAGAGCGTCGAGCGACTGACCTTCATCGAGCCTTCAACCTCTTTCGCAGTCAGCAACTCCGCTCCGAGGAGAGCCTTCGTAAGATAATTAATAATCCAATCCCGATTCTGGGCTATCCCCACTTTAATCAGCGTTTGGAGCATCTTCGGAGATACGATAATCTCACACTCCGTTTTAATTCTTAAATTATTCATAGCTTTATATCAGAATTAGCGGGCGATTTCTCGCCCTTTATTTCCTAATATATAATGGTGGATAATACGAAGGTCCTTTTTTAGATAATTATTTATATATCAATTAATTAACATTAAAACGGCTCCAAAACAACCCCAAAAGAGGGTCAAAAGATCATTTTTGCCGACTTACAGAACACAAAAAACCGCCCCGGTCAGGGGCGGTCTACATAACCTACACAAACAAATTTTATTCAGTTAACGCGGTTTTAATTATTTCGAATCCGCCGTCTTTACAATTCTTTTCAGACAGACACGCATTCCGGATACTACTCAGTTCAACGCAGGTGGCATTCTCCAATTCCGGAACAAAATCAAGCCACTGGGCCTTACTTCGGGCATATACGAATATAACATTTTTATCAATCAGATATTTTACCAGCCGTTTCGTATACTCCTGAGAAGGAAGCAAGCCCATTTTCGCCGGAAATGGCTTATATTTCCTGGAATGATAAGCCATTAGCTGAACCGCCGCTATCTTCGTTTCAGCTCCGGGAACAGCTTCCCGAATTATCCGCGTTTTCTTCGCCCAATACCAATCCTGCTCCTCATTAAACGGCTTATATTCCGGACCGGAATAAAAAATCGCACGATCTTCGAGTAGCATCGCTTGGGTCTGCGCCCGAATGACGAAGCGTTTTTCTTCATCGCTCATCTTTTCATGAGCTTCGATATTCGACGACACCTTATAACCCGGGTTTGACATTAACAGTACGACCCGCGCACCAAGAACATCGCCGATAAACGGATAAGGCAATATTTCGGTATGCAACTGATACTCGGGCTCGTTTTTCGTTCGCTCATTAAATTCTTCGATAAACGGGATGTCATCGGCATACGCATTCAACTTTTCCAATCGCATATAGCCGTTCTTCTCGATTTTTTCGGCTAATACCCGCCACGGGTTTTCTTTTAACAAGGTTTCTTTCGTTTCCATAATAAAAGGTTTAATAGTTAGGTTCCCAAAGATAAGATATTCTCGCCCTTTTTCAATATCGAGGGTGGTGATAATTTCATCCATTTTTTCTTCGCCCCGGTAGTCGATCCCGACCGTCCACGCGCTATTCGTCCCGCCATCCCAGCAAAACACCTCTTCCAGACGTTCGCGGAGTTCGGCAGTAAGCAGGGCCGTCAGCCGACTTTCGGAGAGGCAGGCCTTTTCCAACAGAAAATAATGTAACACGGAGGTCGCTTCACCCGTCCGCAGGTAGCTGATATAGTACGCCAACGAGTGGGGAATCCGGTCGGCATAGTCGGGGTGGTTCTCTTTATAGCGAGCCAAAACGACCTCCAAATCCCCGCCGTAATGGATATACAAGGCGAGGTTCAGTAACTTTTTCTCCCAGCCAATCCGCCCGAACTCGAAACACAGATCGTCCCAATAAGCCCGTCGGGCGACAAGGTCGTCATAGATTTCCCGCTTTTCAGCAACCGGCATCGCCGGGTCGCCGAGGGATTTCGAGACCGGGGTGGCTTCATCCCGGTATTTTTTGACGACGAGATCGTCGGCGCTGACGGAATCGGCCTCCATCCACCTCTGCAACCATTCCGATTTTTCGGCGTCCTCCAACTTTTCAAAATCGCCGCTCTTTAATCCGTTTCTCGACAGATAGTGTCGAAATTCTCGCTCCAATCTCGCTATCCGGCTCCCTTCGGCGGCGGCATACAGGAATTTCGGGGGCAGGTCCTCAATCCACATCGTCGAGCGGATTGCCTCCCGAAACCGTATCGCCTCGATCATATCCAGCAGGGGAAATTCCCCGCGAAAGGGAATCAGCCGCGACGGAATTTCCCGGTCTACAAGCAGGCCGGCCATACCACCCGCCACGGAGCACATTCGGTCCCTCGTCGAAAGTCCACTCTTTTCCATATCCCGTTATTTCGGTTAAAAACTCTTTACGGCAAAATTATCAGTCGCTTCCGCCAACCCCCGGCGCAAGGGCAGATTATTTTTCAACCGTCAAAGAGGCAAATAAAGAAAGCGTGGCGCTGAAGGCTTATTCTATACGGCAGGCTCTGGAATAGCCCGAATACTAAAATAAGCATCAGCCCACGCCCTTTTTCAAGGACATAGGAATAACAACGCTTATTCCCGTATTCATCAGAATTTTCCAGATTCGCCGTAGAGAATAAACTTACGCTTTCGCGTCTATCAATATGTCATAGACAAAAGTACAAAGATTTCGCGGATTTCCAACAAAAAAGGCTTCGACCTAAATCGAAGCCCCTTCAAAATTCATTCATCGTCAATCAAAAAAAATCGGCCGTTTCAGTTTTATAGCATCCTATGGGTGTCTCAATCCATATTAATTTATCTCCCCAATCGCATTCGTTCTCAGGAAACGTATACCATAATACAAAAATTATTAGATTCAAGTCTTTCGCTATTTTCATCACCTCTAAATAGAATTTTTCATCTTCCCCCTTTTTCAAAAGAAAATCTGGGAAAGCCCTATCATCAAGAGAAATTACAATCGCTTTCAAATCATCTTCAATGGCAATTTTTCGTATCTCGTTTAATATTAGAACATAGTCTTTTACAGCACGAGAACGCAACTTAACAAACGGATTAGCACTCTCCCAATGGAGTAGTCCCGTAGATATTTTAGCTTTCTCTAAAAATGAATGTAACACGGGGCCTAACATCAGCATTATATCTTCAACATCATAAATTTGGTTAGGCGTAAAAATCGTTATTACCTCCGAATATTTACAGATAATAGGACGAGCATTTTCCGCATCAAAAGTTAGATACACTCCTTCCTTACACGAACTAACAGATATATTATCGCGTCTTAATTTTACAATAATTTTTTCACTCATATCTATCCATCATTTTAGCAACCACATTTTTCACCTCTTCCCGGAACCACGCAGGTTGCAACACCTCTACATCCGCGCCGTTCGAGAGCAGTTCCATCCGAAAATCGTAAGTCGGTGCCAACCGGTATTCGAACACCGAATATTCCGCGGTCCGCTCGGTTTCACGCTGGGTAGGGTGCAGGGGCAGAGCCCGGACGTAGTTCGCCTGCTTCCCCAAGACGCGGATTTCGACCCGTTCGGCCTTCCGGTCCCGTTCACGGATAATTCCGAAGGCGTCGGCATAGAATCCGGCACAATCGAAATCAGAGGGGATTTCAGCCGCTTTCGCCGTCGGAACCATACTTCGTACCCGGTCAAGGGCGAACGCGTAAATTCCGCCCATTTCCACGCTATTGGCGATCAGGTACCAGCGCCTCCGGAACGCCTTCAATCCGTAAGGCTCGACCTCGTAACGATTTTCTCGTTTTTCATCGTAGGTATGGCGGTAGACGATCTCCAAGCATCGGTTTTCCTCCATCGCCCGGAGTACGGCAGTCAGATAGGCGTAGCCCGAAGGGATCGGCTCCAACGCGATCCGTCGGCGCAGGCGTTTACTATTTACCAAGAGGTCGTTCACGGCGAAGGTTTCCAACAGCCAGCGTCGCAGATCGTCGCGCACCAGGTCGTCGCCGCATTCGACGTAGTATTCGTTCGTACGGCGGTCGCAGGCGATATTCACGTCGAACAACTCTTCAACGGCTTTCCGGTGGTTCTCAAAGGTCTTTCGGGGCAGTTCCTCGCCGCCCGACATCTCGTTCCGCTGCCAACGGACGCGGATTTCATCCAGGGTGATACGGCCCGCGGAGTAAATCACGTCCAAGAGCCACAGATAACGGCGAAACAAGGTCGCGGTGTTATTCGTCAAGGCGTTCATCGTTCAAAGGTTTTTCACAAAGATAAAAAAGGCTTCCGCCAAAACTCGGCGGAAGCTCTCGTTTTTTTATCAGGCACCCAGTTTTTTCATCGCTTCGATCAGCTCCGTTCGTTCGGTATTCGTATAGACCCGGTGTACCATATCGAGGCTTTTATCCCCCAAAAGTTTCGCTACCATATAGAGCGGGGTGCCCGCGTTCGCCAAATGGGAAGCGAAGGTATGCCGACCGACGTGGAACGAGAGGCGTTTCCCGATTCCGGCTTTCTCAGCCAACATTTTCAGTTTCCGGTTTATACAACCATTCGATAGACGCGGAAAAACATGCTCGCCCGTGGACACGTTCCGGTACTTGGCAAGCAGGACCTTCGGCCATTTCAACGTCACCGGAATTTCAACCAGTTCTTTCGTCTTGCATTGAATCTTAGAAATATAGGTCACGCCTTTAATATTTTTCAAGTGCGTCCACTTCAGGTCCAATACGTCGCTGAACCGCAAGCCCGTTTCACAACTGAAAATAAACAGTTCTCGTGTCAGTTTCATCGCCGGATCACCTTTATCCGGCAGGGCCTTTTGCAGGAACGCGTCGTATTCATCCTTTGTCAGAAAAACCGTCCGGGGTTTCGAGCGGTTTAGGAATTTCAATCCCTTCCCGAACGGATCGTCGATCGGATAGCCCAGCCGTCCGGCCCATTTCACCACCGAACGCAGGCGGTTCAATTTCGTATTAATCGTATTATCCGCATTCCGACGGACCGTCCGCAAATACTTTTTATACTCCTGAATAAAGAGAATATCGAGCTGGTCGATCGTCCGTTTCTTACTCCGTTTCGAAAATTTCGCCATATCCTTTTTAAGGTCCAATATACCTATAATCGTTCGCTCGCAGCGGTTATCCGTCCGCAGTTTATCTACATAGGCATCGAAGATTTCATCGAGGGTGGCGTTCGTCTTTTCACTCGGAGCCGTCCGCGCCTTTCCGGTGAGTATTTCCCGGATTCGCTCCAGGTCCACGGTTTCACCCAACATCTCGCACTGGAACAGATAGCGTTCGTATTCGGTTTCCTTCCCGTTCAGATAGCCGTTAATTACGCTTTTTTCAGGGCAGTTTCCGACAACACGTCCGGATTTCTTATCCCAGCAAGCCGGGGCAATCGAATAGGGAGTCGCAAATTTCGTTTGGCGGCCGTCGAGATATACACGCAGGTCGATACGTTTTTCCAAACCTTTCCTCGAAAGGTCATCACGCAGAATAGGTCTAATCGTTTTTTTCATAACTATTCGTTTTACGATTTTGCTTTTTAATAGTGGCTGGTTCCAAGAAAAATCGAGGAAATTTTTCCCGCAAGGACTAATTTAGGCTCAAAATACTGATTGACAAAGAGTTCTTTCGATAAAAATTCTCGAAAAATTTTACAACGTCCTCCAATCGTCATCCAGCCGAGATTAGGCAACAAACTATTTTTACAAGAAATTCACCGGAAAAATCAACCCGAAAAAAGGGGGCTAAAAAAAGCCCTTCAAAAACAACAAGGGTTAAAATTAGGGTTAAAATTTCGACACAAAGCGAAACAAGGTGAAAGACCTACCCTTCGCCAAAACGCGTTCTAACGACGATTAACTTTCAACAAGGTGCATCTTATAGCAAAAAAACCGTATATTTGTGGATATAATTTTCCGAACATTCCATGCCCAAAATCGACATCGGCGCCGTACTCAGGCAGAAAGCCCCGCGGCTGGCTCGCTGGATTCCCCGTCCGGTCGTGAACTGGCTGCGCCGCACGATCCACGAGTCGGAAATCAACCATATCCTCGAACACTACTGGTCGCTGCCTCCGCAGGAGTTCATCCGCGCCTGTTTCCGCGAATGGCAGGTCACCTATTCGATCGAAGGACTCGACAAGCTCGCCCCCGGAGGCCGTTACCTCTTCGCCTCGAACCATCCGTTCGGGGGCATGGACGGCATGATGCTCGCCGACAAGCTGATCGACCGTTTCGGCGACGCGCGGGTGGTGGTCAACGACCTGCTGATGTACCTCGAACCGCTGCGCCCGCTGTGGATTCCGGTGAACAAGCACGGCGCGCAGAGCGCCTCCTACGCCCGGAAGTTCGACGAAGAGTTCTTCGGCGATCTGCCGGTCCTGACCTTTCCCGCGGGTCTCTGCTCGCGCCCCAACGGCGGCGAGGTGACCGACCCCGAGTGGAAAATCAGCTTCCTGAAAAAGGCCTACGCCTCGCAGCGGCAGATCGTTCCGGTCTTCGTCGAAGGGCGTCTGTCGAAGTTCTTCTACCGCGTCTACCGAATCCGCAAGGCGCTGGGCGTCAAGTTTAACATCGAGATGCTGTGGCTGCCCGACGAAATGTTTTCGCAGAAGTGCCGCCATTTCCGCATCGTCGTCGGCGACCCGATTCCCGTGGCCGAACTCCAGCGTTTCGGGTCGCTGCACGAACAGGCGCTGGAAGTACGTAAAAAAGCGTATTTTTTGGAAAAAACGCTCGCCGGCCCGAATCAAAACCGCTAATTTTGGTATTTTTGCCCTGTCATGCAACAGAAAGAGAATACAGTACCCATCATCGAACCGGTCGCCCGGGAACTGCTGCTCGCAGAACTGACGCCCGCCCGCAAGATGCGCAACACCCACCGGGCAGGCAATGAAATCTACATCTTTTCGGCCGCCGAATGCCCCTCGCTCATGCGCGAGGTGGGCCGCCTGCGCGAAGCGGCCTTCCGCGGCGCCGGCGGCGGCACGGGGCAGGAGGTGGACATCGACGAGGAAGACCTCGCGGGCGACGGCTACTACCAGCTGATCGTCTGGGACCCCTCGGCGCAGGAGATCGTCGGCGGTTACCGCTTCATCGTCTGCACCACGCCCAACCCCCGCCATCTCTCGACCGAACACTATTTCCGTTTCAGCGAGCGTTTCCGCCGGAAGTTCCTGCCCCGGACCATCGAACTGGGGCGTTCGTTCGTGCAGCCCGCCTACCAGGCCCGCGGCAACGCCAAGAGCATCTATGCGCTGGACAACCTCTGGGACGGACTGGGCGCGCTGATCGTATTGAACCCCAAGGCCAAATACCTTTTCGGCAAAGTCACCATGTACACGACCTACAAGGCCGTGGCCCGCAACGCGCTGATCTGGTTCCTGCGCCGCTATTTCCCCGACCGCGACCAGCTGGTGGAGGGCATCCATCCCATACGGCTCGACCTGGACGACCCTTATTACGAGGAACTGTTCTGCGGCGCGACCTACATGGAGAACTACCGCATCCTGATCCAGCAGATCCGCAAGTTCAACGAGAACATCCCGCCGCTGATCAACGCCTACATGAACCTTTCGCCCACGATGCGGGTTTTCGACACGGTGTCGAACCCCGATTTCGGCGGTGTGGAGGAGACGGGCATCCTGGTGACGATCCGCGACATCTATCCCGAAAAACGCCTGCGCTACACCCGCTGGCTGGGGTGGCGGGCCAATCTGAAACACCGCCGCGAGGAGTTCAGCGAACGCCTGCGCGAACATTTCGAACGCATCAAGAAAAAGCGGAACGCCTGAAAACGCCCTGTTTCCCCCACGGCCGTCCGGACAATCGGGCGGCCTAAATTTTGCATGCCGTGCAGTAAACCGCACATTTCCGCATTTAACGATACGAACGACTCAACTAAAAAACACCTCGCATGAAACGATTATTTCGTCTTCTTCTGATCCTGGGCCTCGCGGCCGGAACCTGGTCCTGTGCGGACGACGGAACTCCGTCGGTCAGCATCAACGGCGGAACCGATTTTCTGTCGCTCGACCACCTCGCCCGCAGCGGCAAGATCACCGTCAATGCTCCGGCGCCCTGGAGCGTGACGCTGGCGCCGGAAAACTACGGTCAGGACGAAAAACCCGACTGGCTGACCCTCTCCGCAGAAGAAGGACCGGCAGGGTACTCCGAGATCGACGTGACCTTTGCCGAGAATCCGGGTCCTGCCCGCAGTGCGTCGCTTCTTTTCTCCTGCGACGGAAAGACCTTGGCTTTCACCGTCTCGCAAAGTGCGGGCGGCACGGGATTCGACGCCCCGGACTACTATTTCTACATTTCGGTCGGAACCATGCCGACCCTCTATTCGGGCCTGCACCTGCTTTCGCACGACAAACCGAGCTACGTCTCCTACGAACGCGCAAGCACCTTCGACGCCGCCGAATTTCCCGACCGGGCCTTCGTGTACCCCGTCGCCGACCCCACGGGCCATGCCACCAACGAGGAATTACGGGCCATGAGCGAAGCGATGAAACGCCGCATCCTGGAGATCAACGCCGAGGACCCCACAGCGGTCTTCGGGCTATGGGTCGACGACCTGCGGTGCCGCCTGGGCTACGACTGGTTCGTGGCGCAGGGCATCGACTCGGCACGCGTGAAGGTGACGATGCTCTCCGACGGCACGGCGACCTACAACAATTTCCACAACTACTTCGGCGATGCCGCCACGGCCGAGCAGAACTGGAACGACTACGCCGCCGAAGTCGAAGCCCTCGACTGGAACCACGGCGGCCGTTATCCCGAGACCCGCGCGCCGGAGGAGTTCGCCTCCTACACCTGGCCCTACTACCTCTCGACGCGCCCCGATTACCGGCTGATGCTGCAAAACAGCAGCCTGATGGAGTCCTCCTGCCCGTTCATCGCCGACCGGCTGGCTGCAATGAAGATGGAGAGCGTCCAGCCCTACGAACTGCTGACAGCCCTTCCCGAGGCTTCGAAACAACAGTTCTACCGCATGGCCAAATTCGACTACGCCCGCTTCGCGGGGCTGTTCGACCTGTCGCCGAAGAAAAACCTCATCATCATCGGCACGAGCCACAGTTCCGCCGCGAGCGAACAGCAGCAGGCGGCCTATGTGGAACGGATCATACAGCAGTACGGCAGCGATTACGACATCTTCTTCAAGCCCCATCCCGCCGACAGCTCGTCGGCCGGTTACCCCGACCGGTTCGAGGGGCTGACGCTGCTGCCGGGCCAGATGCCGTTCGAAATCTTCGTCTGGGCGCTGCTCGACAAAATCGACATGATCGGCGGCTACCCCTCGACGACCTTTATCTCCGTACCGCTCGACAAGGTGGGCTTCCTCTTTGCCGCCGATGCCGACGGACTCGTCCGGCCGCTGAACATCCTTTTCCGCGACGCCGCGAACGTGGAATGGATTCAGTAAATGCCCCCGGCGCCGAAAAACGCCACCCGGCTCGGGTGGCGTTTTTTTCGCGCAAAAAAATCCCCCGCCGAAGCAGGGGACCAGGCAAACAATTGTTTAACTAAATGATTTCGGGCGGAAGATTACCGGACGACCTCTCCCGACTGATTCTCCAGGCTTGCGTTCTTCTCCGTCTTCACCGGCTCCGATTTTTGCTCGGCGGGTTCCGATTCCGGCTCTGCGGGAGTCTGTTCCGGCTTCACGGGGTCGGGTTTCTCTTCCGGAGCGGTAGGCTCCTGCTTCTGCTCGGGAGCGGTGGGATTCTCCTTCTGGGGCGTGTCCTGCTTTTCGGGCTGCTGGGCATAAACCATTCCTCCGGCTGTCAGCATCAGCGCCGCCATCATCACAATCGTCTTTTTCATAGCTTTAAAATTTAAATGGTTGAACTTCATTCTTTCGTTAGCGGGTCGTCTTACTCGCGTTCTGACTTCTGAAAGTTCAAGCGAAGTGCCACAACGGCGCAAAACACGCAACAAGCAGATTTCCAACGCAAACGCCATTGCGCTAAAAATCGGAGAAGGTGTGGAAAAATGTGGAGACGGGACAGAAAGTGTGGAAAAATTCCACAGCCGGAGTGTGGAACGGCCGTCCGGAAACCGGAACGGGACAGGCGGGAAGCCTCCTATTCGATACCGTAAAGATGGAGTTTGTTGTAGAGCGTCTTGCGGTCGATGCCGAGCAGTTTGGCGGCCTGCGACTTGTTGCCGCCCGCCGTTGCGAGGGCGCGGCGGATCTGCTCCTCCTCGGAAGCGGGATCGCGCAGCGAAAGAGGCGCCTCCGCAGGTTCCGCCGGACCTCCGGTGACTTCGGCCGGCAGGTCGCGGCAGGTGATGTACTCGCCCGCGGCGAGCAGCGTCGCCGACATCACCGCGTTTTTCAGCTGCCGCAGGTTCCCCGGCCAGTCATAGGCGGCAAGGGCCGCGGCGGCCGCGGCGTCGAACCCGACGATCCGCTTGTCCAGCTCCCGGTTGGCCTGGTCGAGAAAGAAGTCGGCGAAGAGCGGAATATCCCCGCGCATCTGCCGCAGGCAGGGCATGCGCAGCGTGAAGGAGTTGATGCGGTGGTACAGGTCGGCGCGGAACGTCCCGCGCGCGATGGCCGCTTCGAGGTCCTCGTTGGTCGCGGCCACGAGACGGATGTCGACGGGAATCTCGCGGTTGCTGCCGACGGGACGGATACGCCGCTCCTGCAGGGCGCGCAGCAGCTGCACCTGCGTTTCGTAACCCAGGTTCCCTACTTCGTCGAGAAACAGCGTGCCTCCGTCGGCCGCCTCGAAAGCGCCCGTCTTGTCGGCCAAAGCCCCCGTGAAGGCCCCCTTGACATGACCGAAAAACTCCGAAGCCGCCAGATCGCGGGGAATGGCCCCGCAGTCGACCGCCACGAAGGGCTTTCCGGCCCGCTTGCTTTCCCGGTGGATCAACTGCGCCACATGCTCCTTGCCCGTGCCGCTCGCACCGTTGACCAGCACCGACATATTGGTCGGGGCCACCAGCCGGATGTGTTCGTACAACTGCCGGGCGGCGTCGCTGCGGCCCTCGATGTAGTTGAGCGGCTGCTCCGAAAAGCTCCCGGCCGCACGCGGCGCGGGCTTCGAAGCGGATTTCGCGGCCGGCGCCGCCGGAACATCCAACGCTTCACGGATCTTTTTCAGCAGTTCGTCGGGATTCACCGGTTTGGCCACATAGTCGCGTGCGCCGAGCTTCATGCACCGCACGGCGTTCTGGATTTCGGCGTAACTCGTCATCACGATCACCGGCGCCGCGACACCCGCTCCCGCCATCCATTGCAGCAGGGCGATGCCGTCCTCGTCCGGCAGGCGCATGTCGCTCAGCACGAGCGAGAAGCCTCCCGCCTCAAGAGCCGTGCGCGCCGCCGCCACCGACGAGGCGGTCCCGACTCCGAAACCGCGTTTCGAGAGCCACGTGCGCAGCATCAGGGCAAAAGTAATATCGTCGTCGACAATCAGAATCCGCTCTTCCATAGGCTTCACAAAGATAGCGTTTTTTCAGCTTCCGCGACAATCGCGCGGATTTTTCCCGCCGCCGCACGCAGTTCGCCGCAAAGGGCCTCCGGCAACGGCCCTTCGCACGTCTCGCCCCGGCGCAGCGTCTCGGCGACCTCCGCCGCCCCGAGCATCGTGAAGATCGGCAGCATCTTGTGCGCCAGCGTCTTCACCGTCGCGGCATCCCCCTCGCCGAGCGCCCTTTCAAGCTCCGCGCAATTTCCCGCCGTCTGTTCGGCAAACGAGCGCAGGATGCTTCGCGCCGCCTCGGGATCGTCCCCGGCATAGGCCGTCAGAGCCGTAAAATCGACCCCGTCCGCCGATGGGATCTCCGGGTCCCCGCCCTGCGGGACGATCTCCCCGCTGCCGCAGGCCGCCCGTATCGCCGCCATCAGTTCGCTGTAAGTGAACGGCTTGCGGAGGCACCCCGCAAAACCCCGGGCCGCGAAATCCGCAGCGCCCAGGTCCCCGCGCGCCGACACGGCGACCACTTTCAGCCCGGGATCGACCCCGCGCACCGCCTCCAGCACGCCGAACCCGTCGGCCGACGGCATCTGCAAATCGGTCAGCACCAAATCGAAACGGCTCTCGCCGACGAGTTTGGCGACATACTCGGGATATTGGCAGCTCTCGCATCCGACCCCGGCACGGCGGCACATCGCGGCGGTCATTTCGAGTTGCAGGGGATCGTCATCGACCAGCAGCACGCGCAGTCCCGCCTGGGGCGCAGACTCTTCGGCTCCGGCAGCCGCACTCCCGGCCGCCGCTTCACCGACGGGGACCGACACGATGAATTTGCTCCCCTCTCCGAGACGGCTTTCGAGCGAAATCGTACCGTCCAACAACTTCACGAGACGGTCGACGATCGACAGCCCCAACCCGAATCCGTCGACTCCCTGCGCCGAACTCAAACGCACGAACTCGGCGAAGATGCGTTCCCTCTCCTCGCGGCCGATGCCGCGGCCCGTGTCGCGCACCGAGAAGACCAGCCGCCCCCGCACCACGTCCACGCGGAGCGTCACCGACCCCTCGTCGGTGAATTTCAAGGCGTTGGAAATCAAGTTGTCGGCGATCTGACGGATGTGGAGCGCATCGCCCGACACCTCTCCCGCGGCGGCCGGTTCAGCCTCCAGACGCAGTTCCAACCCCTTTGCGGCGGCCGCGGCGGCAAATCCCGCACGGATGGTTTCGAACAGCTGCGCGGGACTGAACGCCACGCAGCAAACCTCGATCTTGTTAATATCCAGCCGGTAGAAATCCAGCAGACTGTTGACCAGCGCCAGCAGGTGTTCCGACGACCCTTTCATGTTGCGCAGGTAGAGTTCCTGCCGCTTGTCGCCCGTCAGCCGCGCAAGCAGGTCGATATAGCCCATCACCGATCCCAGCGGGGCCTTGATGTCGTGCGTGATGGCCAGCATCAGCTTCTCGCGCGCCTCCAGCAGCGACTCCTTGTCGCGGTTGGCGCGCTCCAGCTCGCGGCGGTAACGGTTGCTGCGATTGATGTCGCGCCAAAGCATCCCGACGAACAGGAGCATCAGCACCACGGCCCCGATGGCCACGCCGCCCAGGATGCGCGACGACCGTCTGCGGAAAGCCTCGTTGCGCTCGATACGCTGCATCAGGTAGGCCGTGTCCTCGGCCTCGAAGTCCATGATCAGGCGGTATATCTTCGTATTGACCAGTTCGTTGCTGTAACTCAACCGCAGCCCCTCCTGCCACGCATGGTCGTAGATGCCCTGCCGGTTGCTCGTGACGCTGTCCTGCAAGGCTTGCAGCACCAGCACGATGGTGTCCTTCACCGCGTCGACGGGGATGACCGGGGCGATGGTCTCGCGGCGCGAGATCACGAGGCTCGAATCGGCCTCCGGGGGACTGAACAGATCGCCCAGCCGCTGGAAAAAGCGGCGTTTGGCGCGCGGCACGGCCGTCGTGTCCTGCCGCACGATGCTGCGGAACGGGATCGTATCGGCCACGACGGCCTCCCGGGGACCGATCAGACTGCGGATGTTCTTGTCCAGCAGGCCCGCCGTGGCCCCGGCGCGGATCGAACGGCGCAGGCTCACCGTGCGGCGCTCCTTGTCGGCGATCAGCCGCGTGATGCTGTCCAGACGCATCGTCTGCAACGAATCCCCGCCGACGGTCAGCGCCCGGAGCGAGTCGATCGAGGCCCGCACGGTACGCAGTTCCCGCCTGTAACGCGCCTCGTAAGAGGCGTATCCGGCGATCATCAGCTGCCCGTAGCTTTCGGCCTGGTAGAGGTGGTAGAGGGTCCGGTTGACGGCGCTGCGCTTGGTATGCAGCAGAGCGTAACTGCGGTCGGGCGCCGAGAAACGGACCGCCACCCGGTAGACGTAGCCCACCGAGAGAATACAGACCGCAATCAGCAGGAGATAGCCCGCCACGATCTTCGTTTTGACGAATTTCGACTCCTTCACAGGCCCAAATATACGAAAAAGCCCGGAAACCCGCGTGCGGAAAATGCACGGCGGCACGATTTAATGCTTATCTTTGCGGCGAGGGCACGGACAAAACCGGCGCACGAAAACCATGAGAAAGCATTGGGTACTGATTACGATAACGATTGCCGCCGTGCTGGCGGCGGCTGCCTACTTCCGGTTCTTCTTCGTCTTCGGCGAGGGCGTCAAGAGCGGAGAACTGAACTACGTCGTCTACAAGGGCGTGCTTTTCAAGACCTACGAAGGCAAACTGATCCAGACCGGCATCCGCTCGAAAGCCGCCGGGTCGATCCAGTCCTACGAGTTCGAGTTCTCGGTCGAGAACGAAGCGCTGGCGCGCGAGCTGATGCTGCAAGGGGGAAAGACGCTCGAACTGCACTATAAGGAGTATTTCGGGGCGCTGCCCTGGCGGGGCTTCACGAAGTTCGTCGTCGACAGCATCATCACCGTCCGGCCTGCGGAGCAGGGAAAACAGGGCGTCGACCGATAAAGCGGCCCGCTCCGCACAAACGAAAAAACGTTGCAGGCAAAGGCCCTGCAACGTTTTTTTTCGAATCTGTTCCGGGTTTTCTAAAACTCCTTGACCTTGCCGCGGTTCAACAGCGGCAGCAGGAACGAGATGACCGCCGCCGCAAGCCAGAAGATCGCCACAGGGCCGAAATCGTAGTGTTTCACCCCGTCGGCGGCAACGGTGATGTTGGAGTCGATCAGCCAGCCGCTCGCCACGTCCTGAATGCCCGCAGCGATATAGGAAGTCATCCCCACGACGCCCAGTGCGGCGCCCGTAGCCTTCCGCGGCACGATGTCGACGGCCATCAGGCCCCCCAGGAAGCAGATCAGCACGCCGATGGCGATGCCGAACAGCACCATCGACAGCACGTTGACCCACATGGCGTTGCCTCCGTAGAAGAACAGCGCCAGCGCCGCGGCGTTCAGCACGCCGAAAATCAGCGCCGGAACCTTCCGGTCGCCCTTGAAGAGCTTGTCCGAGAACCACCCCGAGAGCACCGTGCCGAGAATGCCCAGCAGCGCGTTGATCGAGACCACCGAGATCGCCTCGACGTCCGAAAAACCCTTCGCCTCCTGCAGGAACAGCACGCCCCAGCCGTTGATCGCGTAGCGCGAGATATACATGAAGGCGCTCGCAGCGGCAAGAATCCATACCGCGGGGGTGCGCAGCACCTGCTTCTGAATCTCCTTCACCGACTTGTCGGCCGAGGCCGCCGGTTTCTCGTGCGCCAGCGCCTCCACCGGAGGCAGACCCTTCGATTCCGGGGTGTCGTGCAGCATCAGCAGGATCACGACCACGCCGATGGCCCCGGCTATCGCCGAGCCGAAGAAGCCCGCCTGCCAGCCTGCGAAGGTCACGATCGAACCCACGAACAGGAACGAGAAGAACTCCCCGAGGTTGTGGCTCGCCGAGAAGAAACCGTAGTAGGTCCCCCGCTCTTTCAGCGGATACCAGCGCGAGAGCGAGATGATCGCCGGGGCGGCGCCCATCGACTGCGACCAGCCGTTCAGGCCCCACATCACGGCGAACGCGATGAAGATCACGGCCGTGGGGATGACCGAGTGCATCAGCCCCAGCACGCCCATCAGCATGTTGGCCGCCGCAGAGACGATCAGGCCGGTGGCCATGAAGCGTTTGATGTTGCAGTAGTCGGCGATGAATCCGTTGACGAATTTGCCGATGGCATAGGCGAACAGCAGCGCCGAGCCGATAACGCCCAGCTGCGAGGCGTCCAGCGAGCCGCTGTCGAGAATCGGTTTCTTCATCACGTTGAGGCTCGTCCGGCAGACGTAGTAGAGGCTGTAACCGAGCGTGGCGGCGATGAAGGCCTGCATGCGCAGGCGGCGGTAGTATTTGTCGCGGGCGGCCTCGTCCATCTCCCGGGCGGGAGCGGGGGCGCTGATGCGGTAGAAGCGGGAAATGCGGTTCATTGCAGCTCCTTAATTATGCAGCCCGCGCGAGCGGAGGTAGGATATCAGCAGTTCGGGACGGTCCGTCTGGATCATCGTGGCCCCCATGTCGACCAGCTTCCCGTAGACTTCCGCCGGGTCGCCGCCGAAGGCCGCATCGTCGTCCAGCCCGCCGCAGAGCGAGGCCCAGAGCGAGTTGACCCACAGTTTCGAGCCGCCCGCCACGACCTTGTCCATGCACTCCTTCACCTCGGGGGTGTATTTGTTCCAGCAGACCTCGTAGGCAAGCGGCGCGATGCCCTTTTCCTGATACTCGGCGAAAAGCGCCCTGCCCTGCGGCTTGAGGATGTCGATGATCGGCATGTACATCATGTTGCGCGGATGCTCGGCGAACTTCGCGGCCACGGCATCCGTGCTGCGCTTGCCCTTGATCAGAATCTGGTCCGTGACGCCCAGCTCCTCCGTGACGGCCAGCACCAGGTCGTAGTACTCGTAACCCTGGTCGACATTGACCACGATCCGGTCCTTGCACACCTCCAGCGCCTCGCGGAGCGTCGGCATACGGTGCGTCGTCTTCACGCCGTGACCCGTCTTCAGCACGCACCGCCGGATCGAGTCGTAGGTGATGTCGCAGACGCGGCCCTTGCCCGAAGTCGTGCGGTCGATCGTCCGGTCGTGGCAAAGCACCAGCACACTGTCCTTCGTGAGTTTCAGGTCCAGCTCCATGATGTCCACGCCCATGCCGATCACCGATTCGATGGCGGCGATCGAGTTCTCGGGGTAGTTGCGCCAGTCGCCCCGGTGCGAAGCCACGACGACGTTTTTGGAGCGGGGGTTGTGGATTTCGGCGACGATCGCCGCAGCGCGGTTTCCGGAAACCGGTTCGGTTTGCGTGCAGGCCCCGAGCAGGGGAAGGCAGGCGAAAAGGATCAGCAGTTTTTTCATTTTTAGAAATTTAAATTGGGTTAAATAAGGTACATAAAACAGCGCTCCGCAAAACCATGCGGAACACCCACCCGGCCCTATCTCCGCGAACGAAAACCGAAATCGTCCGAAGGCCCGTACAAATGTAACGAATTTTCGCGCAAATGCAACACTCCCGGATAAAAAATCGCAACGTCCGTTACGTATGCCGGGGTCTTTTTTCGTACTATATACAGGCAAGGTCCCCGATTAACGGGCAAAACCGCCCGCCCGAACAAACCAAACCGACGAAACCCGAAGAACACCCCCCCGGCCAAAACCGAAACCGAAACCGCCCGCACTCCGACACCGGAAATTTCCGCCTCCCGGCAGCTCCCCGGGATGAAATTCGTCATCTCCGAAACCCGCCCGACGCCTCTCCCGCCGATCCGAAAGCCCCGTCCGCCCCGTCGTCCTGCGAACCGGATCATAACCCCTGCATGGGGTCCCGCCCGCCATACGAATGTCCTGCAAAGAGACATTCGAAAAACTTTATCGAAAAACGATAAATATTTTTTGATATTCAAAATTTGTTCCTATATTTGTCGCCGTAACGATCCAAAAACAAAACATCAGCGACTATGGATTTACTCACAGTAGAACACGTCACCAAACGCTACGCTTCGCACACGGCGCTCGACGACGTATCGCTCGCCATCCCCAAAGGTTCGGTCTACGGACTGCTCGGACCCAACGGAGCCGGCAAGACGACCCTGATCCGCATCATCAACCGCATCACGGCGCCCGACGCGGGCCGCGTGCTGTTCGGCGACCGGGAGATCGCTCCCGACGACATCTACCGCATCGGCTATCTGCCCGAGGAACGGGGTCTCTACAAGAAGATGAAGGTCGGCGAACAGGCCGTCTTCTTCGCCCGTCTCAAGGGCCTTTCGCGCCGCGAAGCCGTCGTGCGGCTGAAGCAGTGGTTCGTCCGGTTCGGCATCCAGGAGTGGTGGGACAAGAAGGTGGAGGAACTTTCGAAAGGCATGGCCCAGAAGGTGCAGTTCATCGTCACGATCCTGCACGAACCCGAGCTGCTGATCTTCGACGAACCGTTCTCGGGCTTCGACCCGATCAACGCCAATCTGCTGAAAGACGAAATCCTGGCGCTGCGCGACAAGGGCGCGACGATCATCTTCTCGACGCACAACATGTCTTCGGTGGAGGAGATCTGCGACCACATCACGCTGATCAACAAATCGCGCAACATCCTCTCGGGCGAGGTCGACGAAATCCGCCGCCGCCACGGCTCCAACATCTTCGAAGTGGCCTACCGCGGCGAGGAGCAGACCCTGCGGCAGGCCGTCGCGGGCCGCTGCGAAATCCTCGACGGCACGCAGGAGGAGTCGGTCTACCGGACGCTCAAGCTCCACGTCGAGAGCGACGCCGACGTGCGCGGGGTCATCAGCGCGGTCAACGACGCCGTCGAACTGCGTTCGTTCCGCGAGATCATCCCCTCGATGAACGACATTTTCATCAGAGCCGTGAACGGCTCGTTATGAAAAGCCGTTCCGGCCAGACGACAATCCCCCGTTGAAGAGGGGAGGAGTTTCGAAAACCAACGACAAACGACTTAATCACATCCTGTCATGTCCAACATATCCATCATCATCCAGCGCGAGTTCAACGAGCGCGTACGTAAAAAATCCTTCATCATCACCACCTTGCTGATGCCCGTGCTGATGATCGGGCTGATGGCCGCCCCGGCGCTCATCATGCAGTTCTCGCGGGGCGACGAGAAGGTCATCGCCGTCATCGACGACAGCGGGCTGGTGGCCCCGAAACTCGAAAACGACGAGGAGATCCGTTTCGAGACCACGGAACTCCCGACCGAGGAGGCCCGCAAGCAGCTGACCGACAAATTCGGCGTGCTCTACATCGGCGGCGACATCCTGAAAAACCCGAACAACGTCCGGCTCTACGCCAACTCGTCGTCGTCGCTCTCCCTCGAAAGCAACATCACGGGGCAGATCGAACGCATCCTCGAAGCCGAGAAACTCAAGGCCTACAACATCGAAAACCTCTCGCAGATCCTCGACGAGGTGAAGACCTCGGTCAACATGCAGACCTTCCGCAACGACAAGTCGCAGGAGGAGGACACGCAGGCGCAGTCGTCGGCCGTGGCCACGGGCGTGGGTTACGTCCTGGGATTCATCCTCTACATGTTCCTGCTGATCTACGGCTCGATGGTCATGCAGTCGGTGATCGAGGAGAAGAACAACCGCGTGCTGGAGGTGATGGTCTCGTCGGTGCGCCCCTTCGACCTGATGATGGGCAAAATCCTCGGCGTGGCTTCGGTGGCTATCGTACAGGTGCTGCTCTGGGGCGTGCTGATCGCCGGCGTCGGAGCTTTGGTGATGCCCCATCTGATGCCCGAAGACGTGATGGCGAGCGCCCAGGCCATGCAGCAGGGCATGCCCGACGCGGCTTCGATGTCCGGCATGAACCCCGAGATGCTGCAAGCCGTGGCCGCCATGACCGACCTGGGCTATATCGTCAAGATCTTCGTCAGTCTGCTGCTGTTCGTCTTCGGCGGCTACCTGCTCTACTCGGCGATGTTCGCCGCCGTGGGTTCGGCCGTGGACAACGTGCAGGACGCCTCGCAGCTGCAAATGCCCATCACCCTGCCGATCATCCTCGCGCTGTTGATGATGTTCGTCGTCATCAAGGACCCCAACTCGCAACTGGCCTTCTGGTTCTCGATCATTCCGTTCACCTCGCCGATCGTTATGATGGCACGCATCCCCTACGACATTCCGCTGTGGGAGGTCGCTCTCTCGCTCGTGGTGCTCTACGCCTCGTTCGTGGGCATGGTGTGGTTCGCGGCGAAGATCTACCGCGTGGGCATCTTCATGTACGGCAAGAAACCGTCGCTCAAGGAGCTGTTCAAGTGGATACGGTACAAGTACTGACGCCGGGCGTCAATTAAAAATGAAAAATTAAGAATTAAAAATTGGCACCTGTTTTTCTGTTATCAAAATAACAGATTCTTAAAATATTTTCATAAATTTGTCCCGAATTAGGACTTACCGAAAATCATTTCAACAAAATACTTAAAAATCAAATAGCTATGATCTCGATCGACAACTACGATTTCAAAGGCAAGCGCGCGATCATCCGCGTGGATTTCAACGTGCCCCTCAACGAGAAGGGCGAAGTGACGGACGACACGCGCATCCGCGCCGCCATCCCCACCATCAAGAAGGTGCTCGCCGAGGGCGGCTCGGTGATCCTGATGTCGCACATGGGACGTCCCAAGAAGAATCCCGATCCCAAATACTCGCTCGAGCAGATCGTTCCCGCCGTCGAGAAAAACCTCGGCACGAAGGTCGAGTTCGCCGGCGACTGCATCGGTGAGAAGGCCGCCGAAATGGCCAAAAACCTCAAGCCCGGACAGGTTATGCTGCTGGAAAACCTGCGTTTCTACGCCGAGGAGGAGGGCAAGCCCCGCGGCCTGGCCGAAGACGCCTCGAAGGAGGAGAAGGACGCCGCCAAGAAGGCCCTGAAAGAGGGTCCGCAGAAGGAGTTCGTCAAGAAACTCGCTTCGCTGGCCGACTGCTATATCAACGACGCGTTCGGCACGGCCCACCGCAAGCACGCTTCGACCTACCTGATCGCCAAACAGTTCCCCAACGACAAGATGTTCGGCTACCTGATGGAGAAAGAGGTGAAGGCCATCTCCTCGCTGATGGAGGCCCCGGCCCATCCGTTCTGCGCCATCGTGGGCGGATCGAAGGTTTCGTCGAAGATCGGCGTGATCAAGGCGCTGATCGAGAAGGTCGATTCGATCATCATCGGCGGCGGCATGACCTACACCTTCGCGGCTGCGCAAGGCGGTAAGGTCGGCGGCTCGATCTGCGAACCCGACATGTTCCCCGTAGCGCTCGAGATCCTCGAGCTGGCCAAGAAGAAGGGCGTGCAGCTGGTCATGTCGCCCGACGCGCTGATCGCCGACGCATTCTCGGCAGACGCCAACACCAAGGAGGCGCCGGCCAACGACATTCCCGACGGATGGGAGGGTCTGGACATCGGCTCGGAGGGCAAAAAGGTCTTCCGCGAGCACATCCTGGGCTGCAAGACCATCCTCTGGAACGGCCCCGTGGGCGTGTTCGAGATCGACAAGTTCGCAACCGGCTCCAAGGAGGTGGCCCAGGCCATCGCCGAGGCTACGAAGAACGGCGCCTACTCGCTCATCGGCGGCGGCGACTCGGTAGCCTGCATCAACAAGTTCGGCCTGGCCGACCAGGTGTCGTACATCTCGACGGGCGGCGGCGCGCTGCTCGAATACATCGAATTCGGCGACCTGCCGGGCGTTGCGGCCATCCGTGACTAACCGGGCATACCGTAACAATTACAACGGCGGGGATTTCCGGTTTTCACGGAAGTCCCCGTTTTATCAAATCCCGAACGACATGAAAAAAATCATTCTTTTCGCAACAACAATGGCTTGCATGACAGCCTGTCAGAATACCCCCAAGACCCCGGCCCTCGACATGGCGAACTTCGATCTGTCGGTAGCCCCCAACGCCGATTTCTACGAGTACGCCACGGGCGGCTGGCAGAAGAACAACCCCCTGAAGCCCGAATATGCGCGCTACGGCTCGTTCGACATCCTGCGCGACAACAACGAGAAGCGCATCAACGAGCTGTTCTCCGGCATGACGCAGCAGAAAGCCGAGCCGGGAAGCGTCAAGCAGAAGATTTCGGACCTCTACAAGATGGGGCTCGACTCGGTGCGCCTGAACGCCGAGGGCGCCGCTCCGATCAAGGCCGCCGTCGACGGAATTCTCGCCATCGGCGACCGCTCGCAGCTGACCGCCGCAGTGGCCAGGCTCCACTCCTCGATCGCCAATCCGTTCTTCGGCGTGGGCGTGCAGTCCGACCTGATGAACAGCGACATCAACGCGCTCTACGCCTCGCAGCCCGACCTGATCATGGGCGACCGCGACTACTACCTCGATCCCGAGAACGAGTCGATCCGCACCGCCTACAAGGAGTATCTGGGCAAAATCTTCCGGCTGTCGGGCGTTCCCGAGGCCGACATCGACAAGGCCGTCGCCGGCGTGCTGTCGATCGAAACGAAGCTGGCCGAGAAAAACTGGTCGAGCGTCGAACTGCGCAACATCCCCGCCATGTACAACCCCACGAAGAAGGCCGATTTCGAGAAGGCCTACGATGCCATCGACTGGGCCGAGTACTATAAGACAATGGGCATCGGCGATTTCGAGCAGATCATCGTGACGACCCCCTCGGCCCTGGCCAACGCCAACGAACTGATGAAAACCGCCCCGCTGGAGGACATCCGCTACTACCTCGCCGCACAGTACATCGGCGCAGCCGCCAGCTACCTGAGCGACGACTTCATCAACGCGTCGTTCGACTTCTTCGGCCGCGTGATGTCGGGCAAGCAGGAGCAGAAACCCCGCTGGAAGCGCGCCATGTCGGTGCCCAACGGAACCCTTTCGGAAGCCGTCGGCGAGATGTACGTGGCCAAGTACTTCCCCGAGAAGGACAAGGCCCGGATGCTCGACATGGTGAAGAACCTGCAAACGGCCCTCGGTCAGCACATCGCCGCCCTCGACTGGATGTCCGACGCCACGAAAGCCAAGGCGCAGGAGAAACTCGCGGCCTTCACCGTGAAGATCGGCTATCCCGACAAGTGGAAGGACTACACGACGCTGAAGATCGACCCTGCGAAGAGCTACTGGGAGAACATCGTCGAGGCCAACGCCTGGTATACGTCCGACAACATTTCGAAACTGGGCAAGCCCGTGGACAAGGACGAGTGGCACATGTCGCCCCAGACGGTGAACGCCTACTACAATCCCACGACCAACGAAATCTGCTTCCCGGCCGCCATTCTCCAGCCGCCGTTCTACAACCCCGACGCCGACGACGCGGTGAACTACGGCGCCATCGGCGTGGTGATCGGCCACGAGATGACCCACGGGTTCGACGACCAGGGCCGCAATTTCGACAAGGACGGCAACATGAACAACTGGTGGACCGACGAGGACGCCGCCGCGTTCAAGGCCAAGACGGACATTCTGGTCAAGCAGTTCGACGCGATCGAGGTTCTGCCCGCCAAGGAGGGACAGCCTGCGATCTTCGCCAACGGCGCATTGTCGCTCGGCGAGAACATCGCCGACCAGGGCGGCCTGCGCGTTGCCCGCACGGCCTACCGCAATTCGCTCGCAGGCAGGGAGGCTCCCGCCCCGATCGACGGATTCACTCCCGAGCAGCGTTTCTACCTGGGCTACGCCACGCTGTGGGCGCAGAACATCCGCGACGAGGAGATCGCCCGTCTCACCAAGCTCGACGTGCATTCGCTGGGCAAATGGCGCGTGAACGCCACGCTGCGCAACCTGCAGGATTTCTACGACGCCTTCTCGATCGCCGACGGACCGATGTTCCTGCCCGAACAGGATCGCGTAATCATCTGGTAACCCGCTTAAGAAGCGGGTTTCAGGGGCGGTGCCGGGCCATTCTGGCTTACGATCCAGCTCTGCGCCCGCCCGCTTGAGAAGCGGGCTTCAGGGGCGGTAAACGCCCACCGGAATCACGCCCCGGTCCGGAACGCTTCATTCAATAAAAAAGACGGCAGGGAGTTTTCCCTGCCGTCTTTTTCGTCTCCGGGCGGTGCAGCCCGGCTTTCCCCGCCGCGCGCCCGGTCCGGCGGCGGAGAACCGAAAAACCGGGCTTCGAAGCATCCATTTTTCGCTTTTTCTTTTAACTTTGTGCTAAAGAAGAAACGATGACCCGACATAAGGCATATACGAAAATTCCGTTTGCGGCGCTGTTTTTCGCCGCAACGCTGATTTCTCCGGCGCTCCATGCCCTGAACATCCCGGACTACCGCTTCCACACCATGCCCGAGACCTCCTATTACGGAGGCATCCACAGCATCGCCAAGGACAGCGTCGGGCGTATGTGGTTCAGCGGCTACGACGCCCTGTTCATGTACAACGGCACGTCGTTCGTACGGATGACCGACCTGGTCACGAACCTCTTGCCGAATTCCTACTGGTCCTACGGACAGGTGATCACGGACAACCGGAAAGGCCTGTACGTAGGGACTAACCAAGGGCTGCTGCGCTTCAACTACCGGAAGCTGGAGTTCGAATTCGTTCTGGAGGGCAATATCGGCTCGGTCACGGCGAACAACGACGGGACGGTATGGCTGATCCGCAACAACGGCATCGAATCGTTCAGCCCCGAACGGCTGCCCGCCGTGACCCGCTATCCGATGCCTCCGGAGATGTCCGCACCCGGGCGGACGCTGACGCTGGTGTGCACGAAGGAGTACGTTTACGCCGCGTCGGGCGGCGATCTCTACCGCCTGAACCGGGAGACCGGGCAATACGTCCTCTTCGCATCCGTCGGCGGCGGCAGCTGCGTGATCCGCGACGTGGTGGAGTGCAACGGGTCGGTATATGTCCTCACGCTCATGGACGGGCTCTACGAATGCGACGGCAACGGCAGGATCGGACGGTATTTCCGACTGCCGCTCGAATACGAGAAATCCGCCGGCGCCAAGGAGCTTCACCTCGATTCGCAGGGCATCATCTGGGTAGCGACGCAATCGGGACTGCTGCTGCTGGAGCCGCTTACCGCCAGCACGCAGCTACTGCGTTCCGACCTCCACTATCCCTACTCCCTGCCCAACAATTCGGTATGGTCGATCTTCCCCGATCCCGACGGCGGGATATGGGTCGGCACATACGGCGGCAAACTGGCCTACATGACCTTCGCGGACAACGGCGTGGACTATTTCAAAGCCACGCCGGGCGGGCTGAACCATCCCATCGTCAGCTGTTTCGAAGAGGATTCGGAGGGCAATCTCTGGATCGGAACGGAGGGGGGGGGAATTAACCGCTGGGACCGCCGCGACGGCCGGTTCGTCTATTACACGCAGGAGAGCCGCTGCGGCCTGACGTCGAACATGATCAAAAAGCTGTGGCACGACGGAAACGACAGGCTGCTGGTCTCGGCGTTCAACGGCGGAATGCGGGTCTTCGACGAACGGCAGGGACGTTTCTCCGACCTGTACATGAACCATCCGGCCTCGGGACAGCCTTTGAGCGTCTATGACTTCGCCAAGGAGGGCGACCGGGGCATCTGGCTGACCGACCCGGACGCCGAGCTGATGTACAAGGATGCGAGTACGGGACGCGTGGAGACGGTCCGGCTGACAGACGCACAGGGAAACGCCGTCCGCATCCATATCGAAACGCTGTTCCACGACGAGCGGGGCGACCTGTGGCTCGTCGGGCACGACGGCGCATACGTCGTCGATCCCGCCACACGGCGGATTCTGAAGCGCCATTACATCGCAGAGGCCCCCTATTCGGTCAACAACCTCTGCTCTTACTGCGTCACCTCCGACTCCGACATCTGGTTCGGAACCCGCGGCGGCGGGGTCAACCTGCTGCGCCGCAACGGCAGTTACGTCAATTTCAGGGACCGGAACGGCGAAGGGCTGGAGGGCAAAACAGTCTTCGGCATCCTCGAAGACACCCCCTCGAAAGATGTCTGGTTCAGCACCAACGACGGGCTTTACTATTACGACCATACCGACGGGGTGATCCGCAAATCGCAGATCGACATCCCGAACCGCTGCGGGGCCTACTACGTGCGGGCTTGCTACAAGACCTCGAAAGGCGAAATGCTGTTCGGAGGGACGGACGGCTTCATCCTCTTCACCCCGGGAAAGATCAAATACAACGACCAGAAGCCAAAAGTCTATTTTACGGACCTGCTTATCAACAGCCGGCCGGCCGTGCCCGGCGCCAAGAACTCGCCTCTGGAGAAAGCCATTTCCACGCTCTCCTACCGCGGAGGCGAGGGCGACGTGATCGAACTGTCGCACCGGGAGTCGAATTTCGAAATCCGCTTCTCGGCGAACAGCTACCTGAACGCCGAGAAAAACCAGTATGCCTACCGCCTGCTGGGACACTCCGAAAGATGGTCCCTGCTGCCGCAGGGACAGAAGGCGGTGCAGTTCTTCAACCTGCCCGCCGGAAACTATGTCTTCGAGGTCAAGGCGGCCAACAACGACGGCCTGTGGGGCGACGAGGTTTCGGCGCTCGGCTTCAGGGTGCACCCCTCGCCCTTCCTCTCCCGCTGGGCCTACCTCGTTTATGCGGCGCTGCTCTCGGCGGTGGCCTACTTCATCTGGCGGTATTTCACCAACAAGAAGATTTTCGAACAGCGGCTCGAACTGGAGCGGATCAAGGAACAGAACATGAAGCAGCTGACCCAGGCCCGGATCAACTTCTTCACGAACATCTCCCACGACCTCAAAACTCCGCTCACGCTGGTCGTCGACCCGCTGAAACAGCTCAAGGAACACCTGCCCGCCAATGCGCCGGGCAATGCCTACGTGCACCTGATCGAGAAGAACGTGGGGCGCATCCAGCGCATGATCAGCCAACTGCTTCAGTTCCGCGAAATCGAGAGCCAGAAGATCACCCTGAACCGCCAGCCGGGCGATCTGATCCGCTTCATCGACAGCATCTTCTCGCTGTTCGAGTTCTACGCCAACAAGAAGGGGATCGAAACCGGCTTCAACTCCCAGTATGAAAGTTTCTACACCAAGTTCGACCACGACGTGATCGAAAAAATCTTCACGAACCTCTTCTCCAACGCGATCAAGTACGCCTCGGAAAACGGTTATGTCGGCGTGAGAATCTACCCGGCGCGGCAGGACCAGCGCCCGGAGTCCGCTCCGCCGGCCGCCGGCACCGAATACATCGCCTTCACGGTCACCAACACCGGGGCGGAAATTCCCGACGACAAGAAGGAGGCCATCTTCGAATCGTTCAACCACCTCTCCGACCGCCGTCCCCAATTCGAGAGCAGCAGCGGCCTGGGACTGGCCATCGTCAAGGAGCTGGTCGGCAACCTCAACGGAACCATCACCCTCCGTTCGGGCAACTCGAAAGTCGCGTTCACGGTGGTCCTGCCCTTCACGCTCAACGCCGAAAAGACCGACAGCGCCGCCGAATCGTACGAATACACGGTCTCCGAAATCGACAACCTGCTGACCGAATCCGACGTCATGGCTCCCAACGACCGGCACGACCGCAAGGCGTGCAACATCGTGGTCATCGAGGACGACCCCAACCTGCGGAGCTACCTCGAACAACGGCTGTCGAAACACTACAACGTATACACCGCGGCAAACGGCAGCGAAGGCATCGCCAAAGCGGAGAGAATCTGCCCCCAGATCGTCATCACCGACCTGATGATGCCCGAAGCCGACGGCTTCGAGGTATGCCGCTCGCTGCGTTCGAACATCAAGACCAGCCATATCCCGGTGATCATGCTTTCGGCTCTGGGCAAAAACACCGAAAACAAGATCAAGGCACTGGAATGCGGAGCCAACGTGTTCATCGACAAGCCCTTCGATATGGATTTCCTGCTCAAACAGGTTGCCAACCTCATCCGCAGCCAGCAGGAACTCAAGGAGCGTTACAGCAAGAAGTACATCGCCGAACCGTCGAAGATCACCATTTCGTCGATGGACGAGGAACTGCTGAAAAAGGCGATGAACTACATCGAACGGAACATGGACAACAGCGACTACAACGTGGATTCGTTCGTGTCGGACATGTCGATCGGACGCACGCTCCTCTACCAGAAGATCAACGACATCACGGGCATGTCGATCAAGGAGTTCATCATGGACGTCCGGCTGAAACGGTCGGCCCAGCTGCTCCGGGAGTCGGACCTGACCATCTCCGAGATCTCGGTCCTGACGGGATTCGCCAATCCCAAATATTTCAGCATCTGTTTCAAACGGCATTTCGAACTGACCCCATCCGAATTTAAGAAGAAATCCTGACGCAAACCGCACGAAAGGAGCCGACCGAACCGGCTATGAATATCTCGTGCTTTCGTATCCGCCGGAGCAGCGTCCGCATCTGCCCGCAGAAACCTTCCCGCCGTCGCCCCGCGCGACCGGCAGGGAGGTTTCATTTTGTCCGGACGGGACTCTTCGCAGGTCTGCGCAGCGCCCGCAGCGCCCGGATATGCTCCTTTTTTTTACCCCTCCGTACGAAATGGAACCATTTCCGAATAAACGACGCCCATCCGGTCGCCCCGTTTTATTGACCTTTGCAATACGGGGTCCGAAGTCCCCGGCGTCCGCTTTTCCTTCGAAATACATAAAAAATTTAAAAAATTAAAACCTGAAACCTATGAAAAGATGATCGGAAAACCACACCAGGCGACGAAGTGTCTCCCGCCCCTCCAGACAATCCCTTTATAACGGAGATACAAGCACTAACCAAAAAGAAACCTTTTATGATAATGAGCATGTACAAAAAGCTTATAGGCAGCCTGACGATTTCCCTCTTATTCCTGCTGTCTGCAACACCGTCGTTCGCCCAGCAGAACGACGTCAAAGTAACCGGTAAAATCACCGACGGAAGCGGCGCCCCGCTGGCGGGAGTCGTTGTCGTGGTAAAGGACGGCAAAAGCAACAACGGAGCCGTATCCAATACGCAAGGTGTTTATGAAATCAAAGTTCCCGCATCCTCGACGCTTCTTTTCACCTGTCTGGGCTATACCGACCAGGAAGTGAAACTCGGCGCATCGAATGTCGTAAACGTGACGATGACCGAAGACGCCCAGTCCCTCGACGAAGTGGTCGTCGTGGGTTACGGTACGCAGAAAAAGAAAGACCTCACGGGAGGTCTCGCCGTCGTCAGCAAACAGACGCTGGAAATGGTCTCGACCAACAACCTGATGGACCGTCTGGTCGGCCAGGTCGCCGGTCTGAACATCACGACCGGCAACGAAGCGCCGGGCAGCAACCAGACCCTGCTGATCCGCGGCCAGAACTCACTGACGGCCAGCAACGACCCGCTGATCATTCTCGACGGCATTCCCTACTCGGGCGGACTGGCCGACCTCGACCCGAACATCATCGAGAACATGTCGGTGCTGAAAGACGCGTCGGCCGTGGCCATCTACGGTTCGCGCGGCTCGAACGGCGTCATCCTGATCCAGACCAAGCGGGGTTCGCAGGGCGAATTCCATGTCACCTACAAAACGAAGCTCGCCATCGCCGAGCCGATGCAGCGCATCGAAACCATGGGTCCCAACGAGTTCATCCGCCTCAAACAGGACATGGGCCGGCTCAAGAACAATTACAGCGGCGAGCAGCTCGATCCGCTGGTAGGTTCGATTATCAGCGCCAGCGAGAAGGTAAACTACGCCAAGGGCATCACCAACGACTGGCAGGACTATGTCTTCCGCACGGTCTTCACGATGGACCACCAGCTGAGCTTCCAGGGCGGCAACGAGAAGACCACCTATATGGCCTCGGTTTCCTACCTGGACAACCCCGGCGTGGTTTACAATTCGAATTACCAGCGCACGAACGTCTATGCCAGCATCAACCAGAAAATGAACGACTGGCTGTCCGTAGGTCTCACCACGCAGTTCGTGAACCGTGAGACCGGCGGTGCGACGCCGAACCTCGAACATGCCATCAAGCAAAGCCCCTACGGCATCTACAAGGACGAGACCGGCGCCTACTACGAGGAGCCGATGGACTACTCGAACCTGCCCAACCCGATGAAGGACGTCAACGCCGACCAGAAACGCACGGGCCGCAACTTCATGGCCAACGGGTTCCTCGATCTCAAACTTCCGGTCAAAGGGCTCTCTTTCCGGTCGCAGTTCGGCTACAACTACCGCAGCCAGATGAACGGAACCTACTACGGCCGCAACACCGTAACGGGTAAGAAAGTCGACGGCCGCGCCGAGCTGGCCAACAACCACACGACGGACTGGACGTGGGAGAACGTGCTTAAATTCGACCGGAATTTCGGCAAACATCACATCGACTTCACAGGTCTCTTCTCCATGCAGGAGGCCCAGTATACAGCCGCTTCGCAAAGCGGCGAAGGCTTCGTAAACGACGACTCGAGCTTCTACCGGATGGACGGCGCCGAGAACAAGATCGCCATCAGTTCGTCTTTCTGGAAAGAGAACTTCGTTTCGGGCATGTTCCGTGTGAATTACGGCTTCAACAGCAAATACCTTCTGACACTCACCGGACGCGCCGACTCGTTCTCGGCCTTCGCTGAAAACCACAAATGGGCTTTCTTCCCCTCGGCTGCCGTTGCCTGGCATCTCGGCGAGGAGAGCTTCATCAAGGACAACGCCTCTTGGATCGACATGCTGAAGATCCGCCTCTCATACGGCGCCAACGGAAACAACGCCATTTCACGTTATCAGTCGCTCGACCGTCTCTACTCGACCAATGGTGTCAAATATATTTGGGGCGACAACAGCGACGCCGCCAACTCGGCCTACCTGCCGAGCGACGGTATCGGCAATCCCGACCTGCGTTGGGAGACCACCTATACGGCCAACCTCGGTATCGACTTCCAGTTCTTCAACGGCCGTCTGGGCGGTACGATCGACATGTACCTCTCCAACACGCACGACCTGCTGATGTCGCGTACCGTTCCCATTATGAACGGTTACAGCAAGATTCTCTACAACGTCGGCCAGACCCGCAACAAGGGTATCGAACTGACGCTCCATTCGCAGAATATCCGCAAGAAGGATTTCAGGTGGGAGACCGACTTCACCTTCTCGCTCAACCGCGACAAGATCGTCGCGCTGCGCGGCGACGGCAGAGACGACATCAACAACAAGTGGTTCATCGGCCAGCCGCTGTCGGTCTACTACGACTGGAACATGATCAGCATCTGGCAGGAAGGCGACGAGTTCACGTTCATCGACAAGGACGGCAAGGAGGTGGCCCACCAGACTGGAGCCACGCCCGGAGCCGCCAAACTGGAGGATGTCGACGGCAACGGCGTCATCGACTCCAAAGACCGCAAGGTGATCGGCAGCAAACAGCCGAGCTTCACGATGTCGATGGGCAACCGTTTCTCCTACAAGGACTTCTATTTCTCGTTCCTGTTCAACGGCGTCTTCGGCAAGTGGATGACGGACAACGTGGCCAACATCTCCTCGTATACGTTCGGTTCGGGCAACTACATCCACGGCGTGAAATACTGGACGCCGGAGACCCCCGACGCAGAGGTCGTTTCGCCGGGTTACCAGGCCTCCTTCAGCCACGGCTACTACAAGAAGCTCAACTACGTGCAGCTGCGCAACATCACGCTGGGCTACCGTGTCAATCAGAAATTCGTCCGCCGGATCGGCTTGAGCGCCATCGACGTGAATTTCAGCGTGAACAACGTCTGCGCCTTCTCCAACATGCGCCAGATGCTGAACTACGACAACACCTGGTTCGCATCGTTCCCGACCGCCCGTTCCTACGTACTGGGATTAACCTTAACCTTCTAATCAAGACCTGACTATGAAAACGATGAATTATATCAAGATCGGCATCGCGAGTTCGATCCTCTCAATAGCTGCGGGCTGCACCTCCTTCCTGGAAGAGGATCTGAAAAGTTCGCTGGCCCCCGACAACACTTACACCAGTTCACTGGGCTTCGAGGTGGGAGCCACGGGGCTCTACGCCATCGCCCGCTCGGAATACAACACCTGGGGTGAAAACGGCGCTTTCATGCACAACGGCGCCTGCGCCTACGAGGTCCTCCAGATTTCGACCGACCTCTGCCGCATGGGAACCGTCCGCGACGGTTCGCTGGTTCCGTTCGCCGAAATGACGCTCAACCCGTCGACGCTTTTCGTCGGCTCGTACTGGAACTGGGCCTACAACCTGATCGCTTCGGCCAACGAACTGCTGATCTATTCCGAAAAGAACGACAACTGGGACTATCCCACCGACAAACAGCTTTACCAGGCCGAAGCCCGTTTCTTCCGGGCTTACGCCTACCGCACGCTGGTCTACCTCTACGGCGACGTGCCCTGGGTCGAAACCATCCAGAAGCCCTTCCTGCTCTCGTTCTCGCGCGATCCCAAGATCGAGGTGCTGGGCAACATCATCAAAGACCTGGAATTTGCCAAGACGTACCTTCCCGACAATCCCGACAACGTGAAGGAGGGCAAGCTTACGACGTGGGCCGCACGCCACCTGTTGAGCGAAATGTACCTGCTGCGCGGCGCCGAAGGCGACTATAAGCTGGCCGAGGAGAATGCCCAGGACGTGATCGACTGCCCGTATTACAGTCTGATGAAAAGCCGCTTCGGCAACGCCAAGAACGATCCCGGCGACTATTTCAGCGACATGTTCGTCGAAAACAATCAGAACCGTTCGGCCGGCAACACCGAGGGTATCTGGGTCATGCAGTTCCAGTACAACACGGTCGGCGGCGGCACGAATTCCGACGACTGGACCCGCCGCGCCTGGAATCCCCAGTACCACGCCATCGACGGATTCGCACTGGCCGACTCACTCGGCGGCCGCGGCCTGGCGCAGATCTATCCGCTGAAGTGGTGGATCGGCGTCAAGGGGACCAACGCCACGACAGCCGGAGAAAAGGAGGGGTTCCCCGATATTCAGGAAAAAGGCATCTTCGAAGACGGCGACATCCGCAACTCGGAGTACAACATCAAGCGCAACTGGTACTACAACAACCCGCTGACGCCCAACAAGCTGGGACAAAAATGCCCCATCGACGACAAATCGTGGTCGCAGGCCCAGCTCTTCCCGGCGCTGAAGAAATTTTTCTTCGGTAAGGAGGAAAACCTCCAGCTCACCGGCGCATACAAGGACCGCATGAAATTCCGCCTGGCCGAGACCTACCTGCTGCTGGCCGAAGCCTACCTGCGTCAGGACATGCCCGATAAGGCCGCCGATGCCGTGAACGAAGTGCGCCGCCGCGCCAAAGTGTCCGACGTTTCCGACGAGGAGATGACGATGGATTTCCTGCTCGACGAGCGCATCCGCGAACTCTACGGCGAAGAGAGCCGCCGCTTCACGCTGATACGCACGGGCAAACTGCTCGAACGCGTGAGAAAGTACAACCCCGAGGCGCGCGACCTCATCCAGGATTTCCACGTGCTGTGGCCCATTCCGCAGGCTATCCGCGACGCGAATGTCGGCAATTTCCCGCAGAATCCCGGATATGAAGGTTACGAAGGCTAAAAACCTTCGTCCCCGCCTCCGGGCGGATCAGACAAGAATGTGTCCGGCAGATTCCGGACCGTATCAGCAACCACGAAAAAAACAGTTATGAAAAAGATAAAATTTGCATGCAACCTGTCGCTGCTGACCCTTTTCGCACTCGGCCAGTGGGCCTGTGAATGGGACCCGTACGAACACGACAGCGACCCGGTCCGGGAAACTCTGGAGCTGACCGCCTCCTCCTCCCAGATCGCTTTGGACGAAAACGACCTTTCGGCTACGGTACTGACCTTCGACTGGACGCCCGCGCGTCCGATGCCCGACGAGTATCTGGTGTCCTACACGACCAAACTGGACCTGCTGAACAACAACTTCGGTTCGTCCACCGCCATCGTGACGAGCGAAGACGACGGCATCTTCAGCCGGAGCTACACCTCCGAGCAAATCAACAACTGGGCTAACGAGCGCTGGAAAGTGCCCGTAAACAAGACCTTCACGCTGGCGTTCCGCGTCATCGCGGAGTATGCGGGCGGCCCCACATACGAAATGCCCGAAGTGCGCACCGTGGAGGTGACCGTAACCCCGATCAAGGTCGATGTCTTCGATGCCGACAAGGTGTCGCTTTCCGGCACGGCCATCAGCAGCGTGACGGAGATCGAAAAGACGGTCGAGAATGCGAACCTCTATGCCTGGTACGGCGAATTGAGCATCGGCGAGTTGCAGATTCCCGTCGAGCTGGAGGGCCAGACCTACTACATCGTTCCGAGCGACGGCAACGGCGCGCTCCGCGACGGGGAGCTTGTCGACGTGAAGATGACGGAAACCCCCGTTTCGTGGAATATCCCGAGCGCCGGCAACTACCGCCTGCTGATCGACATGGAGAACAAACAGGTGCGCATCTACTCGTCGGCGACCGACCTGAAGCCGCTGTCCGTCACATTCCACCCGAGCGGTGCGGAAACCAATCCCGAGGCAACGATCGAAGTGCTCGATCTCTACGCCTACGGAGCAGGTACGGGCTGGGGCGTGCGCAAACTCAACCTGAAGCAGAGCTTCGCCGACCCGCAGATCCTGATCTATGACGCCGAAGAGCACAACGGCACGAAACTTTCCAGCGGCATGAAGTTCTGCGTAGCCCAGAATTTCTCGGTCGGCGATGCGGATTACAACCAGAACAACGCCTATTGCTTCACCTGTCCGCTGACGGCAGAAGGCAAGAGGCAGAACCTCACGCTGACTCTCGGCAAGGTGGGCGAACTGCACGGAGGCGCCGACGGAGAGACGCGCAACTCGTATTACACGATCCCCGCTTCCGACCTGCTGATCTTCGATCTGCGTCACGGAACGATCCTGGCCCGGAACAAATAACGCCGGACCGCACGACTGAAAAATATTGCCGTATCGGAATGGAGACTGGGTTCCGGCCGACAGGAAGATACGGCAATATTCCATTACAACGACAATCAATCGTAAAAACAGCAACATGATACACATGAGAAATCTGATGACCGGCTGTCTTCTGGCAGCATTTCTTTGCGCCGCTTCCTGCGGTTGCTCGAAGGACAACGGCGGCGGCGAAGAAGGCGGCCAAGTTGCCGGTGTGACCGTAAAGCCCGCCTACAACAAGTCGGAAGTGCTGCACAACCCGCTCAACGGCTGGGTGATGTATGTCAGCGCGGACTACGATCCCTCCTATTTCGACAAGGAGATCTACGTACCGCTGCTCGGAAAGAACGTAAGGGTGGCGGACTACGCTTCGGCCTGCTATATCCGCACGAAATGGTCCGTGCTGAATCCCGCAGACGGGCAGTACGCTTGGAAAGACCCCGATTCGAAGGTTTACAAACTGGTTCAGAAAGCCCGGGAGCTGAAACTCCCCATCGCTTTCCGCGTCGTGGTGGACGGACGTGACCAGGGCGCCAATACGCCCCAGTTCGTCTACGATGCCGGAGCCGAATACGCGATGTCGGAGCCGAAATACCCCGACCGCAAGACCCCGATGCCGCAGGACCCGATCTTCCAGCGCTACTACGAGAAGTTCGTCGCAGCCCTCGCCGAGGAGTTCAACGATCCGGAATACACCTCGTTCATCGACGGCTACGGCCTCGGCAAGTGGGGCGAGGGCCACAGCGTGGCTTACAACAAGGACGACGTATCGGCTGTCGATGAGAATACGGAAACGGTGAAGCGCGAAGTCCTCGACTGGATCACCAAGCTCTACGCCAAACACTTCACGAAGGTTCCCCTGGTGATCAACTACCACCGCGTACTGGGCCATCCCACGAGCCAGGGCACGGCAAACCCGAACAGCGAAAGCCTCGTGGCCCTGGCCATCAGCAACGGCTACTGCATCCGCTCCGACGCCTTCGGCATGAACAACTCCAGCTGGGGTTACAGCACCTGGGAGAAGGCAATCGCCGCACAATGGCGTTACAAGGTCCCCATCATCATGGAGGGCGGATATATCGTCAGCAGCCACAGCTACTGGAACGACCCGGCCGGCTACCGCCAGGGACACCCCGAAGATGTCCGCCAGGGCGAATTCGACTCCTCGGCCGAAGCCCGCGTCAACATGATGGACTTCCGTGTCGGCCAGGAGACCGAGTCGTGGTTCAACGATGCCTTCAGCCTCGTGCAGCGCTTCGTCTCCGAAGGCGGCTACCGTCTCTATCCCGACCAGGTGATCGTTCCCGACCAGGTGAGCGCAGGCAGCCGTGTCAAGGTCGCTTCGCGCTGGCGCAACATGGGCTGGGGCTATTTCCCGAACAACCTGCCGCAGTGGAACTACAAATACAAGGTGGCCTTCGCTTTGATCGACGCTTCGGACAAGGCGCAGAAGGTCTTCGTCGACAAGGACTGCGAGCCTTCGACCTGGGTCGAGAGCAAGCCCTTCTCCTACACCTTCGAAACGCCGGCCGTCGATCTTCCCGCGGGGAAATACACGTGGGGCATCGCCATCGTTGACACGACGAAGGAGAACCGGCCTGCCATCCAGCTCGCCGTAAACAACGAAAAGACGGCCGAAGGCTGGGTGAAACTGCACGAAGTACAGATCAACTAACGCCTGAAAAACCATGAAGAGGGTTGCATTGCTTTCCGCAGCGCTGCTGCTGTCCGTCACCGCCTCCTTCGGGAGCGGCGTCCTGGTCGAGGCCGAGAGTTTCCGCGACAAGGGCGGGTGGGCCGTGGACCAGCAGTTCATGGACCAGATGGGTTCGCCCTACCTCATCGCGCACGGCATGGGCAAACCCGTGGCGGACGCCGTGACGACGGTCGAATTCCCGGAAACGGGAACCTACCGGGTCTACGTCCGGACGTTCAACTGGGTCGCCCCCTGGTACGACGGGGAAGGTCCCGGAAAGTTCGCCCTCCGGGTCGGCAGCCGGAAACTGTCCGCGACGCTCGGCTGCACGGGCAGCGAGTGGATGTGGCAGTGCGCCGGAAAGGTCTCCGTCCGGAAAGGTCCGGTCAGCGTTTCGCTGACCGACCTTTCCGGATTCGACGGCCGCTGCGACGCCGTCTATTTCACCACCGAAGAGGGCGACGTCCCTCCGTCCGGAAGCGCGGAACTCGCTGCGTTCCGCAAACGGATGCTCGGCATCCCCGCAACGCCGCAAACCGCCGAATCGTTCGATTTCGTCGTCGTGGGCGGCGGCATCGCGGGCATGTGCGCCGCGGCCGCGGCGTCCCGGCTGGGGTGCAGCGTCGCTCTGGTCAACGACCGCCCGGTGCTGGGCGGCAACAACAGCTCCGAAATCCGCGTGCACCTGGGCGGTGTCATCGAGCTTGGCCCCAACGAGGGACTGGGCCGCATGATCCGCGAATTCGGCCACTCGCGCGAAGGCAACGCCCGACCGGCCGAAAACTACGAGGACGCGAAGAAAAGTGCGTTCATCGCCGGGGAGCAGAACGTGAAGCTGTTCTCCAGCTGCCGCGCCGTAGCGGTGAACAAAGAGGGCGGCCGGATAAAATCCGTAATCGTCCGCCACATCGAAACCGGGGAGGAGACGACGCTCGAAGCGCCGCTTTTCGCCGACTGCACGGGCGACGGAACCGTCGGATTCCTGGCCGGAGCCGACTACCGCATGGGCCGCGAGAGCCGCGACGAATTCGGCGAAACGCTGGCGCCCGAAACCGCCGACCGGATGACGATGGGTTCGTCCGTCCAATGGTATTCGGTCGACACGGGCCGCAAAACCTCGTTCCCGACGTTCAGCTACGGCGTGGAGTTCAACGCCGAAAACTGCGAGCGGGTGACGATGGGCGAATGGAAATGGGAGACGGGCATGAACCTCGACCAGATCCGCGATTTCGAACGCATCCGCGACTACGGCCTGCTGGTGATCTATTCGAACTGGAGCTTTCTCAAGAACGGCCTGAAAGACAATGCCAAGTACCGCAACCGCGAGCTGGGCTGGGTGGCCTATGTGGCCGGCAAACGCGAATCGCGGCGGCTTCTGGGCGACTACGTCCTCAAACAGGACGATATCGACAAGAACGTCTTCCACGAAGACGCCTCGTTCACCGCGACGTGGGACATCGACCTGCATTTTCCCGATTCGCTCAACTCCGTGCGCTTCCCGGGCCGGGAGTTCAAGGCCGCGACCAAACACATCCACATCTATCCCCATGCCGTGCCTTACCGGTGTCTCTACTCCCGCAACGTGGACAACCTGTTCATGGCCGGGCGGAACATCAGCGTGACGCACGTGGCCCTCGGAACGGTGCGGGTGATGCGCACGACGGGCATGATGGGCGAGGTGGTCGGCATGGCAGCCTCGCTGTGCCGCAAATACGACGCTTCGCCCCGCCTGATCTACCAGAAACACCTCGGAGAACTCCGCAGGCTGATGCGCGAAGGCGTCGGCAGAAAAGAGGGGATTCCCGATAACCAGAAATTCAACACGGGCGGTTCTCTGAAAGCGCCCCGCGCACTGCGCAACGACTGAAACCGCAACAATGAAAAAACTACTGACACTGCTGCTTGCGCTGCCCCTGCTGTGGGGGCATGCCGCAGCGCAGGAGAACGCGAAATATACGATCCTCCTCACCGGGGCCTCGTTCGCCTCGCCGCAGAACGGCTGGTTCGAAATCGGCTGCCGGCAACTGGACGCCCGGGCGCTCAACCGGGCCATCGGCGGCGAGTCGATCGCCGACACGGCCAACCGGATGGCCGAGGGCACGCTCTGGAACGCCGGGGAGCTGGACGAGATGGATGCGCTGGTCATCATGCAGGTCCACAACCGCGACGTCTCGGCCACGGGCGGCCTGAAAGAGAAGTACACCGATTACACGACGCCGTTCGACCGAAGCAACTACGCCGCAGCGTTCGATTACGTCATCAAACGCTACCAAAGCGAGTGTTACGCCCTGAAGGACGACCCGAAATCGAAGTACTACGGCACGAAATCGGGTAAACCCGCCGTCATCGTCCTCTGCACCGACTGGCACGACGCGCGGACGACCTACAACGCCGCCATACGGCGCCTCGCCGCACGGTGGGGCCTGCCGCTCGTGGAGTTCGACAGGAACATCGGCTTCTCGAAAGACACTCCGAACCCGGCCACCGGGACCCAGCAGAGCCTGCTCCACGCCCAGGACACGCAAACCATCGAAGGCGTCGCCTACGGGTGGCATCCCCAGCGGGGCCAAGACAAATACATCCAGCAGCGGATGGCTGCGATCTTTACCGACACGATGCGCAGAATCCTGCCGGCAAAATAGAATCCCGACCATGAAACACACACTCCCGATACTGTTCACGATGCTGCTCTGCGGCACGTCCGCCTTCCCGCAGGAGGGCTGTTACAGCCGTTTGCAGAACGACACCCTGACGATCGGCAACTCCCGGATCGAACGCCGGTTCGTCTGGAACGGCGGCAACCTGATGACGCAGAGCCTGACCGACTTTTCGTCAGGACAGGTGTGGACTTCCCGTTCCCTGACGCCCGACTTCAAGGTCGCGGGCGATACCCGAAGCACCGGCGGACGCTGCTCGACGAAACGGATCGCCGAAACCGACATCCATCCGGCGCGGCTGGAAATCACCGTGGAATTTTCGCTGGGAACGCTCGACGTACGGCGGATTTACCGCATCTGCGCCGACACTCCGGCGATCGCCTGCGACACCTACCTCAAAGGCAGCGCCGCACAGCTTCCCGAGAGCCGGGCGGTCAACGCCGCCGACCGCAAGAACATCGAATCGACCGCCGACATGCAGTCGCAGCCGGTCGCCGCGACCCTCGACCGGTTCAACCCCGGCGGGTTCCACTGGCACACGCGGATCGTGGAGTTCCAGGACGTCACGGACTGGAACAACAACCTGGTCTTCGAAACCGACGTCATTCCCTACCGGAAAAACAGCTACCGGGGCAACCTGCTCTTCGCCCGCAACGCCGAGAACGGCCGCGGATTCTTCTTCCTGAAGGAAGCCCCCGGTTCGGGCGTGCAACTGGCCTATGGCGGCGGGGACTTCACGGCGGAGTTCGGCGATTTCACGGTGACGGGACTGGGCGTGACGGAGAAGGACCTCCGCGAAGGGGAGTGGGTGAAAGCCTACGGATGCGTCCTCGGAGTCTGGTCGGGCGGAGAACTCGAACAGTTGACGGCCCTGCGGAGCTACCAGAAAAATTTACGGAAGCTGCTTCCCGGACGCGACGAGATGGTGATGATGAACACATGGGGCGACCGCAGCCAGGACACGAAGGTGAACGAACGGTTCTGCCTGGCCGAGGTCCGCAAGGCCGCGCATCTGGGCATCACGCATTTCCAGATCGACGACGGCTGGCAGGTGGGCAAAAGCCCCAACTCCGCCGTGGCGAAGGGGTCGTTCAAAAACATCTGGGACAATCCCGACTACTGGAAACCCGACCCGGAGAAATACCCCCGGGGATTGCACCCTGTCGTGGAGCTGGGCCGGGAACTGGGCGTGGAGATCTGCCTCTGGTTCAACCCGAGCGTACAGGACGGCTATGCCGACTGGGAGAAGGACGCGCAGGCCCTCGTCGGTCTCTACGACGAGTACGGCATCCGCACGTTCAAGATCGACGGACTGGCAATCCCCGACAAACGCTCCGAAAGCAACCTGCGGCGGCTGTTCGACCGCGTGCTGGAGCGGACGGGCGGCCGAGTGGTCTTCAACCTCGACGCCACGGCCGGACGCCGCGGAGGCTACCACATGTTCAACGAGTACGGCAACATTTTCCTCGAAAACCGTTACACCGACTGGCAGAACTACTACCCCTACTGGACGCTGCGCAACCTGTGGATGCTCTCCAAATACGTCCCCGCGGAGAAGCTCCAGATCGAGTTCCTCAACAAATGGCGCAACACGGAAAAATATGCCGGCGACCCGTTCGCCCCGGCCAATTACAGTTTCGAATACCTCTTCGCAACGACCATGGCCGGACAGCCGCTGGCCTGGATGGAGGCGAGCGGACTGCCCGAAGAGGCGCTGGGCATCGGCGCGCTGATCGAACGCTACAAAGAGGTGCAGCACGATTTCCACCGCGGAGTGATCCTCCCCGTGGGCGACGAACCGTCGGGCCGTTCGTGGACCGGATTCCAGTCGGTCGACGGCGAGCGGGGCTACCTGATCTTCTTCCGCGAGCAGAACCCCGACCGGAAGGCCCGGATCGAAACGTGGCTCCCCGAGAACTCGAAAGTGCGCCTCACGCCGGTGCTGGGGAGCGGGAAGGCCGCCGTGCAGAAGACCGGACGCCGCGGAACGCTGGAGGTGGAACTTCCCGCGCCCAACGACTACGCGATGTACCGCTACGAACTGATCCGCTGACGAACCACAAATCCTGATAACAATGAAAACACCGATAAAATTCATCCTGTCATTTGCTCTGCTGCTGCTCGCGGCGGCCGACATCGCAGCCCAGGAGCTGATCACCAACGTTTACGGACGCGACGTGCAGTCGCTCAACGGAAAGTGGGACGCCATCGTCGATCTCTACGATCAGGGCCGCAAAAACAAGATCTACCTCAACCGCAGGCCGGAGGGAAAGACCGATTTCTACGAATATTCGTTCGACAACGGCCTGCGGCTCGACGTTCCCTCGGACTGGAACTGCCAGATGCCCGAGCTGAAATACTACGAAGGCACGGTGTGGTATGCCCGGCGGTTCGACGCCCCCGAGCAGGCCGGCCGGCGGCAGTTCCTCTATTTCGGAGCCGTCAGCTACCGCTGCCGGGTCTACCTCAACGGCGAGGAGATCGGCGCCCATGAAGGCGGATTCACACCCTTTGAGATCGAGGTGACGGGCCGCCTCAAGCCCGAAGGCAACTTTCTGGCCGTGGAGGTCAACAACACCCGCACCACGGACGCCATCCCGGCGATGGCCTTCGACTGGTGGAACTACGGCGGCATCACGCGCGACGTGATGCTCGTCAGCGTGCCCGACGCCTTTATCCGGGACTATTTCATCCGCCTCGGCAAGGATTCCGACGACCGGATCGACGCCGATGTGCAGCTGGCGGGCGCCGCTGCCGGAACGGCCGTACGGATCGAGATTCCCGAACTGAACGTAGACCGGACCGTCACTGCCGGAGCGACCGGTACGGCCTCGGCGTCGTTCCGGGTCAGGAGACTGCAACGCTGGTCCCCCGCCGATCCGAAACTTTACCGGGTGATCGTCTCCACGGACCGCGACCGGGTGGAGGAGTCGATCGGGTTCCGCAATATCCGCACCGAGGGCGAAGAGATCGTCCTCAACGGCTCGCCCGTGTTCCTCAAGTCGATCTCGTTCCACGAAGAGATCCCCCAGCGCATGGGCCGGGCACACTCCGAGGCCGACGCCGTGATGCTGCTCAGCGAGGCCAAGGCACTCGGCTGCAACATGATCCGTCTGGCGCACTACCCGCAGAACGAACATATCGTCCGGCTGGCCGAAAAGATGGGCTTCCTGCTCTGGGAGGAGATTCCCATCTGGCAGGGCATCGACTTCGCCAACGACCAAACCCGCGAAAAGGCGGGCCGCATGATCCGCGAGATGGTCGCGCGCGACAAGAACCGCTGCGCCCTGACGTTTTGGGGCGTGGCCAACGAGACGCAGCCTTCCGGGCCGCGCAACGCCTTCCTGCGCCACCTGATCGCATGCTGCCGGGAGATCGACGACACGCGCCAGATCGTTGCGGCGTTCGATCTGGTACGTTTCGACCGCCAGCGGCAGCTGTTCGTCATGGACGACCCGTTCATCGGGGAACTGGATGTCGTGGCCATCAACAAATACATGGGCTGGTATCACCCGTGGCCCCTCACGCCCGACAAGGCGGTGTGGGACGTGGCGCGCGGCAAACCGCTGATCATCTCCGAATTCGGCGGCGAGGCGCTCTACGGCCAGCACGGCCCGGCCGATGTGGCCAGCTCGTGGAGCGAGGAGTATCAGGAGGCCCTCTACCGCGACAACCTGCGCATGTTCGAGAACATCCCCAACCTGCGGGGCGTGTCGCCGTGGATTCTGTTCGACTTCCGCTCGCCGTTCCGCTTCCACCCCGCCAACCAGGAGGGCTGGAACCGCAAGGGGCTGGTTTCCGACCAGGGATACCGCAAGAAAGCGTGGTATCTGATGAAAGCCTATTACGACAAACATTAAAAGAAGATGAAGAAATTTTTGACATACACGCTTCTCGGCGTCCTGCTCGCAGGCTGCGCCGGAAGCGGGCGGGAACCGCTGGAGACCGTCGTGGACAAGGCGCTGGCCGGCGCCGAGCGGCAGACGCTGCTGATGGCCGAGAAGTACAGTGCGCGCGAAGGCCGCCTGCCGCGCACGTGGGAGAACGGCGAGGACGTCTCGTCGGATTCGCGCTGGTGGTGCAGCGGCTTTTTCCCGGGCGTGCTGTGGTACGTCTACGAGAACGGCCGCAACCCCCGGGTGCTGGAGTACGCCCGGATGTTCACCGCACGCGTCGAGCGGGAAAAACACACCACCGACAACCATGACGTGGGGTTCATGCTCTATTGCAGTTTCGGCAACGGACTGCGCCTCACGGGAGACAAGTCCTACGAGGAGGTGCTGCTCACCGGGGCGCGCTCGCTGGCGACGCGCTTCAAACCCGAAGTAGGGCTGATCCGCTCGTGGGACCACAACCGCGACAAATGGCAGTATCCGGTCATCATCGACAACATGATGAACCTCGAACTGCTGATGTGGGCCGCCGACCGTTCGGGCGACAAGTCGCTGCGCGACATGGCCGTATCGCATGCTGACAAGACGCTGAAACACCATTTCCGCCCCGACTTCAGCTCCTGCCACCTGGTCTCCTACGACACGATCTCGGGACAGCCCCATCTCAAGCAGACCCATCAGGGCCTCTCCGACTCCTCGGCCTGGAGCCGCGGACAGGCATGGGGACTCTACGGCTACACCTGCATGTACCGCCTCACGGGCGACGCCCGCTACCTCGAACAGGCCCGCGGCATCGCCGGATTCCTCATCAACCACAGGAACATGCCCGCCGACGGGATTCCCTACTGGGATTTCGACGCTCCGGCCCTCGCCTCCACGCCGCGCGACGCATCGGCTGCCGCAATCATGGCCTCGGCACTGGTCGAGCTGAGCGGCTTCGTGCCCGCAGCCGAAGGGGAGCGGTACATGGCTTTCGCCGAAAAGCAGATCCGCACGCTGGCCTCGCCCGAATACACCGCTCCGGCGGGTGAGAACGGAGGCTTCATTCTCCGGCACAGCACGGGAGCCTATCCCTTCTCCTCGGAGGTCGACGTGCCGCTCACCTACGCCGACTACTATTATCTGGAGGCGCTCACGCGCATCAAACGCCGATTGCAGCCATGACCGCCGTGAAAAAATACGCGCTGCTGTCGCTCTGCGGCCTGACCCTGTTCTGCGCCCGGGCGCAGATGCCCGCGACAAACTACGACGAATCGCAGGTTCCGGCCTACACGCTGCCCGACCCGCTGACAACCATCGCCGGCAAAAAGGTGACTGACGCCGAAACGTGGACTTCGGAACGCCGTCCCGAACTGCTGTCGCTGTTCGAAAGCGAGGTCTACGGAAAAGCCCCCGGCCGCCCCGAGGGACTGCATTTCGAGGTCTTGAGCGAGGACCGCTACACGCTGGGCAACATGGCCACCCGCCGGGAGATCGCCGTCTATTTCACCGAGAGCGACGCACATTTCATGACCATCCTGCTCTATATCCCCAACAAACGCACCGACGCCGTTCCGGTCTTTCTGGGGCTGAATTTCAAGGGCAACCACACGATCTGCGACGACCCGTTGATTACGGAGTCCGTTTCGCGCATGAAGCCGCGCGAAGAGGGCGGCAGCGAAGTCCGCGCAAAAGGGTTCCCGCGCGCCGCGGCGGCATCGCGGTGGCCGGTCGAGATGCTGATCGCCAACGGCTACGGCCTCGCCACGATTTACCGCGGCGACATCGACCCCGACTACGACGACGGCTTCCAAAACGGCGTTCACCCGCTCTTTTACCGCGAGGGGCAGACCAAACCGGCCCCCGATGAATGGGGCACGATCGCGGCCTGGGCCTGGGGCTTGAGCCGCGCGATGGACTACCTCGAAACCGACGAGGATGTCGATGCCTCCCGCGTGGCGGTCATCGGGCATTCGCGGCACGGCAAAACGGCCCTTTGGGCCGCAGCCGTCGATCCGCGCTTCGCCATGGCCGTGTCGAACGACTCGGGATGCGGCGGCGCGGCGTTGTCGCGGCGTTGTTACGGCGAAACCGTAGCCAGGATCAACAGCCTCTTCCCGCATTGGTTTTGCGGGAACTTCAAACAGTATTCGGGCAACGAGGCGGCTTTGCCCGTCGACCAGCACGAACTGATTGCGCTGATAGCCCCGCGCCCGGTGTATATCGCCAGCGCTGTCGAGGACCGTTGGGCCGATCCGAAAGGCGAGTTCCTCGCGGGGGTCCACGCCACGCCGGTCTACGAGTTGTTCGGCCTGGTGGGACTTTCGGGAACGGAACTGCCCCAAACCGACGCGCCCGTGCTGTCGGGACACATCGGCCACCACGTCCGTTCGGGCGACCACGACATCACGCTCTACGACTGGCGGCAATTCGTGAAATTCGCGGACAAACACCTGAAACGATAATCTAAAACAACACCATACATGAAAAACCGGTTTATAAAACTGCTTCTCGCGGCCGTGCTGTTGGGCTCCCTCTCCCCGGCGGCCGCCCAGACCCGCGAAATGGACCTCTCGGGAGAGTGGAGGTTCCAGACGGACGTGATGGATTTCCGCAGGGGATCGCTTTCGCCGCGCTACAACCACCAACTCCAGGAGACCATCATGCTCCCCGGCATCACCGACGACTACAAAATCGGCTACAAATCACCCTACCGCCATGTCGACCGCCTGACGCGCGTCTACGAGTACATGGGTCCGGCGTGGTATCAGCGCGACATCGAGTTCCCGGCCGACTGGAAGGGCAAGTGCATCTTCCTCTATTTCGAGCGCACCCACTGGCTCAGCTCGGTATGGGTCGACACCAAGGAGGTGAGCCGACTGGACTACATCAGCGTCCCCCACAACCACGACCTGACGGATTTCGTCACCCCGGGCAAGACGCACCGCATCACGGTGTGCATCGACAACCGGTTCCAGTACAACACCCACAAATGGAACCACGCCCACACGGAGTTCACGCAGATCAACTGGAACGGCATCCTCGGCGAGATGAAACTCGTGGCCGTAGACCCCGTTTACATCGACGACATGCAGCTGTATCCCGACCTCGCGACGAACAGCGTCGACGTGCGCCTGAAGATCGACAACCGCACGAAAAAGCCTTTCGAAGGAAAGGCGCTGCTCACCGTCTCGGGCAACGGCCTGCACGTAACGAAGGAGGTACCTGTCGGCAGCGAAGCGGAGGAGATGGACCTGACCGAAACCGTCGCGCTGGGCCGGGAGGCGAAACTCTGGGACGAATTCAACCCGAACCTCTACACCGTGGAGTGCACGCTGCTGACCGGCACCGGAAAAGAGTCCTTCGAACATAAGAAGTCGGCGACGTTCGGCATGCGCGAAGTGGCGCAGGGCCGCAACCACATCCTGCTCAACGGCCGGCCGCTCCACCTGCGCGGAACCGTCGAGAACGCCGTGTTCCCGAAAACGGGCCACGCCCCGGTCTGCGACGCCGAATGGGAGCGTATCATGCGCATCGTCAAGGACTACGGACTGAACCACATCCGTTTCCACTCGTGGTGCCCTCCCGCCGCGGCTTTCCGCATGGCCGACCGCCACGGCGTCTACCTCGAAGTCGAGATGCCCATGTGGGGCAAGGACGCCGAGCCGGACGAAGCGCGCTACGACTTCTTCCGCCGCGAGATGCGCGCCATCCTCAAGGAGTACGGCAACCACCCCTCGTTCGTCCTCTACTGCAACGGCAACGAGATCACCGGCAACTTCGACTTCATCGAGGAGCTGACCGCCGACGGCCGCAAACTCGACACGCGGCATCTGTACAGCGGTTCGACGGCCCGCACGCGCGTCCCGTCCGACCAGTATTACGTCTCGCAGCAGACCAACAAAGGCCCCGTGAAGGTCTACGAGGGACGGCCCTCGACCGACTGGGACCGCAGCAAGGAGTCGGACGTGGACGTTCCGGTAATTTCCCACGAGTCGGGCCAGCGGTGCGTCTATCCCGACTTCCGCGAGATCGGGAAATACACGGGACCGGTCGAGGCCCGAAACTTCGAACTGTGGCGCGAGATGCTCACCGCCAACGGCATGGGCGATCAGGCCCACGACTTCTTCCGGGCCTCGGGCGCGCTGACCGTCGTGGAGTACAAGGCCGTGATCGAGGCGCTGCTCCGCTCGTCCAAATCGGCCGGATTTCAGCTCCTGTCGCTCAACGACTTCCCGGGCCAGGGTTACGCCCCGGTGGGTGTGCTCGATCCGTTCTGGGACTCCAAGGGCCTGGTGACGCCCGAGGATTGGCGGGCCTTCTGCGCGCCGACCGTGGCGCTGCTCCGCTACCCGAAAAGCGCCTGGTTCGAAGACGAAACCTTCACGGCAAAGGCCGAGGTCTACAACTTCGGCGCGGCGGCGCTCAAAAATGCGAAAATCCGCTGGTCGATCACCGACGGCAGCGGGAAAGCCATCGCCAAGGGCAGTCTGAAATCGCAGACCGTAGGCACCGACGGCGTGTTCCCCGTCGGGGAGTTCTCCGCTCCGCTCGGCAAGGTGCGAGGCCCGCAGAAGCTGACCGTGCACCTGAACGTCGGTGAAAAGACAAGCAACAGCTGGGACATCTGGGTCTATCCGCGCAACGCACAGCTGATGCAGTCGGATACGGAGGTGCTCTACACGACGGAGTTCGGCGAGCAGGCCAAACAGCACCTCGCCGCGGGGAAGAAGGTCGTCCTGACCCCCGCGCCGAACAAGGTCAAGGGGCGCAAATCGACCTTCCACAACCATTTCTGGAACCCGATCATGTTCGCCTGGGCGCCGATGACCATCGGCTGTCTGATTCACGCCGAGGAACCCGTGTTCGCCGACTTCCCGACCTCGTACCACACCGACTGGCAGTGGTGGGACATTCTGGAGAACGCCAAGGTGATCGAGATGCAGCAGACCCCGCGCCAGCTGCGGCCCTTCATCCAGGTGATCGACAGCTTCGACAACAACGAAAAACTCGGCATCGGCTTCGAAGCCCGCGTCGGCGGCGGCAAACTGCTCGTTCTGGCGGTCGACACGAAAAAGAAGATGGACCAGCGCCCCGCCACGCGCCAGCTGCTCGAAAGCATCGACCGCTACGTCCGCAGCGACCGGTTCGCTCCCGAGGTCACACTCGACGAGTCGTTCATCACCTCCTTCATGCGCTAAAACCGCACGATTATGAACAAGATCTGTCTACTGCTCTGCTGCCTGCTGCCCGGCCTGTTCCGGGCAGGGGCGCAGGAGCTGAAAATGACCGAATACGCCCCTCTGACGCAGATTTACGGCGAGGTCTGCGAGTCCGACGAACTGCTTCCTATGGGCGATGTGGGGGTGGAATTCGGATACGTCCTCTACCAGGCCGCAATCACCGTTCCCGCAGGGGAGGCCGCGCTCGAACTGGAGAACGTGCGGGACTATGCCGCGGTTTACCTCGACGGCGTGTTTCAGGGAGCCCTGACCGACAACCGCAAAACGCTGACTCTGAAGGCCGAACCCGGCCGGCACACATTGCAGCTCTATGTCGAAAACATCGGCCGCATCACCTACGGCCCGGAGATTCTCGACAACTCGAAAGGACTCTTCGGCGAAGCCCGCCTCGGCGGCGAAACGATCGCCGGCTGGACGATCACCCCGCTCGAAGTGCGCGACACCGATCCCGAAACCCTCGAGTTCGAAGCCCTCGGCCCGTGCAACACGCCCTGTTTCCGGCGCGGGCAGTTCGACCGTGCGGCGCACGAAGGAGCCGTTTACCTCGACGTGTCGGGATGGGGCATGGGCGAGGTGTGGATCAACGGCCACTACCTCGGCTCGTTCTGGGACGAGGAGAAACAGCAGTCGATCCTCATTCCGGCCGAAATCCTCGCCGAAAAGGGGAACCGCATCGTGGTTTTCGACCTCAAAAACAACGACCCCGGCGCAACGATGCGCCTCTCGGACAAACCCGTGTTCAAATAACAAGCACAACCTATGAAAAAAATAACCGTTATCGCTCTGCTGCTGGCCGCCGCCCTCGGGGCGCAGGCCCGGAACGGGAGCGGAAAGCCCGCCTACAAGGACGCCGGACGCCCCGTCGAAGAGCGCGTCAGCGACCTGCTGTCGCGGATGACCCTCGAAGAGAAGGTCATGCAGCTCAACCAGTACACGCTCGGCCGCAACGACAACGCCAACAACGTGGCCGATCCGGTGGACAAGATTCCCGCCGAGATCGGCTCGCTCATCTACTTCGACACCTCGCCCGGACTGCGCAACCGGCTTCAGAAAAAAGCCATCGAGCAGTCGCGGCTCGGAATCCCCGTGCTGTTCGGCTACGACGTGATCCACGGCTTCCGCACCACTTACCCCATTTCGCTGGCCCAGGCCTGCTCGTGGAATCCCGCACTGGTGAAGCAGGCCGCCGAAGTGGCCGCACAGGAGGCGCGGATGTCGGGCGTCGAGTGGACCTTCTCGCCGATGATCGACGTGGCGCGCGACGGCCGCTGGGGCCGCGTCTCGGAGGGCTACGGCGAGGACCCCTACGCCAACGCCGTCTACGGAGTGGCGGCGGTCGAAGGCTACCAGGGCGACAACCTCGCCGACTCCCGCCGCGTGGCCGCCTGCCTCAAGCATTTCGTCGGCTACGGCGCCTCGGAGGCCGGCCGCGACTACGTCTACACCGAAATCTCGCGTCAGACGCTCTGGGACACCTACATGCCGCCCTACCAGGCGGGCATCGAGGCCGGAGCCGCTACGGTGATGAGCTGCTTCAACGACATCAGCGGAACGCCCGGCACGGCCAATCCCTACATCCTGACCGAGGTGCTCAAGGAGCGCTGGGCGCACGACGGATTCGTCGTCTCGGACTGGGCCGCCATCGAGCAGCTGCGCTCGCAGGGCGTGGCCGCCGACCGGAAGGAGGCCGCCGAAAAGGCCTTCAACGCGGGTGTCGAAATGGACATGATGAACCGCTGTTACGACGCCCATCTGGCCGCCCTGGTCCGCGAAGGCAAGGTCTCGCAGGAGAAACTCGACGAGGCCGTGCGGCGCGTTCTGCGGCTGAAATTCCGGCTCGGGCTGTTCGAACGCCCCTACACCCCGGAGTCGGAGGAGACGGACCGGTTCCTGCTTCCCGCGAGCCTCGCCGTCGCCGAGCGGCTCGCCGAGGAGTCGATGGTGCTGCTGAAAAACGAGAACAACACGCTGCCGCTGAAAGCCGCCCGCCGCATCGCGGTCATCGGCCCGATGGCGCAGAACCGGCTGCACCTGCTCGGCGCGTGGTCGGCACACGGCCGCGAAGAGGACGCGGTGAGCCTCTTCGCCGGGCTGGAAAACGAATACCGGGGCCGCGCCGAACTGCTCTACGCCCGGGGCTGCGACTTCGACGGCGAGGACCGCTCCGGATTCCGTGAGGCTGTCGCCGCGGCCGCGGCTGCCGACGTGGTGGTCCTCTGCCTCGGGGAGAAAAAGCAGTGGAGCGGCGAGAACGCCTCGCGCTCGACGATCGCGCTTCCCGAAATCCAGGAGCAGCTGGCCGCCGAACTGGCCCAGACCGGAAAACCGCTGGTCTTGGTTCTGTCCAGCGGCCGGCCGCTGGAGCTGTGCCGCCTCGAACCCCTCTGCGGGGCCATGGTGCAGATGTGGCAGCCCGGCATCCGGGGCGGAAACCCCCTGGCGGGAATTCTGTCGGGGAGGATCAACCCCTCGGGACGCCTCGCCATGACGTTCCCCCGCTCAACGGGCCAGATTCCGATCTACTACAACCGCCGCCAGAGCGGCCGCACCCATCAGGGCAAATATCAGGACATCCCCAGCACGCCGCTCTATGAATTCGGACACGGCCTGAGCTATACGACGTTCGAATACGGCGACCTGCGCCCGTCGGCAACCACGCTGCGCCGCGGGGAAAAGGTGACGGTCGAGGTCTCCGTGACCAACACGGGCGGCATGGACGGCGCCGAGACGGTTCACTGGTTCATATCGGACCCCGTGTGCCGCATCTCACGCCCCGTCAGGGAGTTGAAACACTTCGAGAAACAGCCGATCCGCCGCGGCGAGACCCGCACGTTCCGGTTCGAGATCGACCCCGAAAAGGATTTGAGTTTCACGGACGGCGACGGCAACCGGTTCCTCGAACCGGGCGACTACTTCATCCTCGTAAAGGACAAAAAGGTGAAACTGACGCTGACGGACTGATCCCCGCTCCCATTAAAGGACAGAGCTGTAACCTGAAAAGTTACAGCTCTGTCCGTATCAGGCCGCAGTCACCCAGAGAACGGGACGCCCCGCCGATTCGCAGGAAAGCCGCCCCCTCACAGGCCCTTTGTCCACACGGGTACGGGCTGGGGCGAGGTGGTCGGGCCGAAGACCTTCAGACGACCGTCTTCGGTCACCTCCATCGGGTCGATGAAGACCATGCGCACATCGCCCGTCGGGGCCGTCCGGCCGTGGTAGACGCAGTACATCCCGCCGCCGGGAAGCTTCAACACCATATTGTGCCCCGTTCCCGTGACCTCGCCGCCCTTGTCCGCATTCTTCTCGAGGACCGGATTGTCCGACGATTTCACGAAGGGACCCAGCGGCGAACCGGCCGTAGCATAGCCCACCGCATAATGCTGCCCGCCGTAGAAGTTGGCGGAATACATCATGTAATAGGTCCCGTTTTCCTTGAAGGCGTACGACCCCTCGGTCCAGCGCCGGTTGACCTCTCCGGCGGTGACCGAACGGCTCTCCCACCCGGTTTGCGGGTCGGAGGCAGACTGCGGGGGCGTCAGCAGAGCGACCGGCTCGCCGATGACGCCGCTGAAATCGAGCTTCATCTCCACACCGTACACCCAGCTCTCCTCGATCTCGTCGAAAAGCCCCTTGTCGCGCGCCCACGCCGAAAGCTCGCTTTCGACGGGATGCTTGTAACAGCAGCGCGAATAATAGAGATACACCCGGCCGTCATCGTCCCACAATACGTTGGCGTCGATCACCGGATAGCCGGGATCGAACACCGGACGGTCATACAGGTCGGAAAAGGGACCCGACGGCGAATCGGCAACCGCCACCCCGATGCGGAACGTTTCGAGGTCGCCGTTCGGGTTATGCCGCCAGTTGGCACTGAAAAACAGGTAATAGCGGCCGTCGCGTTCATACACTTCGGGCGCCCAGAAGCAGTCGGTTCCCCATGCCGAGGCATTGCCGTCGTAGACGACATCGCCCTTCTGCCAGGTAACGAGGTCGTCCGAGACGCAGACGCGAAAACCCCGGATGTCGCCGCTCGTTCCGTACATATAGAATTTTCCGTCAGCGGCGTGGAGGATGAACGGGTCGCCGAACGCAACGTCGAGCGGATTACGATATGCAGGCGAGTCGCATCCGAGCAGGATCGCCGGCAGGAAGAAGATGAGCAGTTTTTTCATACAGGTTATTTGAATGGTTTGAATCCGTCGTAAAATGCCATTTGGCGCGTACTCCGACAAAATTATTCGTTTTATCCGATTTTCAGCCATGCCGTCACCCGATGGGCCGCAATTGATCAAAGAGTTATACATTATGGAAATATTTTTCCATTTTGCGCCGGGCCGGACACCTATCTTTGCAGGGTCCGGAGACTCCGAAGCCCGTTCGTCCGCGGCCCTCATCCCCGGTCCCAACCTTAAATCTTACGACCTATGAAACGATTGCTTCCATTAATCGCGACGTTGTTCGCCATCGCCTGCTGTGCGGCGCAAAACCTCCGGAAAGTGCCCCTGGCCGATCCTTTCATCCTGCTTTACGACGGGGTGTATTACGCCTATGGCACAGGCGCCGGAAGCGGCATCGAGGTGTGGACATCCCGCGACCTCTCCACGTGGGAGAGGGCCAAAGGCAACGCCCGCGACGGACTGGCCCTGCACCGCACGGATGTCTGGGGCGAAAAATGGTTCTGGGCGCCCGAGGTCTACCGGCTGAATGACAAATTCTACATGTATTTCACGGCCGAAGAGCACATCTGCGTCGCCACCTCCGACTCGCCGCTGGGTCCTTTCGTACAGGAGAAGCGGCAACCGATGATCGCCGATGAAAAGTGCATCGACAACACGCTGTTCATCGACGACGACGGCCGGGCGTACATGTATTTCGACCGGTTCAACGACGGGCTGAATATCTGGGTCGTCGAGCTGGAAGACGACTGCACGACGCTGAAAAAAGAGACGATGCGCCCCTGCATCCATGTTTCGCAGGAGTGGGAAAAGGTCTGGCCCCGCGTCAACGAAGGCTGCTTCGTGATCCGGCGGAACGGCACTTACTACATGACCTATTCGGCCAACAGCTACGAAAGTCCCTTCTACGGCATCGGCTGCGCCACGGCCGACTCGCCGCTGGGCCCCTGGACCAAATACGACCGCAATCCGCTGTTGCAGAATCCCGGCGAACTGGTCGGCGTCGGGCACAGCGCCCTGTTCCGGGACAAGGCGGGCAACCTGAAGATCGTTTTCCATGCCCACAAAAGCAAAGGCGCGATCCATCCGCGGGAAATGTATATCACCGACGTGCGTTTCCGCCCCGTCGAGGGCGGCTGCCGGATGGAGATCGACCCCGGATACTCGCCGGCCCTGATCGCTGAATGAACGACGCCCGGATGCAGCATGTGCATCCGGGCATCGTTTTTACAGGAGGGTGAAACCGGCCTCGCGATCAATAGAACGTCCCTTTCGGGGCGAAAATCGCATACCCGAAATTGAAGGTCAGGTACATGTTGCGCCAGTTTTTCAGGTCGTATTTCGTCAGCGCGAGGCTCACGGGACCGATCGGCGTGTGGTAGACCAGCGACGCCTCGGCGATATAATGCCAGCGCTCGTCGGGATTCTTCAGGGGGTTGAAGTCCCGTTTTTCACGGAACATGGTGTAGAACCCCGTCCGGAAGAAGCAGTTGGGCAGCAGGTCGAAGGTCGGCATCAGGCCCCACGCCGCAAAGCGTTTGCCCCGGAAATCGGGCATGTAGATCATCCGGGCATGCGGCACGGGCGCATAGTCGGGCATCGACATCAGGGTCGCGGATTCGGTCCGGAACCGCGGGTGGTTGGTCCACACGGCATCGACGTTCAAACCGAACGAGAACCAGCTGACGCCCGGCACATCGAAGAACTTGTCCCACGAAAAACGCCCTCCGATCCACTGTCGGGTTTCGCGCGAAATGAAGTCTTTCGCATCGTAAGGCTGGTATTTGTCGCGTCCGGCGACATAGATGGCCGAGAGATGCAGTTCGGAACCGCGGCGGGGATAGAGGAACTTGTCGAGCGTATTGCGGGCGACCCCGGCCCGCAGGCCGAAGAACGAGAAGCGCGAATGGTCGGTGTCGTCGGCGAACAGCACGTCCGAATCGTAGCGGTAGTTGATGTGTCCGGCGTTGGCGCGCAGCGTCAGGAGGCTGCGGTGGGTCAGCGGCATCCCCACGCCCGTCGAAAAGAAGCTCTCGCTGTTCTTGACCTGCTGGGCGTTGCGGACCTTGGTGACGTTACCGAAATAGCCGTGGCGGAAATTCCGGACCGCGAAATTGTAGGAATAGTCGAGGAATATCGGCTTCCACGCGTAGAAATCCGTCCGGCCCCCGATCGCTCCCCAGGTGTAGATCGGCCCCAGGTAGAGGTCTGCGCCCAACTGCTGCGCGACGCGGCCGATGTTCTTGTAATTGATGCCGATATAGGCCTGGTTGAAGGCCGTCGAGGAGATGTTTCCCCCGAGGATGATCTTGAAATTGGGCCGCGTGCCGAACTTGGCCTCGAACGAATAACGTTCCCGGACGGAGTCGTAGCGCACGGTGGGGAAGTCCATCGTGAAATCGCCGCCGGCAAGCACCTCGAAGAGATTGTCTTTCAGCTCCTCGAAGCCCATCGGCCGCTGAATGCCCGGCGTGCGGCGGTCCACCTGCACGAAATCGCGGATATACTCCCGCTGGGCGCGCTTCAGCCCTTCGAGTTTGTAGTCGTCGAAGACCAGCGGCGGACACTTGGCGCGGAACGCCTCGCGACGCCCGGCGTAGTAGGCCGAGTCGCGGCGTTCGGCGACTTTCTCCAACAGCTGCGGCATGGCTGCCACGGCGTCCTCATAACCTGCGTTCATAATCGCCTCGGCCTGGTCGAAATCGAGCATGTTGACCCCCACGGCGCGGCGGATCGTGACGCTGCGCTCCTCGGGCAGCGTGTAGTCGGTATCGTGCATGGCCAGCATGAAAGCCTGGTCCATGATGTTGCTCTCCTCGCTGGGCGGGGTGTTGCCCTCGGTGCAGATCGAGCCGACGATCAGATCGGGCCGGAAATCTTCGTCGAGGGGTTTCCACGGGAAGTTGTCGTAGATGCCGCCGTCGTAGAGCAGCATCGAGTCTTTCACCATCGGCTTGAACACCAGCGGAATGGACATCGACGAGCGGACCGCCTCGCTCAAATCCCCCTCGCGCAGGACCACCGGCCCGCGGTGGTTCAGGTCGCTGGCCACACAGAGGAACGGAACCATCAGGCGGTCGAAATCACCGTCCGCAGCGGCCGTCGCCGGGGCGAACAGCTCCGTGAGGGCCATGTCAATCTGCGTCGAGGAGATCAGGTTCCGGGGTACGCGCAGCCGCTTCCCGGAGGGACTCTCGACGTCGATGCGCAGGCTCAAGAACGCGGGATTGCTCCCCACCTGCCGGTAATAGGCCATGTATTTGTTGGGGTCGATGCGCCCCGAGACCCACTCCTTGACCACCCCCGATTTGACGATCGCACGCATTTCGGCCGGGGAATAACCGGCGGCGTACATCGCGGCGATGATCGAACCCATCGAGGTCCCGGCCACATAATCGATCGGCACGCCGTTCTCTTCGAGCGCCTCCAGGACGCCGATGTGGTAAAGCCCCTTCGCGCCGCCGCCGCTCATCACGACCCCTACCTTCTGGGCCGCAGCAGGGAGCGCCGCCAGCAGCAGCATCCCGACAAATGAGCCGATTTTACGCAACATATCTCAATTTTTTTATAACTTTGCACGTTACTACGATGTCGTTCAAAAGTAGACAAAAAAGAAACACGATCAAAATATGACTGACAAAATCAATGAACTCCTGCGACGTGTCGAGGAGTTTAAGCCGAAAGCCGCCGCCGAAATCGAGGAGTTCCGCATCCGGATCCTCGGCAAGAAAGGCGAGTTGACCGCCCTGATGGAGGAGTTCAAGACGGTAGCCCCCGAACTGAAACGCGAACTGGGCCAGCAGTTGAACCGTCTCAAAAACGAGGCCACGGAGCGCATCAACGCGCTGCGCGAGCAGTTGCAGAACGCCGCGGCCGACGAGGCCTCGTCGTCGGGCGACCTGACGCGCCCCGGCACGGCCGAGCACCTCGGTTCGCGCCACCCGATCTCGCTGGTGAAAAACCAGATCGTCGAGGTCTTTTCGCGGCTGGGCTACACCGTGGCCGACGGACCCGAGATCGAGGACGACTGGCACGTCTTCTCGGCCCTGAACTTCCCGCCCGAGCACCCGGCACGCGACATGCAGGACACGTTCTTCATCGAGAAGGACCCCGACATCCTGCTGCGCACGCACACCTCGTCGATCCAGGTCCGCACGATGGAGCGTCAGAAACCGCCCATCCGCGTCATCTGCCCGGGCCGCGTGTTCCGCAACGAGGCCATTTCGTACCGCGCGCACTGCATCTTCCACCAGATCGAAGGACTTTACATCGACGAGGGCGTCTCGTTCGCCGACATGAAGCAGTCGTTGCTCTACTTCGCCAAGGAGGTCTTCGGCGAGCAGGCCGTGATCCGCATGCGCCCGTCGTACTTTCCCTTCACCGAACCGTCGGCCGAGGTCGACGTGTCGTGCAACCTCTGCGGCGGCAAGGGCTGCAACGTCTGCAAGGGCACGGGATGGCTCGAAATCATGGGTTGCGGCATGGTGGACCCGAACGTATTGAAAGCCAATAATATCGACCCCGAGAAATATTCCGGATTCGCCTTCGGCATGGGTATTGAACGCATCGCCATGCTCAAGTACGGCGTGAAGGACCTGCGTCTCTATTTCGAAAACGACGTGCGGTTCCTCCACCAGTTCGACGAAGCGCTCTAAACCCCCTGACGCCCATGAAACGCCTCACAGCGACAACGGTCCTCTGCCTTCTGCTCTTCTCCGCGGCGTTCGTCACGGGAAAGGGTCCCTCGGCGGCGCCCGAATACCCCGATTCGCTGCGCAGCGTATGGCTCTACACCGAAGGCGTCAAGCAGAATGCCATCGCCGGAGACTCGGTGCGCGCCCGGGAGCTGTTCCTCGAGGCGATCCGCAACGACTCGACCTACGCCCCGGCCTACTACGAACTCGCGGCGAACGGCATGTACGCCACGCCCGACGAGGCCGTGGAACTGGCCCGGAAGGCTTTCCGGCTCGACACGACGAACAAGTGGTATCACCAGTTCTACGGACAGGCGCTCATCTACGCCGGGCGTTACGACGAGGCGCTGAAGGTCTACCGCCGCCTGCAAACGGAGAACCCGAAAGACCCCGACAACTACCGCATTCTGGCGGCCCTCTACGAGCAGAAGCAAAGTCCCGTCATGGCCCTCGTGACACTCGATTCGGCCGAACTGCGCTTCGGGCGCATTCCCGTGTTGAGCGCCATGAAACGGCGTCTGCTGGTGGCGACGAACCAGATCGACAAAGCCGTGGTCGAAGCCCGGGCGATGGTCGAAGCTGCCCCCTATGAGGCGCAGCGCCACGTGGTCCTCGGCGACCTCTACGCCATCGCCAAGAAGGATTCGCTGGCCCGCGCCGAATACGACCGCGCGTTGCAGATCGACTCCACAAACGTACAGACGCTGATGGCGCTGGCCGATTTTCACGCCGGACGGCAGGATTACCGGGCGCTGCTGGCCGTCACGCGGCAGTTGTTCCAATCCGACGAACTGCCGCTCGAAACCAAGATCAAACGCTTCGGGCAGTTCACCTCCGACACGCGCTTCTACCGCGAATATTACTTTCAGCTGAACGACCTGGCCTCGACGCTGGCCATCCGCTATCCCGACGACAAGCGCGTCGTGGAGCTTTACGCCGGCCACCTGATCGCTTCGGGCGAACTGGAGCAGGCCCTCGCGCTCTACAAGAGCCACCTCGCCGACCAGCCTCCCGCGGAAGAGTATTTCCGGGCGGTGATCGACATCGAAAGCTACCTCCAGCACCCCGACTCGGTCGACAAATACGTCACCCGCGCCCTGGAGCTGTTCCCCGCGAAGGTCGATTTCCACCTCTCCAAAGGGCATGTGATGAGCAACTCGAAGCAGTACGTCAAAGCCATCGGCGCCTACAAGGGGGCGTTGCGCCATGCCGACACGGATTCGCTGCGCAGCGTGATCTGGGGCATGATCGGCGACGCCTGGCATCAGAAGGCCGAGGCCGGAGAGCCGAACCTGGAGGAATGCCTGCCCCTGCAAACGGGTCTGCTCGGCAAAAAGGGCATTGCCCGCAAAGCCATGAAAGAGTGCTACAAGGCCTATGAGCGAAGTCTGCGCTACTGGCCCGACAACACAATGGTGCTCAACAACTACGCCTATTTTCTCTCGCTCGAGGAGCGCGATCTGGAACGGGCGCTCACCATGTCGAGCCGCGTCGTGGCGCTCACCGACAACAACCCCACCTACCTCGACACACACGGCTGGGTGCTCTTCAAGCTGGGACGCACGGACGAAGCCAGGAAGATTCTGCAAAAAGCCGTGGCGCTCGACGGACAGAAAAGCCCCGAACTAATGGTTCACTACGGTGACATCCTGCACCTCCTGGGCGAGCAGTTCATGGCTGAAATCTACTGGCGGAGGGCGCTTGAAAAGGGTTACGACGCCCGGCAGATCGAACAGCGGCTGAAACAACCCGCCGTCAAAAAGCCCGAACCCAAAGAATAGCCCTGCCATGAGACCGCTCCGCATCCTGACCCTTGCGTTCCTGCTCTTCACCCTCACCGCCGCCGCACAGACCGACCGCCGCATCGAGGAGCAGAAACGGGTCATCGCGGCCCTCGAAAAGCGGATCGCCACCGAAGAGCAGGAGATTTCGAAGATCCAGAAGGGCCGCACGGCCACCGAGGAACGGGTGCGCCGCCTGGCGTGCCAGATTGATTCGCGCAACCAGCTGCTCGACGAGACCGAAAAGCAGGCGCGCCTCCTGCGCGGAGAGATCGCCCGCACGGACAGCGTGGCCGGGAACCTTTCGGCAAAGCTCGAACGCGACCGCGCGCAGTACGGCGAAATGGTGCGCGAAGCCTACCGCAACTACAAGCACAACAACTACCTGACCTATATCTTCTCCTCGCGCGACTTCACGGACGTGGCGCGCAAGATCACCGCCCTGCGCGAGGTCGCCTCGCTGCGCGAACGCAAACTGCGCGACATCGAGGCGCTGACCGCCGAGGTCCGCACCGAAAAGGAGACGCTCGACCGCCGCAAGCGGTCGCTCGACTCGGTGACGCGCAGCCTCTCGGCGCAGCGCGAGAAACTCCAGCGCGACGCCCGCAACGCCAAGGCCAGCATCCGGTCGATGTCGCAGAAGGAAAAGACGGCCCTGCAACGCAAAATCGCACAGGAGCAGCAGCTCGACGTGGCCATCGGCGAACTGCGCAAGCTGACCAAAGGCAACACCGAGGGCGCCTCGTTCTCGGCGAAAACCTCCGGGTTGCGTCTCCCGGTGACTGCCGGACGCGTGAAGCGCTACAAGGAGAACATGGCCGAGATCACCGGTCCGAAGGGAGCGCACGTCATCTCGATCTACGACGGCAAGGTCGTCGACGTGAAGCGCAACCGCATCACCAACAAATACGACGTTTACGTCGCTCACGGCGAATACATAACCTCCTATGCCAACATGGGGACGATCTGCGTCGAGAAGGGCCAGAAAGTGGCAAGAAACGCACAGATAGGGACCATCGGCTCGGCGGTCAACGTGATGACGATGGAAACCGAATACAAACTCGTCTTCGGCATCTACCCGCCCAACCCCGGACAGAAGATGCGGGCGGAGGAGTGTTTCCGAAAATAAAACCGCCGTTTCATGCGGTTCCGTGCGGTGGCCGGCACGCCGTCCGCCCCGGGACGGACAACGACATAACAACAACGAAAAAAAATGGCTGTCAGATACTTTACCGACGACTGCACCTACCGACTCCCGCAAAAGCGCCTCACGGCACGATGGCTGCACGAAGTGGCCGCAGGGGAGGGCTACGCGCTGGGCGACGTCACCTATATTTTCTGCTCGGCGCAGCGGCTGCTGGAGATGAACCGCCAATACCTCGGGCACGATTACTTCACCGACGTCATCACGTTCGATTACAGCGACCGCAAAGGCGCGCGGATCGTCTCGGGCGACATCTTCATCGACGTCGAGACCGTTGCCGACAACGCCCGCCAGTACGGCGCGACGACCTTGCAGGAGATGCGCAGGGTAGTGGTCCACGGGGTGCTGCACCTCTGCGGGCAGGGCGACAAAACGCCCCGCACCAATGCACAGATGCACCGAAAGGAGGACAAATACCTGAAATTCTGGGAGGACCCTCGGCAGTGACCTCGATGAAACACGCCCGATTTATCGCAGCGACCGTCCTCGCGGCTCTCCTGCTGGCCGGATGTACGGGCCGCCGCACGGCCGGAGACGCCGCAGACAAGGCTTCCGCCGGCGACGGCACGTCCGAAACCGCCGTTTCCACGCCGGAGCCGACAGGAGAGGAGACGCCGGCAGGGGAGAGGTCTCCGCTCGCCGCATCCCGTACCTGGACCGGCAGCGACGGCAGCAGCAAACGGTGGGGACCCTTCGCGGAGAACGACACGACGTTTCTCTTCGTCCACGAGTACCTTATCGGCAGCGACACGAACCGCTATAAGGTCTTTATCCGAAAAGGTCCGCAGCCGAACGACATTCCCAATTTTGCAAGCCTTTCGCCGCAGAACGAGTCGGCATGGAAGGATTTCACCGACCTGCTGCACACGCTCAAGAAACGCCGTCCCGGGCCGCTTGCACACCATGCGGCGCTGGCCGGACTTCCGCACAGCTGGACGCCGGTCCGCTCTTTCCGGGGGAGCTACTACGTAAACTGTTTCAATCCCTATCCGGTGTGGATTTCGGATTCGCTTTTCGTCCGTCAGACAATGGACGGCCCGCGGCCCTCACGCATCAGTGCGGCGGAACGCATCGCCCCGACGCATTACCGCCTCCGGACAACGGCCGGAGACGCCGGCATCGACCGGGTCGACATATACCTTGTGGACACCGTGTGCAGGATGGCTGTGTTCGCCTTCAGCAATGACCGGAAAACAGAACGGTTTCAGTCGCTTTATGTTCCCTTTGAAACGGGACTTGAGATGGATATGATCGACTTTCACTCGCTGGAACTGCCCGACGAGAGCGAGGTGGAGTGGGACGAAACCGACTTCGAAGCGTTGATTTCCGGAGCCGTACCACTCCGGGAGACAGATCCGAAAACAGACAAAACGAATAACGAATGACACTCGATTACGACATTATCGTCATCGGCGGAGGACACGCCGGATGCGAAGCCGCCTCGGCCGCCGCACGGCTCGGCTCGCGCACGCTGCTGCTCACGATGGACATGGCCAAACTGGCTGCCATGTCGTGCAACCCGGCAGTCGGAGGAGTAGCCAAAGGTCAGATTGTCAGAGAGATAGACGCATTAGGCGGCCAAATGGGCCGTATCACCGACCTCACGACCATTCAGTTCCGGATGCTCAACCGGTCGAAGGGTGCGGCAATGTGGAGCCCCCGGGCGCAATGCGACAAAACCCGTTTTTCGGAGGAGTGGCGTCGCACGCTCGAAAACACCTGGAACCTCTATATCTGGCAGGACGCCGCGACCGAACTGCTGTTCGCCCCGGCTCCGGAAACAAACGCGGCGCCGTCGGACAATCTGCCCGACGAAACCACAACGTCGTTCAATTCCGCGCCCGGCACGATTTCTTCGGCAGCCGAATCGGATGCAGATTCAGATCCGACACTCCGAAATGCACCGTCGGCCGCCGGAAAACTCGCCATCCGGGGCGTTCGGACCCGCATGGGCGTCGAATTTTCCTGCCGGAAAGTCATACTCACCTCCGGCACATTCCTCGGAGGAGTGATGCACTGCGGAGCCTCGCACGCCGAGGGCGGCAGGGCGGGGGACGCCGCTTCGCACGGCATTACGGAGAGTCTCCGGGCCATCGGTTTCGAGACCGGACGCATGAAGACCGGAACCCCGGCGCGCCTCGACGCCCGGACCATCGATTTCGAAATCCTCGAACCGCAATACGGCGACGAAAACCCCGCCAAATTCTCCTTTTCACCCGAAACGCAACCGGTTAAAGAGCAGCTTCCCTGCTTTCTGGTCTACACTTCGAAAGAGGTTCACGACATCCTCCGCACCGGATTCGACCGGTCGCCGCTGTTCAACGGCACGATCTGCGGCATCGGTCCGCGCTACTGCCCGTCGATCGAGGACAAACTCCGCACCTTTGCCGACAAAGACCAGCACCAGCTCTTCCTGGAACCCGAAGGCAGTTCGACCAATGAATATTACCTGAACGGCTTTTCGTCGTCTCTGCCCTGGGAAATTCAATGGAAAGCCCTGCACAAAATCCGCGGATTCGAGGATCTGCACATTTTCCGGCCCGGATACGCCATCGAATACGACTATTTTCCGCCTACACAGTTGCACCATTCACTCGAAACGAAACTGGTTTCGGGTCTTTACTTCGCCGGGCAGGTCAACGGTACGACAGGATATGAGGAAGCGGCGGCGCAGGGCCTGATAGCGGGCATCAATGCCCACCGGGCAATGAAAGGGGAGAGTCCGGTCGTTCTGAAACGCGACGAAGCCTATATCGGCGTACTGATCGACGACCTGGTGACCAAAGGCGTCGACGAACCCTATCGCATGTTCACCTCCCGGGCCGAATATCGCATTCTGCTCCGACAGGACAACGCCGACATCCGTTTGACTCCGCTGGGATACAAAATAGGTCTGATTTCGCAAAAACAATACGATCATTTCACCAAAAAAAACACACTCGTAGAATCGCTTATTTCATTCGCCCGCGAACAGAGTGTCAAAGCAGCCGAAATTAACGACTATTTAAAATCGGTCGATTCAGAGCCTTTATCGCAGGGAAGAAAGCTTTACGACATTCTGATGCGCAATAACGTCACATTCGATTCGCTGCAAAACGCACTGCCCAAACTGCGGAAATTCATCGCGGCAAACGAAATAACTCCCGAAGCGATCGAAGAGGCGGAAATCCAAATCAAGTATAAAGGATATATCGAACGCGAAAAATTCATCGCAGAGAAATTGCGACGCCTCGAAAACATCCGAATTCCGGAAAATTTCGATTTTCATTCAATGAATGCTCTGACCATCGAGGCCCGGCAGAAACTCTCGCGCATCCGACCCGAAACGATTGGTCAGGCATCACGGATTCCCGGAGTTTCACCTGCCGACGTCAATGTATTGCTTGTAAAATTCGGGCGATAGGGTATAATGTTCCACGTGGAACAAGCGCAAGAAAAACACACCGGATACCCACACAAAACAACTAATATTAAAAAGCCACTCCTTCGGGAGTGGCTTTTTAATATCAATATTTCGCTATTTTACAACACAACCGTACACCAGTCGTATTTATCCTCCGCACGACCATACTGAATATCCTGCAAGCGCGTATAGAGTTCCATGCAGTTCTTTCCTACCTCGTCGCCATAATCATACGATTTTTCGGTCTGCATATCGTAAATATATCCGATAGGGGAGATAACCGCTGCCGTTCCGCAGGCGCCGCACTCCTCGAAAGATTCCAACTCCTCGACCGGAATATGACGCTCCTCAACAACCAAACCCATATCGCGTGCAATCTGACGAAGGCTCATGTTGGTAATCGACGGCAAAACCGAAGGCGACTTCGGCGTGATATACTTACCATCCTTGATACCGAAGAAATTGGCAGCTCCGCACTCTTCAATGTATTTATGCTCGGCAGCATCGAGGTACATGATATTCGAATAACCCATTTCATGTCCCTTTTCACCCGACAACAGGCTGGCCGCATAGTTGCCTCCGACCTTCACATCGCCTGTTCCACGTGGAGCAGCGCGGTCCTGCTCCCGGTCGATAGCAACCCGAATCGGTTTGATTCCCGATTTAAAATAGGCTCCGACGGGCGAACAGTAGACGATCAGCAGGGCTTCCCTGGCCGGTTTCACGCCCAATCCGACCGTCGTTCCGAACATCACCGGACGCAGATAGAGCGAAGCTCCCGTACCGTAGGGAGGAACGAAACGCTCGTTGCGCTTGACGACCTCGATGCAGGCATCGACGATCATTTCAATCGAAGGAACCGGCAAGCACAAGCGTTTCGCCGAGGACTGGAGACGCCGCGCATTGTCGGCAACGCGGAAAAGACGCACTTTCCCGTCTACACCGCGGAAGGCCTTGAGACCCTCGAAAAGTTCGATGCCGTAGTGCAGGCATGAAGCCGACATATGCATCTGGATATATTCGTCATCGGTAACCACCATATCGCTCCATTTCCCGTCGGCAAAGGAGTAGCGAACATTGTAATCGGTTTTGCGATAGTCGAAGCCCAAAGCGCTCCAATCTGTATTTTCCATATCCTATGTTTTTAAAAGATTTATCGAAAATTAGCTATATCAACGATCAACCCACAACAGCCCCGTTGTGGGTCGCCTCGCCGGGTTGCAGCAGGCGCAGTTTTCCGGAAGCATCCTCCGCCATCAGAATCATACCGTTCGAAAGAATACCCTTCAGTTCGCGCGGAGCGAGATTCACCAGGACGAGCACCTGCTGTCCGACCAACTCTTCGGGCGTGAAATGTTCGGCGATTCCCGAAACTATCTCGCGTTTGTCGATACCCGTATCAATCGTCAGTTTCAGCAATTTCTTCGTTTTGGCGACTTTTTCGGCCGCCAGAATCGTCGAAACGCGAATATCCATTTTCTGAAAATCATCGAATTGAATCGTATCTTTTTGAGGTTCAACATTTTGAGCAACTTCAGCGGCTTCATTGGCTGCTTTGGTCGCCGCAAGTTTATCCAGCTGACGCTGAATCACGTCGTCCTCGATCTTTTCGAACAGCAGAGCAGGTTCCCCGATGGCGTGTCCCGCCGGAATCAGGTCCATTGCACCGAGGCGTTCCCAGCCGAATTTACCGACAGCCAGCATCCGGAGGATCTTCTCCGCAGAGAAGGGCATGAACGGCTCGATGGCGATGGCCGTGTTGGCCGTGATCTGCAAAGCGATGTTGAGAATCGTCTCCACACGCGCCGGATCGGTCTTCACGACCTTCCACGGTTCGGTGTCGGCCAGGTATTTGTTGCCGATGCGCGCGATGTTCATGGCATCCTTCAGCGCCTCGCGGAAACGGTAATTTTCGATATTTCCTTCGAGCGAAGCCTTTACGGCGGCAACCTCCGCGATCGACTGACGATCGTAATCGGTCAGTTCACCGCAGGCCGGAACCTTGCCGCCGTAGTATTTCTGGGTCAGCACCAGCGCCCGGTTGACGAAATTTCCCAGCACAGCCACCAGTTCGTTGTTGTTGCGGGCCTGGAAATCCTTCCACGTGAAGTCGTTGTCCTTTGTCTCCGGAGCATTGGCGCAGAGCACATAGCGCAGGACATCCTCCTTGCCGGGGAACTCCTCGAGGTACTCGTGCAGCCATACGGCCCAGTTGCGCGAGGTCGAAATCTTGTCGCCTTCGAGGTTCAGGAACTCGTTGGCCGGCACGTTTTCGGGCAGGATATAGTCGCCGTGGGCCTTGAGCATCGACGGGAAGACAATGCAGTGGAAGACGATGTTATCCTTGCCGATAAAGTGGACCATCTTGGTGTCCTCCGACTTCCAATAACGTTCCCAATCGGGCGTAAGGTCCTTTGTAGCAGATATATAACCGATAGGAGCGTCGAACCACACATAGAGCACCTTGCCCTCGGCCCCCTCGACGGGAACCGGGATGCCCCAGTCGAGGTCGCGGCTCACGGCACGCGGCTGAAGACCTCCGTCGAGCCAGCTCTTGCACTGCCCGTAGACGTTCGTTTTCCACTCCTTGTGCCCGTCCAGAATCCATTCGCGGAGGAATTCCTCGTAACGGTCCAGCGGCAGGTACCAGTGTTTCGTCTCCCGCTTCACGGGTACGGAACCCGACACGGCGCTGTGCGGGTCGATCAGTTCGTCGGGCGAAAGGGTAGAGCCGCACTTCTCGCACTGGTCGCCGTAAGCGCGGTCGTTGCCGCACTTGGGACAGGTCCCCACGATATACCGGTCGGCCAGGAAGGTCTGCGCCTCCTCGTCGTAATACTGCATTGATGTCTTTTCGATGAACTTGCCTTCGTCGTAAAGTTTCCGGAAAAAGGCCGACGCCGTCTCGGCGTGGGTCTTGGACGAGGTCCTCGAATAGATGTCGAACGACATGCCCAGCCCCTCGAACGATTTTTTGATCAGCGCGTGGTAACGGTCCACGATCTGCTGGGGCGTCACGCCCTCCTTGCGGGCCTTGATCGTGATGGGTACGCCGTGTTCGTCCGATCCGCAGACCGAAATCACGTCGCGCCCCCGAAGCCGCAGGTAACGCGTATAAATGTCCGAAGGTATGTAAACTCCAGCCAGATGGCCGATATGTACCGGACCGTTCGCATAAGGGAGCGCCGATGTCACGAGGTAGCGTTTGAACTCTTTTGCCATAAATGTAAAATAGATACAGTATTACTAATTTCTGTCAAAATTACTAATTTTTAAGAGAATCGGGAACGAAAAGCACATATTTTGTGAAAGGTTTAAAGAAAAGAAGGCGCACCCGCCGGGCACGCCTTCTCGATCTCACCGGAAAATCCGGCCTTTATTCGAACTGCAATTCGTCGAGCAGCCATCCGGCTCCGGCGAATTTGTCGATGACAAACAGCACGTAACGCACGTCCACGGCAATCGTCCGCTGCAATTCGGGTTCGAACGCCACATCGCCCGACATGGCCTCCCAGTTGCCGTCGAAAGCCAGACCTATCAGTGCCCCTTTGGCGTTCATGACCGGGGAACCGGAGTTGCCGCCCGTGATGTCGCAGTCGGCCAGGAACGCCACGGGAAGCTCTCCCCGTTCGTTGGCGTAACGGCCGAAATCCTTCGCCGCATACAACTCCTTGAGGCGGGCGGGAACGGTGAACTCCGTTGGATTCTGCGGATTCTCCTTCTCCATCACGCCCTTGAGCGTCGTATAGTAGTTATAGTGAATGCCGTCTGCCGGATCGTAGGGCAGCACGCGCCCATAGGTCAGACGGAGTGTGAAATTGGCGTCCGAAGCCCAGGCCTTGTTCGGCTGCATGCGCATCAGCCCCGCAATGTAGAGCCGCTGTCCGTCGGCGAATTTCCGCTTCCCGGCCAGCTGCGCCGCCGCCAGTTCCCGCATTTTCGCCGTATAGGATTTGTTCAGCAGCACGGCGGGATCGTTCGAAACGTCCGTTCCGGCGGCGGCCGCAGCCAGCGCCTTCCGCTCGTCGGCGAACACCGAATTGTCGTAGAGATAATCCACATAGGCGTCCGTATCGCCGCCGAACCGCTTGCCGATCACCTCGGCGAACACCGAAGGCAGCTCCTTGCAGTTCTCCCCGACGATCCGGAACATCCGCTTCGCCACGCGCCGGTCGGTCGGCATGTTGTAGTCCTTGTAGAACGCTTTCAGCGCCTCGGTCAGCTCCCCGCCCTTCTTCGAAACGGCCAGGCGCGCCGGTGCGAGAATCTCCACCGAACGGCCTATCGCCTCGCTCAAGTACTGGCTCGAAGCGAAATAGGGGGCCGTCTCCTCCACCGATTCGCGGATCAGGTTCAGAGCGTTCGAATAACCTTCCGTAGGCAGCGTGTTCTTCGCCGCCCAGGCGGTGAAAGCCGCCTCCTGCTCCTGCTTGCGGCCCTTCACGTCGAGCCGGCGGATACCGCGCGACTTGCCGATCGAGTTCTTCCAGTAGTTCGACGACTGGGCGTACTTCGAAGCGTACTGAATGCGGACCTTGGCGCTGGCGGCCATGTCCTCCTTCAGAATGGCCTGCCGCTCGCCGCGGATGAAGATGCGCTGCGGGTTTTCCACTTCGAGCAGACGGTCGATCTCGTAGGAGGTCATGTAACGCTGCGTCGACCCCGGGAAACCCATGATCATCGCGAAATCCCCCTCGTCGTAACCGCCGAGCGAAATCTTCAGGAACTTTTCAGCCTTGTAAGGGCGGTTTTCGGGCGAATAATCCGCCGGCCTGTTGTCCGGTCCGGCATAGACGCGAAAGACCGAGAAATCGCCCGTATGACGCGGCCACATCCAATTGTCGGTGTCGCCGCCGAACTTGCCGATCGACGTGGGAGGCGCACCGACCAGGCGGACGTCCCTGAAGACCTCGATCACGAAGGCGAAATACTGGTTGCCCCCGAAAAAGGACTTGATCTCGACATCCATACCGGGATTCTCCCCGGCGAGGCGTTCCGAAACGGCCTTCACCTGTCCGGCGACCAGCTCTTCCCGCTCCCCGCCCCCGGCGATGTCGGGCACGGCGCCCAGCACGTCCGGCGTCACATCGACGATCCGGCGGATAAAGCGCACCTTGAGTCCCGGAGCCGGCAGCTCTTCGGCGCGCGACATGGCCCAGAAACCGTTCTTGAGGTAGTCGTGCTCCACGGACGAAAGCGACTGGATCGACCCGTAACCGCAGTGGTGATTGGTGAACAGCAGTCCGTCGGGCGAAACGATCTCACCCGTGCATCCGCCGCCGAAAATGACGATGGCGTCCTTGAGCGAAGAGTTGTTCATGCTGTAAATCTCCTCGGCCGAGAGTTTGCATCCGCGGGCCTTCATGTCCTTGCTGTTCATTTTCTGGAGATAGGGCAGCATCCACATGCCCTCGTCCGCCGCCGCCGAGAGCGTGACGCACGCTGCGGCGAGCAGTAAAAAGATTTTCTTCATAAAGTGCATTAAAGATTAATCGTATGTAATCGCTTCAGATTATTTGACATTGATCATATTCAGAATGGACCGCTCCGCCGCCCGGCGCACCTCGTCGTCGAGCACGATCTCGGGCGATTCGTTCTCGAGGCACGCGCAGATGTTCTCCAGCGTCACCATCTTCATATACTTGCAGTTGTTGCATCCGCACGTCTCGTCGTCGGGAGGCGCCGGGATGAACTCTTTTTCCGGATAACGCCTCTTCATCTCGGCGAGGATTCCCGCCTCGGTCACCACGATGAACTCCTGCGCGTCGCTCCGGCCGCAATATTCGAGTATCCCCGCCGTGGAACCCACATAGTCGGCCACTTCGACGATATAGGCCCGGCACTCGGGGTGCACGACGACCTTCGCCGCCGGATGCTCCCGTTTGAGCGTCAGCAGTTTTTCGAGCGAAAACTCCTCGTGGACGTGGCACGCTCCGTCCCACAGCACCATGTTCCGACGCCCGGTGAGCTTCTGGATATAGGAACCCAGATTACGGTCGGGAGCGAAAATCACGGGCTGGTCGGCGGGAATCGACTCCACTACCTTCAGCGCGTTGGACGACGTGCAGCAAATGTCGGTCAGCGCCTTCACGCCGACCGTGGTGTTCACATAGGAGACGACCGTGTGACCGGGGTATTTTGCCTTGAAAGCCGCGAATTCCCCGGCGTCGCACGACTCGGCCAGCGAGCACCCCGCCTCGGGACAGGGGATCAGCACCTTCTTTTCGGGGCAGAGGACCTTGGCGGTCTCGGCCATGAAGTGCACTCCGGCGAAGAGGATGATGTCGGCGTCGACCGACTGCGCCCGGACGGAGAGGGCGAGCGAGTCGCCCAGAAAATCGGCGACGGCCTGCACCTCGGGCGTCGTATAGTAGTGCGCCAGGATCACGGCGTTTTTCTCGCGCTTGAGATCCCCGATGCGGCGGCTGAGCTCGGAGGAGTTTTCCACGTTCATTTTTTATTTTTATTCCTTTAATTAATTTAAATAATAAAAAGAAGAATAGATATAATAGCTGTTGATACTGTTGACAAGTGGAAGTGTTATTTTCCAATCAACACTTTTTATTTTTATTGTTTCTTATTTTAAATTTTAATTGATTCAAAATCAAAAGAATATAAAAACAATCGACAATTGTTGAAACAGTTTGTCGACATATCGACAGCCTTTTGTTTTAAACATTCTCTTCCGGTTTCATCCCTTTTCCGGGTATGACAACTTCTTAAAACTATTTTTGGTTTCGGCGAAAAGATTTTTATACCCGTTCTCTTTTTCGAAAAGCAAATTTTTCAGCTTCGACTTTTCATTCTTTTTCATCGGTTATCAACGCGGTTTTCGACAAGTTGTCAACCGTTTTTCATCACTTTGCCGACAATCTTTTCGGCGATCCCGCGGTAGTGTTCCTCGACGCGGGAATCAATTCCCGCTGCCGGCGTCCCTGCGTCTGCTCCGTCCATAATCGACTGGATGATAGGTATTTCTCCCAGGAACTCCACCCCGCTTTTTTCGGCGTATGCGCGTGCCCCGCCGCGGCCGAAGATGTAGTAGCGGTTTTCGGGCAGTTCGGCGGGCGTGAACCACGCCATGTTCTCGACGATGCCCGCCACGGGGATGTTGACGTTTTCGTTGCGGAACATCTCCACGCCGCGCACGACGTCGGCCACGGCGATCTGCTGCGGCGTCGAGACAATCACCGCGGCGTCGATTTTCAGTTCGCCGATGATCGACAGATGCACGTCGCCCGTGCCGGGAGGGAGGTCCGTGAGCAGGAAGTCCAGCGTCCCCCACCGGGTCTGGTGAATCATCTGTTTGAGGGCGCTGACAGCCATTGCGCCGCGCCACAGCAGCGCGTCGGTGGGTTTGATGAAGAAGCCGATCGACATGAGCTTTACGTCCATTGATTCGGCCGGGACGATGTGGTCCACCCCGTCCTCGGCGACGGCTTCGGGCATGTACCCTTCCACGCCGAACATTTTGGGCTGCGACGGTCCGTAGATGTCCGCATCGAGGACGCCGACGCGGAAACCCATGTTCCGCAGGGCGATGGCCAGGTTGGCCGTGACGGTGGACTTGCCTACCCCACCCTTGCCCGAGGCGACGGCGATTACCCTGGCGATGCCGCCCGTGGTGGTCTTCAATTTGGGTTCGGGACGCGGAGCCGCCCCGCCCTCCTTGATCACGACGAGCACCTCCGCGCCCGGAAACGCCTCGCGCAAAAGCGATTCGGCCTGGTTCTTGATCTTCACGGCGAACGGGTCGCGGGCCTTGGCGAAGCGCAGCACGACGGTGACTTTGCCTTCGGCGGACGCCGTATGTTCGATGAATCCGCTCGAAACGATGTCCTGTCCGGTTTCCGGGTGGACGACCGATGCGAGCAGGCGTTTGATTTTTTCTTCCATTGTCGTATTCAGTTTCTTTTCGGCAAAAATATGAAAAAGCGGAACGGGCTTAAAACCGAATCGCATGGGGTTCGGTAAAACGCTCCGGCAGATAAAAGTGTCGTTACGCCACCAAAGATAACGTATATTTTGGAGAATATATATAGTATGTCTAATTATTTTATCGAAAAACGATAAATTTTATTTGTTTTTCGTATAAAATCGCTATATTTGCGACAACATACGGAAGAAGACAACAACAAAATAGAACGAACTATGAATTTTATCAAGACTTTTCTGGCAGGGCTTCTCGCGGTCGTCGTGGGGACGTTCCTGGTGTTTTTCCTGTGGATTTTCATTTTGCTGGGCATTGCCGGCTCGATGGAGAAGAGTGTGGCGGTGCATCCCGAGTCGATCCTGAAGATCGACTTCTCGGAGGTGCTGACCGACGCCCCGTCGTCCGATCCGCTGGCGGGTCTCGACCTGATGACGCTCCAGACCCAGCGGCAGCTTCCGCTCCTGAAGGCGCTCCGCGCCCTCGAAGCCGCGCGTGACGACGACCGCATCAAGGGCATCTACCTGCGGATGAACGGCACGGGGGGCGTAACCGGTTCGGCGATCCTGGAGGAGCTGCGCGAGGCGCTCGTGGAGTTCAAGCAGAGCGGCAAATTCATCGTCGCCTACAACGAAACCTATTCGCAGGGCGGCTATTACCTGGCTTCGGTCGCCGACAAGATCTACATGCAGCCCGAGGGCATGATGGAGTGGGCCGGACTGTCGATGAACCTGATGTTCTACAAGGGGCTGCTGGACAAACTCGACCTCAAGGCCGAAGTGTTCCGCCCCACGGCCTGCAAATACAAGAGCGCCGTCGAACCTTATATCTATGACAAGATGTCCGACGCCAACCGCGAACAGATGCAGCAGCTTGTCAGCTCGATGTGGGGCGTCATCGCCGAAAGCGTCGCCGAGGCGCGCGGCATCGAACTGAAGACGCTGAACGAAATGGCCGACAGACTGGAGGTGGCGCTTCCCGACGAGGCGCTTGAAAAAGGGCTTGTCGACAGTCTGATCTACGAGGACCAGATGGAGGATGTCTTTGCCGAACTGGGCGTTTCCGACGATTACGACTTTGTTACGCTGGGCGACTACGCCGCGCAGGTGGGCGCCGACCTGAAAAACATCTCCGCCGACCAGGTGGCCGTCGTCTATGCCGACGGTCAGATCGTCGACGGCGAGGGGTACGGCAAGGAGATTTACGGCAATACGCTGGCTGCGAAGATCGCCGGCGTGCGCGACAACGAGAAGGTGAAGGCCGTCGTGCTGCGCGTCAACTCCCCCGGCGGAAGCGCGCTGGCATCGGACGTCATCTGGCGCGAGATCGAACTGCTGCGTGCCGAGAAACCCGTCATCGTGTCGATGGGCTCCTATGCAGCCAGCGGCGGTTATTACATCTCCTGCCCTGCCGATGCGATCGTGGCCGACAAGATGACCCTCACGGGTTCGATTGGCGTGTTCGGCATGTTCCTCGATACGCGCGACGCCCTGAAAAACAAACTGGGCATCACCGTCGACGGCGTGAAGAGCAACGCTTCGGCCGATTTCGCGGCCACGTCGCCGCTGACGCCCTTGCAGCGGGCGATGATCATGCGCGGTGTCGACCGGGTTTACACCACCTTCACCAACCATGTGGCCGAGGGGCGCAATCTTCCGATCGGGAAGGTGCTCGACATCGCCGGCGGCCGTGTCTGGTTGGGTAAGGATGCGCTGGAAGTCGGCCTGATCGACACCTACGGCGGATTGAAAACGGCCATTGCGCTGGCCGTAGACAAGGCGGAACTGGGCGACGGCTACCGGGTCGTCGAAGTGAAGGAGGAGCCGACGGGTTTCGCTGCGATCATCGCGTCGCTGAACGTGAGCGTCCGCGAGGCTTTCGCCCGTTCGGAACTGGGACTGATGATGAAGGAGTACAACACCGTGCGCGAGGCCCTGAACCAGCAGGGCGTCCTGATGTACTCGCCCTGGAAGGTCGAAGTGCGTTGATCCGCACGTATCGTGAAAAAGAGGCGTCTCCGGATGAAGGGGGCGCCTCTTTTCAGTTCGTCGTATCCGGCGTGAGCGGCGAGGTTTTGAACCGGCTGCGGTAGTCGCTGGGCGTGGTTCCGAGGTGGGCGCGGAACAGATGGTTGAAATTCGAGACGTTGGTGAATCCGCAGCGGGGGCCTATTTCCGAAATGGGGAGCTGCGTCTCGACGATGAGCTGCGCGGCCCGGTTGATGCGGAAGCTGTTGATGTATTCCCACAGGTTCTGGTGCGTGCGGCGTTTGAAGTAGCGGCACACCGACGACGGGGACATGTCCACCGAACGGCCGATCTCCTCCAGCGAGAGTTTGCGGGAATAGCTCTCCTCCACGAACCGGACGATTCGGCGCACCCGGTCGTCCTGGTAGGAACCGTCGTGACGCGAACCGATCTGCTGCACCTCGTCGGGCGGCGCTGTGGCAAGGTCGTTGAGGATGCTGAAAAAGAGCGAGACGGCTTCGAAGCCGTCGAGTTTGGGCAGCGATATCATCCGTTCGAGCACGGTGTCGATCGTTTTCGGGGCGAATCGCAGTCCGGCCGCAGGGCGGAGCAGCATTTCGCGGATGGGACGCATGTGTTCGAGCGAGAGGAACTTCCAGTCGGGCATCTCGCGGCTGAACATGACCGTGGCGGTTTCGCACTTGGCGTCGGCATACGCCGCGTCGCGCTTGAAACGGTGCGGGGTTCCGGGATTGATGAGCACGAGGTCCTTTTCGGTGAAATCTTCGACCGCGTCGTCCATGATGCGCTGGCCGCGCACGTGGAGCGTCAGGCAGAGCATGTAATCTTCGTGGTAATGGAGCGGAGGATCGGTCTGCTTGTCGGGCCAGTAGTGGGTCACGAATAAATTGTTGCTGCCCATAGGAGTAATATCGGCGAGAATCTGCTTCATAGTTGGGCAAATATAACTAATTTTAAAGAGAAACGTCCGATCGGGGTGAATATTTTGCGCTTTACATTATCTTTGCAATATGGCAGTTATCAGATTGACTAAAGAATTTTCGTTCGAGGCGGCTCATGCGCTCGACGGATACGACGGTCCGTGCCGCGAGATTCACGGGCACTCCTACCGTCTGTTTGTAACGGTTAAGGGTACTCCGGCCGAAGATGCGTCCAACCCGAAATGCGGCATGGTGCTGGATTTCGGCGTACTGAAACGGATCGTCAGCGAGGAGATCGTCTCGCATTTCGACCATGCGCTAGTGCTGCGCGCCTCGGAATCCGGGGAGGAATTTTTCCGCGTGCTCGCCGAACGCTTCGGCAATGTGGTTACGGTGGGCTACCAGCCGACGTGCGAGAACATGCTCGGCGATTTCGCCGCCCGCATCGCCGCGCGCCTTCCCGAAGGCGTCGCGCTCCACTCGCTGCGCCTGCACGAGACGGCGACATCGTTCGCCGAGTGGTTCGCCGAGGACAATATGTAAGAAGACAAGCAGGGATTCCGGATGCGGCGGGTTTGTGAAAATGGCCGCAGCGGGGCAAAGGTGACTCTAATTGACGCAACTTATCTGATATGAAAAAACTCTTTCTGGTCGACGCCTATGCGTTGATTTTCAAGTATTACTATGCCTTTTTGGGCCGTCCGATGCGTAACCGCGAGGGGATGAACACCTCCGTGGTGTTCGGCTTCGTGAAGTTCCTGCGCGACATCCAGAAACGCGAAAGGCCCGATCTGTTGGGCGTGGCGTTCGATCCCAAGGGCGGCAGCTTCCGCCGCGACATCTTTCCGGAATACAAGGCCAACCGTTCCGAAACCCCCGAGGACATCCTGCTTTCGATACCCTACGTGAAACGGGTGCTCGACGCGATGTGCATTCCGATTCTCGAAGTGGCGGGTTACGAGGCCGACGACGTGATCGGAACCCTTTCGCAGAAGGGTGTCGAAGCCGGTTACGACGTCTATATGGTGACGCCCGACAAGGATTACGGCCAGCTGGTGCGCGACAACTGCCGCATCTACAAACAGCGGGGCGCCGAGGGCAGCATCGAGATCGTCGACCGCGAGGCCATCCGCGAGAAGTACGGCATCGACGACCCGCAGCTGGTGCGCGACATCCTTGCGCTGTGGGGCGATGCCTCGGACAATATTCCCGGCGTCCCGGGCATCGGCGAGAAGATCGCCTGCAAACTGGTCCGGGAGTGGGGAACGGTGGAAAACATTCTGGAGAATGTCGGCAAAATTCCCGGGAAGCAGGGCGAGAAGATCGCCGGGTGGGCCGACAACCTGCGGCTGGCCAAGCGCCTGACGACCATCTGCCTCGACGTGCCGATCCCCTTCCGCGAGGAGGACCTCACGGTTTGCGACCCGCATATCGACCAGCTGCGCGGGATCTTCGCCGAATTGGATTTCAAGGCTTTTATGAACGATCTGACGAACCTCGCACCCGCCGAGCCGCTTCCCGAAGGTCCGCGCCAGGAGGCGCAGACCCAGCTGGCGGAGATGGCCCGCGCCAAGTCGGCCGCGGCGAAGAAGGCCGCGCTGGCGGGACAGGGCAATCTGTTCGGCGACCCCGTCGTGCCGCTTCCTGCGGCGCAGGAGGTTCCTGTGGCCGAACTTCAGGCCGAAGCCGAGGCGATACAGTTCCGGACGGCCCAGACGACGCCCCACGAGTACACGCTTGTGGAAACTGCCGCGCAGCTGCGCGAGGTGGTCGCCGCGGTCGGCAGATACCCCGAATTCTGTTTCGACACCGAGACCACGGGTTTCGACATCTTCAACGACCGCATCGTCGGGCTGTCGCTCGCCGTGGAACCGTTCAAAGCGTGGTACGTGCCTTTCCTGGAGAAGGATACGCCCGAGTATGCGGAGATCGTGCGGCCGCTGTTCGAGGATGAGAAGATCGCCAAGATCGGGCAGAACATCAAGTTCGACCTGATGGTGCTGCGCCGGCTGGGCATCACGATCCGGGGCCGCATGTACGACACGATGATCCTCCACTACCTGCTCGATCCCGAGTCGCGCCACAACATGAACGCCCTTGCGGAGAAATACCTCAATTACAAGCCCATCGAGATCGAAACGCTCATCGGCAAAGGCTCGAAGCAGCTGACGATGGACCTTGTGAACGTCGAACGCGTCAAGGAGTACGCCGCCGAGGATGCCGATGTGACGCTGCAACTCAAGCAGGCGCTCTACCCCATGATCGAGCAGATCGGCCTCCAGCACCTCTATTTCGAGATCGAGGAGCCGATGATCGCCGTGCTGGCCGACATTGAGATGGCGGGCGTGAGGATCGACTCCGAAGCGCTGGCGGTCTATGCCGTCGAGTTGAACCGCAAACTCGCGGAACTGGAGGCGGCGATCCGCACCGAGGCGGGCGAACCGAACCTGAACATCAACTCGGCGCGCCAGCTGGGCGAGGTGCTTTTCGGGAAAATGCGCATTGCCGAGAAGCCCAAGATGACCAAGACCAAGCAGTTCTGCACCGACGAGGACTACCTCCAGTTGTTCGCCCGCAAACACCGGATCGTCGATCTGATCCTCGAATACCGGGGCGTGAAGAAACTGCTTTCGACCTATGTCGAGGCGCTGCCCCAGCTGGTCAACCGCTCGACGGGGCGCATCCACACCTCGTTCAACCAGGCCGTGACGGCCACGGGACGCCTTTCGTCGACGAATCCCAATTTGCAGAACATCCCCGTCCGCGACGACATGGGCCGCCGCATCCGCAAGGCGTTCATCCCCTCGGACGACGATCACCTGCTGCTTTCGGCCGATTACAGCCAGGTCGAACTGCGGCTGATGGCCCACCTTTCGGGCGACGAGTCGTTGATCGCGGCCTTCGAGCACGGCGAGGACATCCATGCCGCCACGGCCGCCAAGCTCTTCAACAAAACGCTCGACGAGGTGACCTCCGAAGAACGCCGCCGGGCCAAGACGGCCAATTTCGGCATCATCTACGGCATTTCGGCCTTCGGGTTGAGCCAGCGGCTCGAAATTCCGCGCAAGGAGGCCAAGGAGATCATCGACGGCTATTTCGCCTCCTACCCCGGGGTCAAGAAGTATATGGACAACGTGGTCGAGAAGGCCAAGGAGGAGGGTTTCGTCTCGACGATTTTCGGCCGCCGCCGCTACCTCAACGACATCGCGTCGCACAACGCCATCGCCCGCGGCCTTGCCGAGCGCAACGCCGTGAACGCCCCGATTCAGGGTTCTGCGGCCGACATTATGAAGATCGCCATGATCAACGTTCACCGGCGTTTCGCCGCCGAAGGCATCCGCTCGCGGGTGATCCTGCAAGTGCACGACGAACTGGTGGTCGACATGCTCCGCTCGGAGCAGGAGCGTGTCACGGCGATCGTCACCGAGTGCATGGAGTCCGCCGCGCAGCTCAAGGTCCGGCTGATCGCCGACGCCGGCGTGGGCGGCAACTGGCTGGAAGCGCATTGATTGTGGAAAAGTCACAACCGATGCGCCTTGCGCCTCCATTTCGACAAAACCTCTGAACCTCCCTTTGAAAAGGGAGGCTTTCGGGAATAACTGTTTACAGCCATGATTGAATCACCCTATCAACCTTCGCCCGACCGTTACGACGACGGTATGGTCTACCGGCGCGCCGGGCGCAGCGGCGTGCTGCTGCCGGCCTTTTCGCTGGGTATGTGGCACAATTTCGGCAGCGGGCAGGCCTTCTCCAACGTGCAGCGGATGGCCCATTACGCCTTCGACCGCGGAATCACCCATTTCGACCTTGCGAACAACTATGGGCCGGCGTACGGCACGGCCGAGGAGAATTTCGGCCGTCTGATGGAACGCTCGTTCCGCCCCTACCGCGACGAAATGTTCATCGCGACCAAAGCGGGTTACGACATGTGGCCGGGACCCTACGGCAACTGGGGATCGCGCAAATACCTCACAGCGAGCCTCGACCAGAGCCTGCGCCGCATGAAACTCGATTATGTCGACATCTTCTATTCCCACCGCCACGACCCCGAGACGCCCCTTGAGGAGACCCTCCAGGCATTGGTCGACATCGTCCGCCGGGGCAAGGCGCTCTACGTCGGATTGTCGCGCTACCCGCTCGAAGCGGCGCGTTTCGCCTTCCGCTACCTCGCCGAACGCGACGTTCCGTGCCTGCTTTTTCAGGACCGGTACAATATCTTCAGCCGCCAGCCCGAAACTTCGGGCGTGCTGTCGCTTTCCGCCGCGTCGGGTTCGGGCTTCGTCGCCTTTTCGCCGCTGGCGCAAGGACTGCTGACGGGTCGTTACCTCGACGGCATTCCGCAGGATTCGCGCATGGCGGCGGGTCGTTCGTTGCAGCGCGAGGTGCTGACCGACGCGATGCTGGAACGTCTCCGCGCCCTGAACGACATCGCCCGGCAGCGCGGCCAAACGCTGGCCGAAATGGCGCTGGCATGGCTTCTGCGCGACAAACGCGTTACGTCGGTAATCGTCGGGGCCAGCTCCGCGGCGCAGATCGAAGACAACCTGCGGGCGTTGGAAAACGCCTCCTTCTCCGACGACGAACTGGCGCGCATTGATGCCCTTTCGCGGGAATGACCCTCTTCCGAAGCCGAAAAAAAGACCCGATTTCCTGCGAAATCGGGTCTTTCGTGTCATGGGAAGGCGCTGCCGCTTCTGGCCGATGTAGAAAAGGCGGGGATGCGGGCGGCCGCCAGGGCGAAATAGTTTTCGGTCCTGCAAGATAGGTTTTTAAACCGGAACCGTCAAATCCGGACGCATGAAAACGCCGAACCCTGCAACGGGTCCGGCGTTCCGGTGAGGCGTCACCCAACGGGCGTCAGAAGGAGATACCGACGCGGATACCGAAATTGTTGATGTTGTTCATCGAGTAAGTCAGCACGTCGCCGCTGTTGGTCGAGTAGCTGTAATAGAGCGCTACGTGGAACCCCAGCCGGTAGTCGGGCCTCGGGAATATCGACACGCCGATTTCGGGCGAGAGGTAGAATCCCCAGGTGTCGGTGTACTGCTTGATGATGTAGTAGTACGATGACATTTCGGCGTAGTTGGCGCCCAGCTTCAGACCCGCATATGGCTGGAATACGCTGTCGGTAAGCCAGTTGTATCGTCCAGTGACACCGAACGGCAGCTGGAACAGCGCGTGTTTCTGGTTGGTCGTCAGCGCCGATCCGTTGCCCAGATCGAGCGTCTGGCGCGAAATGCTCTGGAGGTTGGTCTGGTAGGAGATGAACGGACCGACGGTGATGGCCGGCGTGACGAAGTATCCGCCTTCGAAGTTCATGCCCCAGCCCGAGGCCTTGTCGGCGAAACCGGCGCCCAGAGGCACGCCTACCTGCCAGTCGATGTTGATGTAGGTGTTGGGGAATACCTGCGCTTTGCCCGGCATGGCCGCAGCGAGCATCAAGGCGCAGAAAGCGATGGTTTTGAGGTATTTCGATGTTTTCATAATCGGACGATTTTTTGCTGTTAAACTATTTGGCCAGGTAAGGCGACTGTTCGAATGCCTGCTCGACGGCGGCGATCGTGCGCTGCTGGTTGAGGTCGGCGTCGGAGGTCAGCAGGCCGCCGATGAAGCTGTCCCATACGATAGGCAGTTTCTTGCCGCTCTCCTGATCGGCCTGGAGGTCCAGCATTTCCATCAGCAGCGAACCGGCCGTGTACCCGTAGTAAACGCTGTAAGGATAGTGCCATCCCACCCAGTCGCCCCAGTAGCCGGGAGCCCAGTAGTAGGGATAGTACCACCACCAGTAGGGATAGTCGTAGCCTACGAAGTAGGTCACTTTGCGGACGTAGCTGAGCTGGATGCCCACGCTGGCGGCGTCTTTGTCCTCGGTGCGCGTGTAGCCCGCATCGTCGAGTTTGCCGACCACCGTGCCGATGATCGCCATGGCGTCGGCGTCTTTCCAGTATTCGGTTTTGTCGCTGTTCCCGATGATCAGGATACTGTCGGGAATGTAGTAGGTGTCGATCGCGGCGAAGTCGGTGCCGGTATCGTGGGCGGTGTAGACCAGATAATCCCTGTGGAGATCCGACGTCGAGGGTTCTTTCTGGCACGAGCAGAACGCAGCTACGACGAGCGCGAGTGCAATGTAACGGATTTTTTTGACGTTCATGGTTGTTTAATTTTTTTGGTTTGCTGTCCCGACCATCGTTTCAAATTCCGTTCCCCGCGCGCGGGTTTCCCGGCGCAGGGCCCGAATCGCGTATAAAGAAGCCGTTTTCATGACACGGAGAACCCGATCCCCGCGTAAACGGCACACTGATAGCCGGTTGTCAAAACCGGTCCAGATCTGACAACCCGTATGAAACAGCCACTATGAAAGAATCCCCGCCGCAAATGGGCGATCCGTAAGAAATCCGGTCAGAGGCCGATGCGCCGAACCCGGTTTTCGAAATCGCTGCGCGAGCCGAGCGCCGAATTGCGGAGTTTGGTGCGATAGGTATAAACCGTTGCCGAAGCGCAGTTCAGAAAACTGGCGATGCAACCGCTGTCGGTGATCCCCAGCCGCATGACGGCCAGGATGCGCAGTTCGGTCGAAAGAGCCCCGTCCGAACGCACCGGAAAACGCGCCGGCTCTTCGAGCAACTCGTTGACCCGCTCTACGAAGTCGGGGAAGATGCCGAGGAACGTTTCGTCGAAGATGCGGTAGAAGTCGCGGTAATTGCGGTCCACATCCGAAGGCGACCGCAGTTTGCGCATCAGGGCCTCCGTACCGTCGGTTTTGGCGGTTTTTCGCAATTCCATCCGGTATTCGTCGACCCGGCCGATGTAATGCGTGGCGAGCTGCATGTAGCGGAACACATAACTGTCTTTGATCTTGTTGGCATCGCGCAGATGGTCGTTCACGATCCGGAACTGTTCGTTGCGTTCGTGAAGCCGCCTGTTGACTTCGTAAATCAGGGAGGTGTTGCGCCTCAGCCGCCGGTGCTGGCGCTGCGTGTGGAACAGCAGCAGGGCTATGATCACCAGCAGAAGCAGGAAAACGCTGACCATGACCGTCAGGATGCGGCTGCGGGAGTTGATGCTGTAAACCACGGCCTGATTGATGATCATCTCGGCCTGGCTCGAATGGAAGATGCGCGTGTTGTAGTTGCACGAAAGCATATCGGCGACCGTGCACTGAATGTAGCGGGCCGCACGCTCCATGTCCTTCTCCTCGAACATCATCAGCGCCAGTTCGTACAGGGAGAGGTACTCCCGGACGGGGGTTCGCAGGTCGTTCACCGCGGCGCGGGCGAGCCAGTATTTGCGCTGCTCGCGGTCGCCGAGGGTTTCGTATACGTTGGCTATGTTGTACGCCACGCGGGCCAGTGTCCGCGAACTCTGCCGGGGGTTGTAAAGCGGCAGCAGCACATCGAGCGCCTCGTCGCAACGCTGCTGCGACAGCAGGTCGATGGCCCGCAGCCGCTGGCGTGTGACGTACGAGTGTCCGTCGAAGCCGATGCGCACGCGCCGTATCCGGGCGAGTGTGTCGGCATAGGCCCTGCTGCGGGATTCGGAGGTGTTCTGCGAGGCGAGACGCCCGTAGACGACCATCTGCTGAGTGTAGTAGTTCGCACGCATCCGCTTGGTGATGCCTGCGGTATCGAGCGACCGAATCCGGTCGTAAGCGTCTTCGATGTTGTTGCGGCCGATCAGGACGGATATGTCGCAGGTGGTGGACAGAAACTTCATGTCCCGGCGGCCCGTGTGCTCGGCAAGGTCGTACATCAGGGCGACGTAACGGGCCGCCGTGTCGATGTTGTAAGTGATATAGGAATCGAACAGCCGATTGGCCGTCCTCCACCGCATCGTGTCGTCGGACGCGGTGCATAGTTCCCTCCGCAGCGAGTCTACTCGCCGTTCGAAACGTACCGCATAGAGGCCCTTACTTTCGATGACCTGATCCAACTGGTCGAGTATCTGTTCGTTATCACTCTCATGACAGGCACAAAGCAGAACCATACAGATCACAAAAACGAGGGGGGGGGGAGAACATGATCAACTTTTTCATCGGGACGCTTGTTCAAATATACAAATTTACAAAAAAAGACGAATCCCGCACCGTTTTCCGGCGGAGATTCGTCGCACGTTCCGGTCTTCGGCGGCCGGATCAACCGATGATTTCGATCTTCACCTCCCGGCGGATGTCAGCCGCGGGGACCTCTATCACATGGCATTTCAGCTTTTCATCGAACACAGGCTTCACGCTGCGGCCGCCGACCTTCGCTCTTTCGATCTTCCCGGCGGCGGGGAGCTGAAGCCGGTAGGCGCGTTTGACGACCTGACCTTCGTAAGAGCCTGCGGTGGGACGTACCGTTACGGTCGTCACCCGCCCCGTCCGGCGGTAATTGAGCTGCGTGGTCGCATACGCGCCCTGTTCGTAATCGCGGGTCACTCCGTCGTCCTCGTAGAGCGTATAGGTGTTGTCGGCATCGCCGGCCGAGGGGTAGACGCGCATGACGAGCGTCGTGAGCGGCGTCGAGGCCGGCCGCGGCGTATAGGGCTGCATGGGCAGCACCCAGCCTCCCCGGACGTAGAGCGGAAACTCTTCGAGCGGCTTGGATATTTCGCACTCCCGGCCGCCGTCGAAGCGTTCGTGGGTGAAGAAGTCGTACCAGACATCCTCTCCGGGGAACCACACCCGCTGCGAAGCGACCTTGTCGGGGCCCGTGCCGGGCGAGGCGATGGGAGCGGCGAGCAGCAGGTCCCCGAAAAGGAACTCCTGCTCGTTGCAGTACGCGCGTTCGTCGCCGCCGTATTCGATATACATCGGGCGGTTCAGCGGCACCATCGTCGAATGGGTCTGCCAGACGCTGCTGTAAACGTAGGGCATCAGCTCCGAGCGCATGTGGTACATGCGGCGCATGGCGGCGGTTTCGCGTTCGCCGCTGATCCACGGACGGCGGTCGAGCCGCGCATCCTTGGTCGAGTGCACGCGCAGGGCGGCCGACAAGGCTCCGAACTGCGTCCAGCGCACGGTAAGTTCGGGATTGGGGTCGCCGCGGAATCCGCCGATGTCGTGCGCCCAGTAGTAGCAGCCCGCATTGCCGCTGGCGGCCGTGAGCTTGACCTCGAAAGCCAGCATCTCCCAGTTGGCCTGCGCGTCGCCCGAGAACTGGATGGGATGGCGGTGGTCGCCCCACCCGGCCCAACGGCTGTAACCCGCGCCGCGCAGTCCTTTCCGCTCCGTTTCGCGGTAGTAAAGTTCGTTGATCCACTGCAACGAGGTGGAACGGTATCCCCGCACCTCGGGATAGAGGTAGTTCTGCTGCCAGTCGAGCCACCAGAAATCGACGCCCATATCCTCGGTGGTGTGATGGGCGTGTTTGAAGAAGGTCTCCATGTATTTGCGGTCGCCCAGGTCGAAAAGGAGCGGTTTGGCCGGATCGGCCCCCATATCCTTCATAAAGGCGCCGTACATCTCCTCGTGGGGACGGATGCCGTCGTGCGGATGGTCGTTGAGCGACACGGTCACGCCGCGGCGGTGCACCTCGGCGATCAGCGCTTCGGGATCGGGAATGCGTTCGCGCTCCCAGGTATAGCCCGTCCAACTGCGGCTGCCGGCATGACCGGTGCCGGTTCGGGCCGTGTAGGTGTGCCAGCCCATGTCGAAGACGAGGTTGTCGAGCGGGAAGTCGTTCTGCTCGTAGCCGTCGATGATCGAGAGGAACTCCTCGGAGGTGTAGTCCCAGTAGCGGCAGTACCAGACGCCGTGGATGTATTTGCGGGTCATCGGAACCCGTCCGCCGATGGCTCCCAGGTCGGCCAGCGCGGCCTTGTAGTCGTTGCCGTAGACGAAGCAGTACTGGTCCTGCACATGGCTGCGGGTGTCGCGCGGGCGGAGCCATCCATCGACCAGCAGGTCGGAGCGTTCGTCGTCGATCACGTACCAGCCGTCGCGGCTCAGCAACCCGTCCTGCATGGGGATTTCACCGGTGACGCGGTCGAGGGTTTCGACCGGACCGCCGAGGTTGTTGCGGAAGATGCAGCGGTTGGTGAACTTCTTTTCCTTGCCGTTGAGCTTGTAGTAGGCCGCGAAGTTGTGCAGTCCGAACGGGAAGCCGTCGTGCTCGTAGACGATACGCAGGGCCTCGGTCGTGATCTCGTAGCGGTCGCCGCCCAGCGCCCGCACCTCGAACCGGTCCGCGGGAAGCAGGTTCGAACGGTCGTAGGCGAAGATCGTGGGATCGTCGATGAATTTGCCGTCGCGGGCGAATTCCAGCCGGAAGAGCGTCGGCGTGATGAGCGTCAGGCGGTTCTCGCCGAAGACGAGCGGATTCCCTGATGGCTGTGCGACGGCCGAAAGTCCGCAGCTCAGCAAGAGCAGAAGTGTCGGGAAAAATTTTTTCATGGATTGAAAAACAGTTGAAAAATTCTCCGCACCGTTCATTCCGACGATGCGGAGAGGGGATTCGATTCTTCGTAATGGGTTCTATTCGTTCCGGATACTCTCGGTATAGACGTTTCCGTAGGGGTCGGACGCCTTTACCGTGACTTCGCTCCACGTCGCGGACGACGGTTCGTAATAGAACATGTGGTCGTTGTTCGTCTCCGGTTCGGCCGTCGGGCGGTGCTCGGGTTTGGTGTCGCCGTACATGAAGTCGTAGGCCCGGCGGTCCATCTCGTATTTCAGGTTCGATCCGGAGGGCAGGGTCGTCCAGGCGGCATCGTCCTCCCGGACCTCGACCGTCCAGGTGGAGTGCCAGTTGAAGATGTTGAAGATCAGCCCGTCGCGGTATTGCTCGGACACCGCCTGCCCGGGACCGTAGAGGTACATCTGGTACTCCTTGGGATAGGCCGTACCCTTATAATACCAGTTTGCGATCCGGTTGCCCTCGATCTCGTAGACCGCATAGCCCCGGGGGCTGCCGTCGTTGCACAGCTCCTCGCCGTTCCAGTAGGCGCCCATCACGGCGCCGAGCGTGTTCTCCTCGATGGTTTCGGAGATCGTCGTGGTGTAGTTGTTGTGCGAGTGTCCCGAAAGGATGCGGACATTGTATCCGTCGAGCAGGGCGTAGAGCTCCCGGTAGTTGGCGATGTGGCTCGTGGGGCGGTTGCGGCGCGAGGTGGCGATATGCACTCCTATGATGATGAGTTTGTCTTTGGGCACGTGTTTCAGGTCCTGTTCCAGCCATGCCATCTGCGCCTCGGTGATTTCGGCGGTGTAGTTGGAAGAGCCGGTGTAGAGCACGTCGTCGAGCACGACGAAGTGGCAGTCGCCGATGTTGTACGAATAATAGGTGGGGCCGAACGCCGCACGGAAACTGTGGTCGGCCTCCGTGTCCATGCCGATGGCCTTGTCGTGGTCGTGGTTGCCGATCACCTGGAAGACGGGTACGCCGATCTTCCGGATCTGCTCCTTGTAGACGCTGTGGAAAGGCATGTTGTCCCACACCAGGTCGCCCAGCGAAATGCCGTAGACCGGTTTGTCCAGCTGCTGTACGTAGGGCACCAGCAGGGGCAGCACCTCTTTTTCGAGCATCACGACCTCGTCGTCGCGGCCGATCTGCACGTCGGCCAGCGCCAGCAGGGTGAACCGCTCCTTTTTGCCGGTGCGTTCGAGCGTGAAACTGCGCTGCACAACGTCGTTGTCGCCCAAGGCGATCTTCTTATAGATCTTCGGCATGCCGTTCTCCACCGGGATCTCGCAGTCGGCGGGCACCGAGACGAACACGAACGGAGTGCTCTTCTTCACGCGCATCTGGTAGACCCCCTGCGCATCGGTGGTCGTTACGGTGAAGCCGTCGCTCACAACCGCGCCTTCGATCGGATTCTTGCCGTCGGTCACGCGGCCCACGAGGTTCATGCCGGGTTCGGGGGCGATGTCAACCTTTTCGTAAAGGCCGCCGAGTATTTGGGCGCCTTCGTCTTCGGAGCAGGCCGTGAACCCTCCGGCGAGCAGGACTATCAGCAGGTATTTGAACAGGTGTTTGATCATTGTTCGGTTTTTTTGTTTGGTTTATGAAAAGGCCGGATTTCTCCCCGGACACCCTCGGGCATCCGGGGAAAAGCGGCGTTCTACTCTTCGGCCGTACCTCCGTACCCCGGATTCTGCTTGATCAGGTTGTTGGCCGATATGGCCGAGTTGGGAATCGGGAAGCGGTTCATGTTCTTGTCATTCGAGGGGGTGTGGTCCCACCACGACTCGGAGGTGAACGCGCCCCAGCGGATCAGATCGGTGCGGCGGCGTCCCTCTCCGAGGAACTCGATCATCCATTCGTCGAGCATGCGGTATTCGTCGAGATTGTCCGCGGTCACGGGATCGGGGTCGTTGCGGTTCTCGAAGTTGCGCGCACGCACCTGATTGATCAGTTCGGCGGCCTCTTTCTTGTGCCCGGCGCGCAGTTCGCATTCGGCCAGCATGTAATAGATCTCCGACAGGCGGATGACCGGACAGTCGGGATTCCAGCGCAGCTGCTTGTCCGCAAGGTTGGGCTGCGGGGATTTCACCAGACGGATGCCCGAATTCTCCTCGCCGTCGGCCATCGTCGAAGTCAGTTCGGCCACCGAGCCGTATTTGCTGCCCACCTCCGAGAAGCGGGCCACCTGATCCACCATGTCGATGACTTTGCCGCTGTACTCTTTCTGTCCCAGGCACACTTTGGTCGGATCGTCGAAGTTGACCTGCTTGCCGACGAGGAACATGCCCTCGTATCGCTTGTTGCCGAGATAGCGGTAGGGCTTCTTGCGCAGGTCCTTGTCGTTGAACTTGCGGTAGGGGCTGCCCAGCTTCCACTGGGTGTAGTAGCTCCCCTGCGGGTTGAGCGAAGGCGTCAGGATGAAGCCGTTGTAACCGGCGGTTTCGATGTCGAAATAGACATAGGACGAATTGTGGTAGAAATACTTGAAATACCAGCTCCACTCGACCTTCGAGTTCTCCGACGGAACGTTCCAGATCGCCTCGTGCGAAGAGTCGTTGTCGAACGTGTGGGGGCCGTACCACGTGTCGTCCAGTTCGTAGACGCCGTAAAGGCCGCCGATGATGTCGCGGCAGATCTGCGCGCATTCGTCGAAGTGTTCCTCGCCGATGTACGCTTCGGCGTTGAAATAGAGCTGGGCCAGCATCGCCGCCGCGGCAGCCTGCTTGATGTAGCCGTCCTCCGGGGCTCCGAGCGAGGATTTCTTCGCCAGGGCGGGAATGGCGTTTTTGAGCAGCGTTTCGACGTGCCGGTAGGTTTCGAGCGCCGTATTGCGGGGGCGCAGACCGTCGTTCACCGAATGGTAAATCGGCATCCCTCCGAAATAGTCGAGACCTTTCATGTAGAAGTAGGCCGTGATGGCGTTCAGCTGGTTGATGTGGTCGGCCTTGACGGCGTCGCTGAGCCCGATGGCGTTGTAATCGACGCCTTCCAGATCGGCTTTGGCCTCCAGAGCCCGCGAAATGCCGCCCGTCGTGCCGTCGTAGGTGTTCACGACGAAACGGTCGTCGGGCGACCAGGTGTGGTAGTGCAGGCGGTAGTACTCTCCGCCGTTGTACCAGTCCGCGCCGCGTTTGGGACAGGTCATTTCGTCGGTCGTCAGTTCCTGGAGGTACCAGCGGTCGGCGCCGATGTACCACTTCCAATGGGTGAAGGGGCGGCACAGCACGGCATAGGTGCTCTCGGGCGAGGTGAAGAACGTGTCGGGGGTCACCTCCGAATAGAACTTCTCGTTGAGATCGCAGGAAGGCGCGGAGAGTGCGGCCGCTCCGGCCAATACGGCTGCTATATGTTTGAATTTCATATTCATCTCTGATTTTGTTTAGAACGTTAATTGCACGCCGAGCGTGAAACGGGTCGTCTGCGGATACATCGACGCCGTGTTGTTCACATACTCGAAACCGGGGTTCAGGCCGTTGATGTCTACCTCGGGGTTGATGCCGTTGTAATCGGTGAATACGGCCACGTCGCGGATCGTCAAGTAGATCTTGGCCGACTGGATGTAGCGCGTCCACCTTTTCAGGTCGAGCGTGTAGCCGAGGTTGATGGCGTCGATTTTGAGGAAGGAGGCGTCGTCGATCCAGTAGTCGCAGAGGATCTTTTCGTCCTTGATGTTGCGGTTGCGCGTATAGGCCGACTTGAGGACGTTGAGCTGCGAATCGTTGGCCAGTCCGTAGTACATGTTGACCTGGCTGAACACGTCGTAATCGAGCCAGCTGCGCAGGAAGACCGACAGGTCCCAGTTCTTGTAGCGGAACGTGTGGTCCCACGAAAGGATCACTTTCGGAATGGCGTTGCCCACGAAGTGCTTGTTTTCGGCGACGAGATTCGACTTGGTGCCGTCCACGGCAGGCACGATCTCGTTGTTCTTGTCGTAGATCATCCATTTGCCGTCCTCGTCGAGTCCGGCATACTTGTAGACGAAGAACTGGCCGATCTCGACGTCGTTTTGCAGGCGCACGGCCGTGCCCGGGTTGCCCGGCGAGGGGAAGGTCACCTGGTCGAGGAAGTAGCCGTCGTCGCCCAGACGCTTGATTTTGCTCTTGTTATGCGACAGGCGCAGGCTGGACGTATAGCGGAAATTCTTGCTGCGGACGATGTCGCCGCCCAATTCGAATTCCCAGCCCTTGTTTTCCAGACTGCCGATGTTCTTCATCACCGTATCGTGCACCATCGGGGGCATCGGGGCGTTGACTTCGTAGAGCATGTCATCGACCTTGCGGTGGTAGATGTCGAACTTGCCCCACAGCCGGTCGTCGAACAGCGAGAAGTCCAGACCGAAATTCAGCTCCGATTTCTCCTCCCATTTGAGGTCGGGGTTGACGTTGCGGACCGAACCGTAGCCGGGCTGCCAGATGCCGTTGGTCGGCCACATGTCGTTGGCCTTGTACATGCGGGTCGTGTAACCGTTTCCGAAGCCGTTGTTGCCCGTGACGCCGTAGCCCAGGCGGACTTTGAGGTCGTTGACCCACCTCACGTCGCGCAGGAACGTCTCGTTCGAGATGCGCCAGCCTCCGGAGAGGGCCCAGAAGTTACCCCAGCGGTTGTTCGCGCCGAATTTCGAGGAACCCTCGCGGCGGAAGCTCGCGCTCACCATGTAGCGGTCCCTGTACGAATAGTTGGCGCGGCCGAACAGCGAGAGCAGCCGTTCGCGCGGGTCCTTGCCCGAGTCCATCGTGGCACGCCCTTCCGAGAGGTACGAACCCACGCCCATATCCCACGGACCGACCCCATCGACCGGGAAGTCGTAGTTCGCCATGTTGAAATCTTCGCCGCCGGCCTGCCAGAAACTATAACCGGCAACCGCGTCGAGCGTATGGTCCTCGCGGAAAACCTTGTGGTAGTTGGCATAGGCTTCGATCGAGACCCGGTTGTCCTTGCTGAACTTGTGCGACGCTCCGCCGCGGCGGCTGTTGTCGATCGACTCCTTGTGGTCGTGCGAAACGTAGGTGTACTGCTGATACTGGCGTTTGTCGATACCCACGGTACCCTGCAATGAAAGACCTTTCATCAGGTTGATTTTCACGGTCGCATCGGCCAGCAGCCACTGGTCCTTGCCGTTGTTCGTGCGCAGCATGATGTCGGCCACGGGGTTGAAGCTCGTTCCCGAGATGCCGTTGCCGACGACGTTGTAGTTCGACGGATTGGCGGGGTCGCGGAGCGGAATGGTCGGGTTGAGCCCGAAAGCCATCTTGAAGATGCCCGACGAGTTGCGGTTGTCGCGCTCGGCCTCGCGGAACTGGGCGTTGGTGCGGATCTCGACCACTCCGTCGAAAAGGTTGAACTTGGCGTTGACGCGGCCCGAGTAGTCCTTGCGGTTGTCGCCGATGACGATGCCTTTCTGGTTCTGCGCCATGAAGGAGGTGTAGACCTGCGCCACGTTCGATCCGCCCGAAATGCTCACCGAATGGCGCTGCGAAAACGGAAGCTCGTTGGTAAGCTCCTTGTACCAGTCGGTGTCGTGACCGTAGTCCTCGCCGAGTCCGTACTCGACGTACTCGCTTGATGAGAGCAGGTCGGGGGTCTTGCGGATGGCCTCGACCGAGAATTCGCCCGTATAACGCGCCGTTACGCGGCCCTGCCGGGCCTGTTTGGTCGTGACGAGGATCACACCGCCGGCGGCGCGCGTGCCGTAGATGGCGCCTGCCGAGGCGTCTTTGAGCACGTCTACCGACTCGATGTCCTCCTGATTGAGCGCGCGCATGTCGCCGCCGGGGATGCCGTCGATGATCACGAGCGGACCTTTGCTGGCGTTGACCGAAGCCACGCCGCGCAGCTGGAAGTCGTTGCTGCTGTTGGGGCTGGCGCTGCCCGAAATGGTCAGGCCGGGAATCTTGCCCTGAAGCGCCGTGGCGATGGTCGAGCCGCCCATGCCGGCCACCAGATCGTCGCCCTTGATCGAGGAGATGGACGAAGTCACCGACTTCTTCTCCATCGTGCCGTAGCCGATCACGACGACATCTTTCAGCATCTGGCTGTCTTCCTCCAGAACGATGTCGAGCACCGACTGCGCGCTGACCTTGACGGTCTGCTCCACATAGCCGATGTAGGAGATTTTCAGTTCGCCTCCGGCAGGAACCCCGATCGTGAAACGACCGTCGGCCCCCGTCGTCGCACCTGTCGTCGTGCCGACCACCACGACCGTGGCGCCGATGAGCGGTTCTCCGGCCTTATCGGTCACCTTGCCGCTCACCTGGTTGCGGTTCTGAGCCTGCGCCAGCGACGCGGCCGCCGTCAGCACCAGGCAGAACACGAAACGCAGAAAATACCCTGCATAGGATTTTCCCGTATCTGCAAATCTGTTTTTCATATCTGTCTTCTTGTTTTTCATTGATTTGACACCGCAGGACTATTCGGCTGCGATCTTCGTCATTTTGATGTCGTCGAGGAACCAGCGGAAGTAGCCGTTTTGTCCCTGCTGGGTCGAACGGATAACAATCCGGGTGTCGGCCGTAATGCCGTAAAGCTTCACGCTCATCGGAGTCCATCCCCAACTCGGAGCCGGTGTCATCGGCTCGCACAACTTCTCCGAATCACCGTTCACGGTACCGGGACCGGCAGTGATTTCGACCGTGACGGTAACACCGTCCGGAGTTCCCGAACCGCCGATATTGGCACAGGTTTCCATCGACAGCTCGACATCGGTACTCTGGCCGGCCTTAACTCCGATTGCAGGAAGAATGACGCCCGTCTGAATATTTTTACCTCCCATATGAAGATAATCGGAAGCGATGAAAAGACAATTCGCATCCGGATTGAAGTCGGTGAGACCGCATTTCGCCCAAGCCGCCTTAATCTCATCGTTCTTCTGTACGCTGAGACGCGTCCATTTGGTGCCATTGAGCCCCACCTGGTCGTCCATACCAAACGGAATGGCCCAGTCGAACGGCTCGTTATAATAGACATGCCCGACCTGCTGGCCGTCGTCCTCGAACAGATTGTCCTTGGCGTTCTGGCTGACACTTACGGTCTCTTCGAGTCCGGTCTGCGCAGTGACGATCTTCACTTCTCCGCTGCGGAGAGCCCCCGTACCGTTCTCTCCGACCGTGAGCGTCACCTCGGTTTCGCCCGCATCGCCCGAAGCCGGGCTGAGCGTCAGCCAGCCGTCGGCGGTCGAGGTCCATGCCTCGGCGGCAGTAACCGTGAACGTCAGCGGCGTGCGCTCCTCGTCGGCAAAGCCGAACTTATTGACCCTGAACGACGTTGCGGAAACTTTCAGCCCCTCGAGGTTCTGGGTCACGGTGACGGTCGCACGCTTCGAACCGGCGACCACGACGAATGTGCCGGTACGCACGGCGCCGGTCGTATTCTGGGCGATCGTCAGCTCTACGTCCTCTTCGCCGGCTTTGCCCGAGGTTTTCGAGGGAGTGATCCAACCGCTGTCCCCGGAGGGCTCGATCGTCCAGTCGCTGTTCGCGGAGATATAGACCGAGGCTTTCTCGCCCGTTTCCAGCAGGCCGGATCTGACGACGGTGAGTTTGCCCGGGGAGACCATCAGGGCGTCGATTTTGAGTTTCTGGGTGACAGCGACCGTTCGCCGCGAACCGCCGCCCTCGAATATGACATAGCCTTCGCGGTCTTTGCCCGTGTCGTTTTCGTCGATCGCAAGGAAGATGCGCGTACGGCCGCGGTCTCCCTCCGTGTGGGTCGGATGTATCCACTCCTCGACGTAGGTCGCCTGCCACGCATGGTTCGACCCGAGGTCGAAATTGACCGTTTCGCCGTTGGCCGTCAAACCGTTGTATTCCACTTCGATCTCCTGTTTGGAAACCGTGATGAACGCATCGGGATCGTCGTCGTCGCAGGCCGTGAAGAGGGGGCCCGACAGCAGCAACAGGGCGGACGACGCCCGGATTATTATGTATTTGAAATCCATTGTTATTCTGATTTTGAGTTGATTGCGGTTAGTTGCGCGGAGCTTTCACGATCTTCACGTTGTCGAGATACCAGCGGAAATAGCCTTTTTCGCCGGCGGTCACACCGGGATTCCCCTGCTGCGTCGAGCGGATGGCGATACGGGTCGCAGCAGTCACGCCGTAGAGTTTCACGCTCATCGGCGTCCATTTCCAGGTCTGGTCGGGTTTCATGGCCTCGCTTTCGCGGTCGGAATTGCCGTTGACCGTGCCCGGCCCCTCGACGATCTCGACCGTGACGGTCACCGCGTCGGCCTTGCCGGAGCCGCCGATATTCGGGCAGGTCTCGAACGTGAGTTCGACGTTGGAGGCTTTCTTGCGGCCGATTTTCAGGGCCGGCAGAATGATTCCGGTCTGTTTGTCGGTCGCTCCCATCTTGAAGTATCCGGCGCAGGCATACATCGTTTTGCCCACGGGGTTGTAATCTTGAAGCCCGGCTTCGCCGAATTTTTGCAGCGCGTCGCCGGTGCTATAAATGTTTTTCGCACCGTTCTGCGAACCGAGTCCTACGCAGTCGGCGCCGCCGTACACGGCGATCCAGTCGAAATTCTCCGAATAATAGGTGTATCCCACGGGATTTCCGTCGTCGGGATCGGGATCGAGCGTCTGCGTGACGGTGACCCGCTCGGAGAGTTTTCCGCTCGTGACGGTGAGATGTCCGGTGCGTTCGCCGGCGGTTTCATTGGGCTTCGCTTCGAGCGTTACGGAAACGCGTCCTTTTCCGGTCGGTTTATCGACATCGAGCCATTCGGCATCGGACGTGATGACATACCCCCGGTTTGCAAGTACGTCGAACGAGGCTTTCGAACCGGTGTTCAGCATTCCGGTCTGAATCAACTCCACATCGACCTTGCTTACGACGAGCCGGTGTGCGGCGTCTTCCGCTTTGTCCTCGATGCAGGAGGGAAGCAGGAAGACACAACCCATCAGAAACAGCAAGCTTAGATGCAAGTGTAAAAATGGTTTCTTCATAAAAATTAAGAGTTTTAGTTTGTTGGTCAGAAATCGAACCTTATTAAAAAAATTGCAAATCATAAGTCCGAAATTATGTTTTACAAAAGTATCCATTTTATAAAAGGCAATAAATAGAGCCGGTCTATAATATAGAACCCTACAAAAACCAACATTTTGTTTATAAGACATTTACAAATGTACGACTACCGTTGTTATATAGACTTGCAATGCCCGTATCGAAGCAGGAAAGAGCTGTCAGAAAAAATTTCGGCCCGAAACGAGATGCATTTCCGAGGTCCGGAAACGTTTGACGAATTTCGAATCGAAATAAATCGAAAGCCAATGTCGCTCTGCCGAAAATTCACCGCATCAAAAAAAGCAACAGCTTAATTGTCTAAGCTGTTGCTTTTTTAATCCGGTCGTTCCGGTAACGGTACGCCTCTCAGAATCCGAATGCCTTGCCGTCGCTGACACAAACCAAGTCCCGGCCCGCACCGAAGACCCCGGCATAAGGAACCGGCATCTGTGCCGGAACGGGTTTAAGTCTAACGGTAGCGGTGGGAAATGAGGGTCATGAACTCCTCGCGGGTCCGCTGGCTCGACAGGAAGACGCCCGTGAAAGCCGACGTGGTGGTGGCCGACTGCTGCTTCTCGATGCCGCGCATCTGCATGCACATGTGGCTGGCCTCGATCACCACGGCCACGCCCATCGGGTTGAGGGCCTCCTGAATGCAGTCGCGGATCTGCACCGTCAGCCGCTCCTGCACCTGCAAGCGGCGGGCGAAGCACTCCACCACGCGGGCCACTTTCGAAAGACCCGTGATGTAACCGTTGGGAATATAGGCCACATGGGCCTTGCCGTAGAAGGGCAGCATGTGGTGTTCGCAGAGCGAGTAGAGCTCGATGTCCTTGACGAGCACCATTTGCCGGTACTCCTCGCGGAACATCGCCGAGCGGATGATGTCGAGCGGATTTTCGTCGTAACCTTTCGTCAGGAACGCCATAGCCTTGGCCACCCGTTCGGGGGTTTTCAGCAGCCCTTCGCGCGCGGGGTCCTCGCCCAGCAGGCGCAGGATCTCCGCATAGTGGAGTTTCAGCGCCTCGACGGTCGCAGGGTCGAAACGCTCCTCCTTGTCGTAGTTTTTCGTCTCCATAGGGCGCAAAGATAGCGATTTATTCTTTCATTATCTCATCCATCACCCGCGAAGTTCGCGCCGCGGAGACTCCCGTGGAGGGGCACACGCCCTCGCCGCGCAGCTCCCGGACGATCGTTTCGATCAGCGGGCCCTGAATATGCTCCGGAGGGGCGATTTCGAAGCGTTCGACACCCCGCGCCGTCACCAGTTCGACCGGCGTGAAATCGAACGTGCTGAACCGCACCGAGCCTTTGCGGCCCGTGACGACCACCGAATCCTCCGCAGCGGAGGGCGGAGCGACGAAGCACCACATCCCCGTACCGGGCACGCCCGAACGGAAGCGGAACGACGCCGCGACGGTGTCCGCCACGTCGTAGAATCCCCCGCGGTTGGTCTTGCACCCCCGGGCATCGGCGATCTCCCCGAGCAGGAAATCGAGGATGTCGAGCGTATGGGGCGCCATGTCGCAGAAATAGCCCTCCCCGCCGACCTCGCGGCGCAGCCGCCACGGAAGACGTGCCGGATCGCGGTCCCCGGGGCTCTCCGGACGGAAATAGCGCACCTCGACGCTCAGCACCTCGCCGATGGCCCCGCTGTCGAGCAGCTCCTTCACTTTCAAGAAGTAGGGCAACGCCCGGCGGTAATAGGCGACAAAGAGCCGCTGCCCGGAGCGTTCCGCCGCGGCGATCATGTCGAGGCACTCCGCATGGTTCATCGCCATCGGCTTCTCGACGTAGACGGGTTTTCCGGCGGCCAGCACCTTCAGGGCGAGTTCCCGGTGGCTGTCGGGCGGGGTTGCGACGTAGACGATGTCCACGCCGGGATCGGCAATCAGCGCATCGGCGTCGGTATAACTCTTCGGCACGCCGTGCCGGCGGGCGAAATCGGCAGCCTTGGCGGCGTCGCGGCGCATAACGGCCGCGAGGGCGGAATGCGGGGTCTTGTACATCGGCGGGCCGCTCTTGCGTTCGCAAACGTCGCCGCAGCCCAGGATGCCCCAATTGACGTTTTCCATACGGCTATTTTTCGATCGAACGGAGGAATTCGGCCAGTTTGCGCACGGCGCGGGCGCGGTGCGAAACGGCGTTCTTTTCGTCGGTGGTCATCTCGGCGAACGTCTTCGCATAGCCGTCGGGGATGAACAGCGGGTCGTAGCCGAACCCCTCGTGCCCGGCCTCGCGGTCGATGATCCGCCCCTCGACGACGCCTTCGAAAAGGTGCTCCTCGCCGCCGAGAATCAGCGAGATGACCGTGCGGAAACGCGCCCGGCGGTTCTCTGCGCCTTCGAGGTTTTTCAACAGCAAGCGATTATTGGCCGCGAAGTCGTGGCCGTCGGTGGCGTAACGGGCCGAGTGCACGCCCGGGGCGCCGCCCAGCGCCTCGACCTCCAGCCCCGTATCGTCGGCGAAGCAGTCGAGCCCGGTGCGGCCGTGGAGGTAGTGCGACTTCTGCGAGGCGTTGCCTTCGAGGGTCTGCTGCTCCTCGGGAATATCCTCCTCAACGCCGCAGTCGCGGGGCGTCAGCAAGGTGAAGGCGTCGCCCAGCACAGCCTGCACTTCGGAGAGCTTGTGGGCGTTATTCGTGGCGAAAACGATTTTCATGGCATGGAATTTTTCGTAAAGGTACTCATTTTTCCGCAATCCCCGAAGCGGCCGCTTCCCGGACCGCCCGAGCGAATTCGTAGTGTTCGTAGCGGCCGCGGACGCCCCCGCCGCCGAGCACGTAGAGATCGTCGCAGATGCCGTCGAGCAGGGCGAGCGAATCGGCTGCGACGAGCAGGGTCCGCCCCTCGCAGCCGAGTTGCAGGATCAGTTGCTGCACGACGAAAACGCTTTCGGCGTCGAGTCCGCAAAAAGGTTCGTCGAGCAGCAGGACCCGTTTACGCTGCATCAGCAGCAGGATCAGCGCCAGCCGTTTCCGCTCGTTGGGCGGCAAGGCGGCTGCTTCGGCGGCGGGCGGTACGGGCAGCCGCCGAAGCAACGGAGCCGGGTCCGATGCGGGATGGTAGCGGCGTACGAGGCCGAGGCAATCCCCCGCTGTCAGTCCCGGCCAGAAGCGCGGCTCCGCCTCCAGATAGGCCATGTCGCGCCGCCGCAGGGGGTGTCCGCCCGAGGTGACGCTTCCCGATTCGGGCACGGCGAGTCCGTATACGGCCCGGAGCAGTTCACTGCGGCCCTCGCCTGCGATGCCGTGGACGGCATTGGCCGTGAGGAGCATCGTCACGCCGTCGAGCGGCGTCCGCTCCCCGTCGCAAATCCGGAGGGCGTCAATCGTAATCATAAAGGTAGCGGCTGAGGTTGCGTTCGGCCCGGAGCAGGTAGCTCACCACGAGGCAAAGGCTGAGGGGCAGCAGGGGCGGGATGAGAAATCCCGCAGCTCCCAGCCGGGCGGCCAGCGGCCAGCGCGGGGATTCGTCCGCCGGGTCGTAGCGGGCGTATTTGGCCGCGACGAAATAGAGCAGCGCCAACGCCGCCAGCGGGGCCCACGCCGCGGCCATCCAGGCCGAACGGGGCTGTGCGAGGAGTGCCAGCACGGCGAAAGGGGCGGTCATCAGAAAGTAGTTGCGCCAGGCCGTGAAGATCTTGCGGGCAAGCAATCGCGCGGCGCCCTTTCCGGGCAGCAGCAGGAGTTGCAGAGGTTCGTTCGCGGCATAGAACGCCCCGCAGGCCGCCGCCGCGAGATAAAGGGCCGGGAATCCGGCATAGGGGATGCAGGCGCAGACGAGCAGCACGACGGCCGCGGCGACGACCGCAGTAGGATGCCGGCGCACCCCGGCGGTCCACTCGGGCGATCCGCCGAACAGGGCCGGGCGCACCAGCCGTCCGGAGTAGACTTTCCCGGCAAGCATGTTATCGGACGACCTCCAGTTTTTCCAGTCTGTCGTCGAGGTCGATCTTGTCGATGATGGTCTTCACGAGGATGTCCATCTCCGAACCCTCCGTGTAGTCGGCCGGGCATACGTGGCTCACGCGGTTGTCGTGGATCAGCGAGGCCATCTCCTTGCTGGCCCCCTTCCGGTCGGGGTTGTAGACCGCGATCGAATGGCCCCCGGAGTTCTTGACCAGCCGCATACAGGGGATGTCGGTGGTCCCGTCGCCCACGTAGATCATGTGTTTGAACGGTACGGGACGCTCGTTTTCGGGGATGTAGCGGTTGACCAGCTTCGAATCGAAAACCGACTCAACGCCCTTGTTGATCTTGAAGATGAACTGCGTCTTGTTGGTGTAGTTGACCGCCACGGCGGGCCAGTAGGCGATGCCGTCCACGTCGTAGAGGAACGAGCAGGCGTAGATCTTGCGGAACTCGTGGGCGATCTCCGTGCCCTCGATGATCTCCTTCAGCCCCGAGGAGTTGATGTAGTGCAGGATGCGGATGCCCCGCCCGGCCCCGTAGGCGTTGATGCGCGAAAACCACTCTTTGACCCCCGCGAAGAGCGTCACGCGGCGGCCCGAATCCTGAAACGCCTCGCGGCGCAGCGACAGGCCCTTCGACTTGGCCTCCTGGATCATCCGGGCCATGTACGTGAGGACCATGTCGGCGTCCTGCTCCTCGGCCAGCGTGTTGGCCTCGGTCCAGAACTCCTTGTTGCTCTTGCCGACGGCCGGAATGAAATCGTACTCCTGCATGTTGCCCGGGGCCAGCGTGCCGTCGAAATCGTAGATGAGTGCTATGGTGAATCTGAATTCCATCGTTTTCAAGATATAGAATCTAAAATTCGTGTCAAAATATATCTGTGAAGTCGGGGTTGGTGTAGATGTCGTACTGCATCCCAAATTCATGTATGCTTCCCGTCTGAGTTGCGATTTTCACCCTATATGAAAAAAAGGGGGTGTCTTCAAATGCCGAGTAATCAAAGAAGTAGAGTTTGTGAGTCCAGAACTGATAGCGGAGAACACTGCCGTTGTCTGCATAATGATAGAGAATTTTGTCAAAGTTCTTTACGATCCCGTTCTGCCGCGCCATTTCGCGCAGCCGCTCTTGCACCTCTTTATTGTTACAATAAGCCGCGTAATCCGAGGTATTATCCAGCGGAACCCCGTTCAACAGCATTTTACCCTTGAAAAATTTAGCAGGAACCGGGTCAGAATCGTTGTAATCGTACTCCTCCACTTTGGGCAGGCAGTCCCAATGCAGACTCACCTCCATCACCTTTTTTTCGGGAGAGACAAGGGCAACGAAGCCAATTTCGTCCCATAAATAGTGGTCGTATCCTTTGTTGTACTCTTCTCCGTATACGATTCGCTCGCAGGGGCCGAATACCCCGATCAAGGAATCGATAAGTATGTCTATCGAAAATACCTTGCCGTTGTATGTTGCGCGCTCCTCGGTAAAAACGAACAGATGCTCCGTATTTACTCCCATAGCTTCGAGCTGCTCCTTCGTATAGCCGGAATCCATGTAGGATCTTTCGGTTGCATGAGAGCATCCGAAAAGGACAATGCAGAATAAACACCCAAAAAATCCAGTTCCTATTTTCATTGTTTCCTGAAGAAGATATACCAGTGTCGATTTCGGACTGAATCCGAATTAAAACTGTTCTGGTCCGATAAACGGAGCCCAACCGGTTCGGTTCGTCATTCAACTCAATTCACTAATTTTAACAAAGATACTGTTTTTTTACTATTTTTGCAATAAACGTACGAAAACGCAAAAGATTATGGAATTCAAGGAATTGATTGCGAAACGCCGTTCGGTCCGTAAATTCACCGACCGCGAAGTTCCCCGCGAGGTCGTGGACCGCATCCTCGCCGAAGCCCTTTCGGCCCCTTCGGCACGCAATACGCGCACGACGCGTTTTCTGGTGGTCGACGATCCCGTGCTGGTGGCCCGCATGGCCGAAATGCGCGATTACGGGTCGGCGTTTCTGAAGGGCGCGCCGCTGGCGGTCCTGGTGCTGGGCGACACCTCGGCGAGCGATCTGTGGCGTGAGAACGCCGCGATTTCGGCCACGGTGCTCCAGCTGGCCTGCGTCGACGAAGGGCTGGCTTCGTGCTGGGTGCACGTCAACGGACGGCCCCGCCGCAAGGACGCCCCCGACGGAGAGAGGGCCGCCGATTACCTGCGGACGTTCCTGCCCGTTCCCGACGGCTGCGAACCCCTCTGCGCCATCGCCCTGGGCTATTCTGACTTCTCCCCCGCCCCGCTGCCGCCTGCGGACGACGAGGCGCGGATTCTCCGGCTCGGATAACGTTAAAGGACGCCTCGAAGGGCGTCCTTTAACGTTTCATATCAGCGTGATGCGTTCCCGCAGGATGTCGAGAATCTGTTTTTTGAGCTGCGGGGCGTTGATCGGCTTGGGCATGTAGCCCGTGAATCCGTTCTGCATGATCTTCTGCTCGTCGGAGGCGTAGGCGTAGGCCGTGACGGCGACGATCGGGATTTCCGCCGCGAATTTGCGGATTTCCGCCGCGGCCTCGTAACCGTTCATCACGGGCATGTTGATGTCCATGAGAATCAGGTGCGGATGTTCCGTGCGGCACAGTTCTACGGCCTGCTCCCCGTCCCGGGCGTGTATCAGCCGGTAGTCGCGGCGCAGGATCGTTTCGAAGAGACGGTAGTTGCTGTCGTTGTCCTCGGCAATGAGGATCGTCAGTTTGTCCTTTTCGACCGAAACCGTCGGGATCTCCCCGCACGGGGTTTCGCAGGGCTTGCCGGTGACGTAGGGAAGCGTGAACCAGAAGGTCGTGCCGCGCCCTTCTTCCGACTTCACGCCGATCTCTCCGCCGAGATGTTCGACAATGCTTTTGCAGATCGGAAGCCCGAGTCCCGTGCCCTGTTTGAAGGAGTTGAGTTTGACGAACCGGTCGAAAATCCGCCGCTGCCCTTCGGGCGGAATGCCGCAGCCCGTGTCGGAGACGTAGAAACGGAGCCGGCTGCCCTCCGCCCGGTAGCCGAAGCGGATCGACCCTTTGGCGGTGAATTTCGCGGCGTTGGTCAGCAGGTTGATCAGCAGTTGCGAAAGCCGGTTGCGGTCGGAGTGGAACAGACATGCGTCAAGCCCCGGTTCGAAGATCAGTTCGACGCCTTCGGCTGTTTTCATGCGGATGATGTTCTCCTTTTCGTGCATCAGTTCGTTCAGCTCGAAGTCCGAGAAGTTGAATTCCAGCGTTCCGGCCTCGATCTTCGAGAGGTCGAGGATGTCGCCGATCAGTTGCAGGAGCAGGGCGTTGTTGTTCTCGATGATCGAAATGTATTCCCGCTTTTCCTGCTCCTCGTCGGTCTCGGCAAGGATGCTCGAGAACCCTACGATGGCGTTGAGCGGCGTGCGGATTTCGTGGCTCATGTTGGCCAGGAAGGCCGATTTGAGGCGGTTCGACTCCTCGGCGCGGTCGCGTGCCGAACGGAGGTCCTGCTCCAGCCGCTTGCGCGGCGTGATGACGAGCGACGATCCGATGAGGTTCAGCGGGCGCCCGTCGTCGTCGCGCTGGTCCACGGTGGCCTGTGCCTCCACCCAGTCCAGATGCCAGCGTCCTCCGGCGTCGGAGGCTACGCGGTACTCCTCGCGCACCTTGTCCTTCCGTCCGGCGATCAGGTCGTCGTAGGCGCGGCGCACCCGCTCACGGTCTTCCTTGTGGATCTTGGCGAAATAGCTTTCCGAGGGGACTTCCAGCTGCTGGTCGGCGTTCGTCCCGGCGAGCATTTGGCCGTGCACCGATTTGTTCACGTCGCACAGGATCGACCCTTTGCGCAGGTCCCATTTCCAGGGCACGATGTCCGCCACGTCGAGCGCCATCGCCAGCTTGTGGTTGATCGAATCGAGTTTCTGCTGCGTCTTGTAGAGCGCCGTGCCGTCGAGGCAGAAGATGTCGATGTGTTCTTCGAGGTACGAGCGGCTGATCACCACTTCGTAGAAGATGTCGCGCGGTTCGTAATAATAGGGGTAGGTGATGGTCCGGTTCTCGGTCTGTGCGATTTTTATCAGCCGCATGAATTCGGTCATCGGGAAGGGGAACAGTTCGCTGACCCGTCGTCCGATCGCCTGCTCGCGGGGGATGAATATGCGTTCGTAACGGGAGTTCACGTCGCAGTAGAGGGCGTCTGCGGGGTTGCCGTTTTCGTCGTAAATCACCTTCATCTGGATGTAGACGATCGGCATGGCGTTGAACAGGTTCGAATATTTCGCCAGACTTTCCGATTCCCGCTGCCGGGCCGATTCCACGCGGTACATCATGCGAATGCGCCACTGTTGGATGCCGATGAAGGCCAGCAGCAGTAGCAGCACGATGCCTCCGATCGCCCATTTGTACTGTTCGAGCGTCGATACCGGTTTGTTGTAGAAGAGCGTGTTGGCCGGGCAGGTGTGCGGCGAGAGGTCCTTGCGTTCGAGGGCTGCGTAGTTGAAGACCGGGCGGGCGTCCTGCGGGGCGTAGAACGGAATGTCGCGTGGCTGGTGTCCGGCCAGAACGGCGTCGATGGTCGAAATGACGTGTGCGTTCACCTCGGCGTCGTCGTATACATAGCCTCCGACCAGTCCGCCGTCGCGGATGTCTGCGGGCATCAGCGCGAACATCGGGGCCTGCACGCTGGCGATGACGCGGTAGGAGTCGGTGACGGAGACGATGTTGTCGCCGATTTTTTTTGTGTAATGCCACGACGAGAAGAGTATGCCCGTGCGGTGGATGTCGATGCGGTTGAGCGAGTCCAGCAGCGCTTCGGTCGACATTTCGTGTGCCGAGTAGAACCGGTAGTCGATCTGCGGGAATTCGCGGTCCAGCAGTTCGCGCAGGTCGCTGTCGGCCTGCTGGTTGATATAGCGGCCGTCGCCGACGAAGATCAGCGAATCCATCCCCGGGATCATCCGGCGCATCAGCTCGACGTTCTCGCGCAGGTAGAGCGGCGTGCGGATGAGCGTGATGTTGTCGGACACGGCTTTGTCGCACAGCGGCAGCCGCTCCTCGGGGCGCAGCGGGCGGCGGTCGAGGTAGGCGTTTTCAGGACCTATGTAGTCCATTTCCGAGCAGAGGATCAACGGCACGCCGGGCCAGGTCTGTTTCACGAAGTCGCGCAGCACGGCGATCGGAGCGCCCAGCAGCACCAGCATCCGGGGCGGATTCTTGCCGTATTCCCGCAGCAGGTTGTTTTTGAAGGATTCGATCTCGCCGGTTTTGTGTTTTTTGAACGTCATCAACAGCGAGTTCATGTTTTCGGTGTAGACTTCGAAGTTGTCCACCTGGTCGATATGCGCGACGATGCTGTTGATAATGTGGCTGCTCCAGGGCGCCGATTCGGTGTAGGTGTTCAGCACCAGCATGTAGTCGCGCTTGTCGCCCGGGGGGCTGCTCGCGGCTTCGGAGAAGGGATGTGCCAGCAGGCAGCTGAAAATCAGAACTCCCGCCAGGGCCTGGAGGGAAATGCTGAACGGTTTCTTCAGAAGATTCATTTGTTTGCAGTGAAGGAGCCGGATGACCGGCTGTGACGCTAAATGCAATGACGCATGTAAATTGAAAAAGAGAGGCCCGGAGTTGTGTTCCTGACCTCTCTTTCGAAGACGGAGACTACCTGTTCAGAACGGGTTTGATGTCCTTGATCCGGAGCTGGGTGGTCACAGTTCCCCGGTAGTGGTTTTCGACGATCTGGTAGCAGACGTCGATCGGGCGTCCCGAGCGCACCCATTCGTAATGCGTGGGCTGCTGGAAGGCGATGGCCTGGATCTTGGTGTTGGGCTTCTGCCGCTGCATCAGGTCCATGCGCAGGTGCTCGCACTCCATGCCGACGAGTTTGGCGTCGCCGTGGTTGCTCACGCCGCAGGTGGCGAAGACTGGCGCCGTGTTGCCCGGCCCGAAGGGCTGGAAGCGGTTGAGGTCCTTGCGGAAAGCCGGCGTGATGTCCGAGAAGAGCAGTTCGCTGTCGATGTCCACCTGCGGGACGAGCATCTGCGGGTCGATGTTCTCCTCCACGTATGCGTTGAACCGCCGCGTGAACTCGCCGACGTTTTCCGGACGCATCGTCAGCCCTGCGGCGTACATGTGTCCGCCGAAGTTTTCCAACAGGTCCGAGCACGACTCGACGGCCTGGTAAAGGTCGAATCCGGGAACCGAACGCGCCGATCCGGTCACGAATCCGTTGCTCATCGTCAGCACCACCGTCGGGCGGTAGTAGGTCTCGATGAGACGCGACGCGACGATGCCCACGATGCCCTTCATCCAGCGGGGATTGTAGATCACGGTGCTCTTGAGGGCCTTCATTTCGGGATTGCCCTCGATATAGTCGTGCGCTTCCTGCGTGACGGAGCGGTCGATCGACTTGCGGTCCTGGTTGTAGGCGTCGATCACGCTGCCGAACTCCTCGGCGATCGACTCGTTGCCCTCGATCAGCAGCTCCACGGCGGCGTGCCCGCCCGAAGGCGAGGCGTTTTCGTCGTTCTCGTCCATTCGCATGCGGCCGGCGGCGTTGATGCGCGGCCCGATCTTGAAGACGATGTCGTCGATGGTGATATTGTGTTTGTCCAGCCCGCAGATCTTGATGATCGACAGCAGACCTTTCGACGGCTCGCGGTTGAGGTTCTTCAGGCCGAAATAGGCCAGAATCCGGTTCTCGCCGACCAGCGGCACGATGTCCGAGGCGATCGACACGACCAGCAGGTCCAGCAGGGGCAGGATCTGCTCGAAAGGCATGCGGTTTTTCTGCGCATAGGCCTGCACGAGTTTGAATCCCACGCCGCAGCCCGACAGTTCGTCGAACGGGTAGGAGCAGTCGACCCGCTTGGGGTCCAGAACGGCTACGGCCTTGGGAATCTCCTCGGCCGGGAGGTGGTGGTCGCAGATGATGAAATCCACGCCTTTCGTCTTCGCATAGACAACCTTTTCCGTGGCTTTGATGCCGCAGTCCAGGGCGATGATAAGCCCCACGCCCTTGCGGGCGGCGAGGTCGATACCTTTGATCGAAATACCGTATCCTTCGGTATAACGGTCGGGGATGTAGAACATCAGGTTTTTGTGCCCGATCTGGCGCAGGAACTTGTAAACCAGCGCGACGGCCGTACAGCCGTCCACGTCGTAGTCGCCGTAAACCATGATCTTCTCCTGGTTCGCAACGGCCTGTTCGACCCGCTCGACCGCCTTCTCCATGTCCTTCATCAGGAACGGATCGTGCAGGTCGGCGAGGCTCGGTTTAAAGAACTTCTCCGCCTTTTCTACAGTGTCTATGCCTCTCTGTACGAGCAGATTGGCCAGTACTGGCGAGATCCGCAGAGCGGCAGCCAGCATGGCTGCCGTCGCGGGGTCGCCCTGTGGCTTCACTACCCAGCGTTTTTCTATAGGCATACGAATTGTTATTTATATATTTTAACATTTAATTTCCAATTATCGTTATTGCGTCTTTATATCGTTTCGGCGCTGTCCGCCGCTGTCGCCGCCGCCTGTGGCGTCGTTTAAAAATCTCCGCTCCGGCCCTCCTTCAGGGTGGGAGATGAGTGAGATGCCGGGCCCTTTTGCCGGCCGTCTTTCACGAACCGCTCGTTATTTCACACTGCAAGGCTGTGGCCAATTCCCTGATGACCAGCTGTTTTACCTCCTGTATCGACGGCTGCGACCCCGTTTCGGCGGCGATCGACGTGACGCCCCGGTCGGTGAATCCGCAGGGGTTGATGCGCGAGAACCACTCAAGGTCGGTCGTCACGTTCAGTGCGAACCCGTGCATGGTGACATAACGCGACGAACGGACTCCTATTGCGCAGATCTTGCGCGGCCGCGCCTTTCCGGGGTCGATCCAGACCCCCGAGGCTCCGGCGATGCGTCCCGCCGCGATGCCGTATTCCGCGACCGTGCGGATCACGGCCTCCTCCAGCGCTTCGATATACTCCCGCAGGCCGATGCCGATACGCTCCAGGTCGAGGATCGGATAGCATACCAGCTGCCCGGGGCCGTGGAAGGTGATGTCGCCGCCGCGGTCGATGTGAAAGAACTGTGCGCCCATCGCTTCGAGCGCTTCCTGATTGACGAGCAGGTTTTCGGCATGCCCGCTCTTGCCCAGCGTGTAAACCGGCGGATGCTCCACCAGCAGGACCGTGCCCGCATCGTCCGCGCCGTCTGCGCCCGGGACCGGAATGGGACCGGTGCGCTTTCGGGCTACCCCGGCGTCGAACAGCTCCTGCTGCAAATCCCAGCAGGTTTTGTAGTCCATGCGTCCGAGGTCCCGGCAGTAGGCTTTCATCGCTACAAACTTTTTACGCTTCGCAGGGCTTCTTCGGCCATGTACGACGAGCGGACCAGAGGTGCGCTCGCGCAGTAGCTGAAACCCATTTCCAGCGCCCGGAGTCTGTACCATTCGAATTTTTCGGGAGTGATGTACGCCGCAACGGGGTAGTGCTCCAGAGTGGGCCGAAGGTACTGACCGAGTGTCACAATCCGCACGCCTGCGTCGCGCAGGTCGTGCAAGGTTTGCAAAACTTCATCATCGCTCTCGCCAAGTCCGACCATCAGTCCGCTTTTCGTTACGACGCCCTGCCTGTTCAGACAGCGCAGGGTCTCCAGGCTCGTACGGTACTTGGCTCTGGAGCGCACCACGGGGGTCAGTCGCTCGACGGTTTCGATGTTGTGCCCGATGATGTCGGGCTTCGACGCGACGATCACCTCCAGCAGGTCGGGCCGTGCGTCCAAATCGGGAATAAGAAGCTCAATTACGGCGTCGGGGTTCTGTGTGCGGATGGCCTCCACGGTTGCGGCCCAATGGGCTGCTCCGCCGTCGGGGAGGTCGTCGCGCGTCACGGAAGTTACGACGACATACCGCAGTTTCATCAGTGCGACGCTTTCGGCCACCTGTCGTGGCTCCTCGGCGTCGGGAGCAAGGGGACGGCCCGTTTTGGTTGCGCAGAAACGGCAGCCCCGAGTGCAGATGTCTCCCAGAATCATAAATGTCGCTGTCCTCCGGCTCCAGCATTCGGCCTGGTTGGGACACCTGCCGCTGCTGCAAATCGTGTGCAGATTGTGCTTTTCGACGATCTGCCGCACTTCGCCCCATTCGGGAGTGCGGTGGAGTCGGATTTTCAGCCATCCGGGTTTTTTCAGTACATCTACCTTGTCATAAAACTTCGGCATTTAAGTTCATTATTTTCCAATTGATGCAAAAATAAGAAAAAATAATTGAAAAACCCCGTGAAAAAGCCAATTATTGTTCCGATGCGGGGTCTGGGTGCGCCGGAGGGGATGCGGATTTTTTTGGAGGAAGCCGAAATTTGCCTTATATTTGTCCCCGCAACGGTTATCTCCGGCATGACCCGGGCCGTTTGTCCGGAAATTATGTGATTCTTTTACCTGCATATCATTCGCACATTTGAAAATCGGCAGTCTGTCGAAGACCGCATCGACGGGGATATTACGCCCTGTTGCGTTCTTTGATTCGCTTCGGCAGGCTCCGGCGTTTGTCTAATTTCAAAATGTGCTTTTATGAAAACAATGCAAACCGGCAAGGCGAATTACCGCCTTGCAGCCCGCCTGCGCGGAAACGAACTGTTGTTGGATGCGGATCTTCGCAAAGCCGTGGAGGAGGAACACCTCCGGGCCGTCCGCAGGGCGGAGGGGCTGAAATGCTGCGCCGACCGGCGCGCCTTTGCCGAAAGCGTGGAGTGGGAGCGGCTCGGCGATTTCTTTCTCCGCATCGGGTCGCACCCGTCGGCCGTGCGGGCTTACCGGGACGCGGCGCTCGCCTGCCTCGACGGCGACTATTACGACCACGGGACCGAGATGCTTCCCTGCCGGTTCCTGCGGCTTCGCTTTCTGCGGATGGCCGAAACGGCGACGGCCTGCTGCGCGGGCGACGCACGGCTGCGCGCCATGCTGGCGGATGATCCGCTGTTCCGGGAAGGATACCCTCTGCTGAAAGCCGGAGTTTAGCGTGCGCCCGCCTGAAAGGCGGGTTGTCGGGTGCGGAGCCTTGCCGCTGATGGTCCGGCTCTGCGCCCGCCCGCAAAAAAGAGCGCCCGCCCGCAAACACGCAAAAGAAAAGAGGTCGGACACCTGCCGGTATCGGACCTCTCTGGTTAGGTTAGTTAGGTTAATGAGAGTGAGAGAATCCCACGTTTGTTACACAAAGGTAATTGAAATTTATGAAACTCCAAATGTTTTGTAACATTTTTCTAAAACCTAACGTAATTTTGTTTATAGATTATAATTAAAATTTTTAAAATACCTGCGTGTTTATAAGTTTTTGATTAAAGCGCCTCGCGCATTTCCGCAGCTTCCGCCGTTTCGTTGAGGGCGGGTTCCGGGACCAGCGACGTGAGGTGCTTGTGCCGGTAGGTGGCGGGCGTCATCTGATACTCCTTCTTGAAGAGTTTGATGAAATGCGATGTGTTGGGGAACGTGCATTCGTTGCCGATTTCGGAGATGGATTTCGAGGTCGAGATCAGCAGCAGGCGCGAGTGCATCAGCCGCTGGCGGATGTACCACTTGTGGGGCGGCATCTGGAAGTGGCGGCGGAACTCCTTTTTGAACGAGGTGAGCGAACGGTTGGTGAGTTTCGAAAGCTCCTCGATCGAAATGTCCTTGAAGATGTGGTCGTAGACGGTCTGTTCGAAATTCTCCTTCGCGGCGTCGACGTTGCTCAACAGCTTGCTTTTGATGCAGCAATCCTCGTGCGAGGCGATCAGGTAGATCAACTCGGTCATCTTGATGTTCTCGGCTGTCTCGTCGTGGCGGAAATCCTCGTCGCGCAGGTAGTTGTTGGTGTTGATGAAAAAGTTTCGCAGCGAGTTCCACGCGGGCATGGTGACGTGCGAACGGTTGCGGCAGTTTTCGCACGAATGTTCGTTCGAAATGTTCAGCCCGTAGGTGATGTTCAGATGCATCAGGATGCGTTGCAGGTCGCCGGGCGTGTAATAAAAGAGCACCTGCTCGAACGGCTGGCCGCCTTCGGGGAAGTTCTCAATGTAGTGGTGTCCGATGCCCAGATAGAAAACGTCGCCGCGCGAAAGTGTCTGACGCTTATCGCCGTCGTAGATGTACTTCGTTCCGCGGAGGATGTAGCCGATTGCATAGCGCGAAAGGGCCTGCGACTGGATACCGTTGTGAAGCGACTCGACATACTTCACAATCATCGGTTGTTGAACCGACGAATTCATTGAATTCTTCATAGTAATTGTAATTTAAGTTTTTCTGAACAAAGCATTGCGTCACTGTTGTTCGTTCTCAAATATACAATTAAAACTTTTCAATCTACCATAAGCAATAGCACATTTGGGCACAAAGTGGCAAATAGAACCGTTTGTGCTATGTTTCGAACTAAATAGATTATTGTAAAACTGCGCTAATGACGGCAGAGGCGAGCAATAGCAGGTAGAGGGGAAGGGCGATCGCCCGGTGGATGCGCACGAACATAAAGGGCAGCAGGACGGCCGAAGGCACCGCCGCGAGGGCGACGGTTGCAGGTGTGGCGGCGGGACCGCACAGTGCGGCGGCGGTCAGCAGGAGCGCACTTATATTGAATATGAATATGAGACGCGGTTTGGTGCCGAGGGCGTAGATGTCCGAGAGGAAAAACAGCAGGGCCGTCAGGTCGAGGAGGAAGACGGCTCCCGGCAGGACGAGGTTCTGCACGGGCGTCGAGAGGAACAGCGACAGCGGCGTTCCGGCGATGAATGCGCTTCCCGGTTCCGCGACCTGAGCGAGAAACTCGCCTCCGGCGGCCCAGTTGACGTAGCAGAGCGTGAGAGCGGGCAGCAGCAGGCCCGCAACCGCGACGGCGACTTCGCGTAGCGTGCGCCGGAAAAGCATGACGGCCAGCGGCAGCAGGATCAGGAGCGGCGCTGCGGCCGTGGCGACGAGCGGCAGCAGTCCGATGTAGAGCGAGGCGCGGAAGATGGCGTCGAAGCCGAATCCGTTGCAGTACGAACGGCAGAAATTCTTCGTGGCGAGGGCCAGCAGGGCCGATGCGGCGAAGGTCGTCAGGCAGTCGCCGCCGACGGCGAGGCCGCAGGCGATCGCTCCGTAGAGCGGGATGGCGAGACAGGTTCCGACGGAGTAGAGGTTGTAGCGTACGGTGAGGCGCCCGACGGACATGCCCGTGAAGAGCATCAGCAGTCCGGCGATCCAGCGCGCCCAGACGGGATGTGCGGCCTGGAACTGCGCCAGCAGTTCCCCGGGGGAAGAGACCGCAAGTGCGCCGGCGGCATTCCGGCCTATATCGACGGTTCCTGCGGCATGGCCGGCCTGCACCGCCATGGACACGGCGGGGCCGCCTGCGTTCCACATCGCGACGACGGCGAGTGCGGCGAGGGTCAGGAAGGCCGGAACGAGCGGCTGCCGTGCGATGTCGAATTTCATGTCGGGGGCTTTTTCTCCGGACAAAATTAGCGAAAAAAGCCGGAATAATCCGTAACTTTGTGGTGCGATGTTAGAAAACCAGTATCAATACGACCTTCCGGAGGCCGGGTGTGACGAAGCCGGGCGGGGATGTCTGGCCGGGCCGGTGTTTGCGGCGGCCGTGATGCTGCCGCCCGATTTCCACGACCCGCTGCTCAACGACTCGAAGCAGATGACCGAGCGCAACCGCGAAAAGTTGCGGGCCGTCATCGAGCGCGAGGCCGTCGCATGGGCTGTCGAGGCGGTCTCCGCCGCACGGATCGACGAAATCAACATCCTGAACGCTTCGTTCGAGGGTATGTCGCTGGCTGTGGCGCGCCTCGATCCCGCTCCGGCGTTTCTAGCCATCGACGGCAACCGGTTCCGCACACGTCTCGAAATTCCCTGGCGCTGCATCGTCAAGGGCGATGGCAAATACGCCGACATTGCCGCGGCTTCGGTGCTTGCCAAAACCCATCGTGACGAGTACATGCTCTGCATCGCCGAAGAGTTTCCCCAATACGGCTGGGCGAAGAACAAGGGCTATCCGACGCGCGAGCATCGGTTGGCGATCCGCGAGCACGGCCTCACGCCCCACCACCGGCTGACGTTCAACCACGAGATTGATCAGTTGGAACTCCCTTTCTGACGCCCCTCCCCTCCTCTCTCTGACGTTTCCGGTGCTTGCGGCGTATTTGTCGCGTATTTGCCGCACATTCCCGGCATTCCCGGTCAAACAAAAAGAGCAGGCTGTAAGCCTGCTCTTTTTCAAAAAGAAATCTCCGGATCAGTAACCCAGCGACTTGGAAGCCGCATAGGAGAGTTTCAGGGCGTTGGCGCGACGCAGCTCCTGCTTGACGTCGGTCACGATACCCATTTTCGTAGCTTCGTCGGCCTTGAGGCAGATCGTCATCGAAGCGCGGTCGGCTTCGGAGAGTTTGTCGCGCTCGGCGGCAACGAAGTCCAGGATGTCCCGGGTCGATTTGTAAGAGTCGTTCAACTGGATGCGCGGCGCGGTTCCGAACTTTGCCTGCATCGTCATTGCCGGAGGACCGATGTGGATGAAACTTACGAGCGATTTCTTCTCGAGTTTCTGCACTTCGGTAGCTTCCGGAAGTTTGTATCTCACCAGCAGTTCCTGATCGCGCATGGTCGTCGAGACCATAAAGAAGAAGAGGATCATGAAGATCACGTCAGGAAGCGAAGCGGTCGAGATAGGGGGCAGACCTTTGCTGCCCTTCTTTTTCATTACTGCCATGGCTTACTTCTTAATGTTACGCGGTTCAGCCTCCGAAATCTTCAGAGGTACGGCCTTCGATACTGCATTGCGCAACTCCTCGGGAAGATCCGCGAATTTTGCGCCGAATTTACGCTGTGCCACTTCGTCACGCACTTCGTTGAATGCGCGCGTGAGTTCGTTCTGCACCATGATATAGGACTGGTAGCCCGTATCCCGGGTCGTCTGCAACGAGACGACGCCTTCGCTCACGGGATATACCCACTTGCCGCCGTCGGGAAGTTCAATGTCCTTGTTCGCCTTCTCGGGCAGGTTCTCGTCATCCAGCGGATTGAGGATGAACTCTTTGGTCCTGTCCTTGAGTTGACGCAGGTCGATCGCCTCCTGTTTTCCTGCGGCTCCTGCCATGATGTCGCCCCTACCGTTGATGAACACCAGGAAGAGGTTGCGCTCCTTGACCTTGATTTCATCCTGGGGTTGATCCTCAGGAGGCATCGGCGGAAGCATGCGCACCAGACCCGTGTCGGTATTCATGGTAGTGGCCACCAGGAAGAAAATCAGCAGCAGGAAGGCGATGTCGGCCATAGAACCGGCATTGATCTCCTGGATTTTTCTTTTATCTGTTGCCATTGTGTCTTACTCGGTTATTTGAATGCGCCCCAGATCTCGGTTGCTACGGCCGTCACGAATGCGGCGACGCATGCAACATAGGTTACGAGGATGCTCGTTTCGGTAATTACGGTTTCACCGTGGCCGAAGAACCCGTTGTTCTGGAGGTCGACAATGTTCACCGTGTGGCCTGCCGAGTAGAAGTACGACACGCCCACGATAATGATGATCAACGCCAGGGACAGGATGGTTCCCTTGATGCCTGCCGGGTTCTGAATCATTCCGAAAACGGCGCAGAAAATGGCCGCAGCGACAGCGAACACGAAGAGGAAGTAACCCCACATCAGGTTCACGCTGATCGATGCGTCCGAGCCGCCGGTAGCGATCGCGTAGACCATGAGGACTACGGTGATAGCCATCAGAATACCCAGCAATATGTTTAAAATCTTTTTCATAATTGCTTTTGACTATTTCAGCGTTCGATTATTTCTTGTTGTAAGCCGTCAGAATATCCATCAGCGTGATGGACGAATCCTCCATATCGTTCACGAGCGAGTCGATCTTCGAAACGATATAGTTGTAGAACAGCTGAAGAACAACCGCCGCGATAAGACCCATGAGGGTCGTCAGCAGGGCGACCTTGATACCGCCTGCAACCAGCGTCGGGCTGATGTCACCGGCAGCCTGGATGGCGTCGAACGCCGCGATCATACCGACGACGGTTCCCATAAATCCCAACATGGGCGAAAGGGCGATGAACAGGCCGATCCACGAAAGACCCGACTCCATCTGGCCGGTCTGAACCGAACCGTAGGAAACGACGGCTTTCTCGACGGCGTCGAGACCCTGGTCGTAACGGTCGAGACCCTGATAGTAGATCGAAGCGATCGGACCGCGGGTGTTGCGGCAAACTTCCTTGGCAGCCTCGATGCCGCCGTTCTTGAGCGCCTCCTCGACGGATGCGATGAGTTTCTTCGAGTTGATCGTCGAAAGCGACAGGTACAGAATACGCTCGATGGCCACGGCCAGACCGATCACCAGGCAGAGGAGCACCGGAAGCATCCACTCCCAGCCGCCTTCGAGGAACTTCTGCATCATAACGTGGTGCATGCTGTCGCCTGCGATCTGGGTTTCAGCGACAACCGTTTCGGTTGCGGCAGCGGCATCCTGTGCGAACGCACTAACGGTACCCAATACGGACAGGGCAGCCGACGGAATCAAAAAAAGTTTTTTCATAGTTGTGTTGGATAAATTAAATTTTGATTAGTTGATTTTTTATTGTTGTGTTTTGGTTTCTTCGTTTTTCCGGCCGGTCGGGGCCTCTTTTCTTTTCGGGCGTTTCCGCCGGGTTATTTTTTCGCTAAAAATAATTATTTTTTTTGTCTTTCGCAGCCTTTGCGGCGTCCTTTTGTGCTCCGGCGCAGTTGCGAAAGGTTATTCCTGCACGTAGAGCCGAATCCCGGATAATTCACCCCGGACCCGATCAAGTAGTTGTAAATCAATCTTTTTGCCTGTGCGCTACGCCGGCCTCCGCCCAATGGTCCCGGCGGAAAGGGTACGTTAGCAGTGCGAAATATAGAAAAAAAATTTGTTACGTGCAATGGCTTATGCCGTAAATTCTCCGCGCAGGGGCTTGCGCAGAAGCATGCGTGTCTCGTCGTCCGGAAGCCCCAGCCCGAGTACGTACATCAGTTTGGTCACGGCTGCCTCGGTGGTCATGTCGTAGCCGCACAGGACGCCGGTTTTTTGCAGTTTAAGCCCTGTTTCGTACAACTCCATCGAGACGCGGCCCCCGCCGCACTGCGTGATGTTGAAGAGGATGATTCCGCGTGCGACGGCCTCTTCGATGACGCGGATGAACCATTCGGAGGTGGGGGCGTTGCCCGCGCCGAAGGTTTCGAGCACCACGGCCCGCAGCCCCGGAGCCGAGAACATGGCCCGCAGGATCTCCTCGCCCATTCCCGGGAAGAGTTTGATCAGCTCGATGCCTCCGGAGAGCTTCGTGGCGATGCGCAGTTCCGCCGGCGACTCTTCGGGTTGCAGGATCGCCGGGAGGTTGTAGGCGATGTTGACGCCGACTTCGGCCAGCGGCGGGTAGTTGTAGGAACGGAAGGCGCTCAGGGCTTCGGCGCTGCGTTTGGTGGTGCGGTTGGCGCGGAAAAGCCGGTTCTGGAAATAGAGCGACACTTCGGGGACCTCGGGCCGGTCGCCGATGCGCGCTCCGGCGATTTCGATGGCCGTGATGAGGTTCTCGCGCCCGTCGGTGCGCAGCACGCCGATCGGAATCTGGCTTCCGGTGAAGACCACGGGTTTGGCGAGATTTTCGAGCATGAAGCTCAAGGCCGATGCCGTATAGGACATGGTGTCGGTTCCGTGCAGCACGACGAATCCGTCGTAGCGGGCGTAGTTGTCGCGGATCAGGCGGGCCAGGGCCACCCAGTTCGCCGGCTCGACGTTCGACGAGTCGATCACGGGCGACACCGTGTGTACGTCGATGTCGACGTTGAGGCGTTTCAGCGAGGGGAATTCGTCGTAGATGCCGCTGAAATCGAAGGGGACCAGCGCCCCGGTGGCGGCATCGGTCTTCATGCCGATGGTCCCGCCCGTGTAGATGATCAGAATGGAGGATCGCATAGCGTTTTTATTTCTCTAATGTTTCGATCAGAAAGCTCACGGGGCGAAACCCGTCGTTGCAGGAGATCATCGCCGAGGCGGGATTCTTCATCCAGCCGTCGTAGATGTTCGTGCCGCCGTGTGCCAGCGTCATGACGAACGGCGAAAGCGTCTGCCAGGCGCTGTCGCACAATCCGTCGGGTTTCCGCCAGCCGTCGGTCGTGAAAACCTGCCCTTCGTACAGATCGCAGGCATGTTCGATGGGATTTTCGTACTGCTCCATCAGATCCCTGTGGCAGGTCTTGCGCAAGACCGTGATCTTTATTTTTTTCATGTCCGGTGTCGTGTTATGCTCTTTCGGGCCGGGAAAGGCCGTTGTCTGACGAGGGGGATGCGTGGTCGGAAGATTCGTTCTCCGGAACTTCGGTCGCGTTTTCAGGTGGCAGCTCGCGGGGGTCCGCTCGAAACGCAGTTGCGGGCAGGCCTCCGCAGGGCGGAGCTGCGGCCTGCCGATTCGCCTCGGGCGCATCGAAAATCTTCCGGCCATGACTGGGGGCGGGCCGGTTTTGCGGCCGTCCGAACATCCTTTCGGCATTGGCCGTCGTCGCTTCCGCGACCTCTTCCGGGGTCAGTCCCTTGATTTGGGCGACTTTTTCGCAGACGTAACGCACCCAGGCCGATTCGTTGCGCTCGCCCCGGTGAGGCGCGGGCGTCAGATAGGGACAGTCGGTTTCGAGCACGAGGTCCCGCAGCTCCATTTCGCCCGCGACCTCGGCCAGCCTGCTCTTTTTAAAGGTCACTACGCCGCCGATTCCGAAAACGAAATCGCCGCACTCCTTCAGTTTGCGATAGGTTTCGATTCCGTCGGAATAGGCGTGGAAAACGCCCCGGACGCCCCGGCCGCGGTATTCGCGCATGATGGTGACGGTTTCGGGCCAGGCGTCGCGCGTATGCACGGCGATCGGCAGTCCGTATTGCAGCGAAAGGTCGATCTGGCGGCGGAAGGCTTCGGCCTGCTCTTCCCGGAAGTCGCGGCTCCAGTAGAGGTCCAGCCCGATTTCGCCCACGGCGCAGAACCCCGCGATTCCCTCGGGCGGCGTCCGGAGGTAACTTTCGACCAGAGCGAGTTCGTCGCGCCAGCGGGGATTGTCGTTCACCGACGTGGGGTGCAGGCCCATCATCGGGATGCACCGCTGCGGGTGGCGGCGGCAAAGCCCGAACAGCCGTTCGTGGCTTTCGGAGTCGATGGCCGGGAGCAGCAGCTGCCCGACCCCTTCGGCCGCGGCGCGCGCCAAAGCCTCTTCGCGGTCGCGGTCGAACGCTTCGTCGTAAAGGTGTGAATGCGTATCTGTCAGTTTCATAGCTTCATATATCGGTTTCCGGGCAGCTGGCGCACGGCTCCTGCCAGCTCCAGACCCACGAGCAGCGTCGCCAGCTCGCCGGGATTCAGCCCCGTCAGCTCGCCGAGCGCCTCGACCGAAAGCGGGTCGTCCGTGCGGAAACAGCCCAGCAATCCCGCTTCGTCGGGTGTCAGTTCCGGTGTCGGGGGTTTTGCGCGCAGCGTTGCGGGATTCTCCCCGAGGTCCCACATCAGTTCGCGGATCACGTCGTCGGCTGTCAGCACCAACTGCGCTTTGCGGTTGCGGATCAGGTGGTTCGTCCCGGCCGACGCCCGGTCGGTGATGCGTCCCGGCACGGCCATCACCGTGCGGTCGTAGGAGTCGGCGCAGTGGGCCGTGAAAAGCGAACCGCCGCTGTCGGGCGACTCGACGACGATACACCCCGCGCTCAATCCTGCGATGATGCGGTTCCGCGCCAGGTAGAAGTTGCCGTTCTGTTTCGATTGCGAATGCAGTTCCGTGACCAGCGCACCCCCGCGGGCGAGTATGTCGCGCGCCACGTCCGTATGCTGGGCGGGCGTCACCCCGGGCAGGGGGTTGGCCACCACGGCGACGGTCGGTACGCCTGCTGCAAGCGCAGCGCGGTGCGCCGCAACGTCGATGCCGAACGCCAGCCCGCTGACCACCGAAAGCCCCGGTATGCGCTCTGCAAGCCCTTCCACCAGCCGGTTGCAGGCCGTCTGTCCGTAAGGGGTCGCCTCGCGTGTCCCGACGATGGAGATACAACGTGCCGAGAGGGCTTCGACGCAGCCCTTTATGTATATTACGTGGGGATAATCGGGGATTTCGCGCAGCAGCGCCGGGTATTCCGGGTCGGTGGAGGCGACGGCCGCAATGTTGTTGCGGCGACAGTGGGCGAGTTCCTTTTCGGCGGCCGGAAATCCCTTCCGGCGGACGATCTGCTGCGCCGTGTCGGGACGCAGGCCGGCTTTGGTGACGAGTTCATCGGCGGTGGCGGCGAAAATGCTCCGCGCATCGCCGAACAGCTCCAGCAGATGCACGGCTCCTTTTATACCGATGCCCGGAGTCATCTGAAGGGCAATATCTTCGATGGTCATAGCCGCGAATGAAAAATCGTTTTTGCAGATGATAAAGGTAGCGGTTTTTGGGAAATAACGGGAATTTATTCGGGAAATAATGCAAAGTTGGGCAGAAGTTTTGCAAAAATCAGAATTGTTCGTATATTTGCACTCCCGATGCGCTTGGAAATTAGTTCCGAACGCTCCCTGGGCCGGAGAGGGGCCGTTTTTCGGTTTGAGTTCCGGTTGTGTGAAAGGGAGCGGAGAGAGCTGATAGGGTTAGGTTGGTGTAGAGAGGGCGCAGCGGGAAAGATGATGGTCTGATGGCCGAGTGGCTAGGCAAAGGTCTGCAAAACCTTGTACAGCGGTTCGAATCCGCTTCAGACCTCACAGAGACCGCGTTGCAGATGTCTGCAACGCGGTTTTCGTTTGAATTTGTACGGTATTTGTACGGCAGCGGGCCGGTTTGCTGTTCGGCTCAACTGTTTTCCGACCACATTTCGCACTGCTCCATGATGGTGTTCAGTGCGTCCTCCTGCCCCTCGGGCGGATATTTGTACTTCTTGAGCAGTCGTTTGACCAGCCGGCGCATCCCGGCCCGGGCGCTCTCCTTCAGATTCCAGTCGATTGTCTTGTTTTTGCGCAGGGCATCGGTCAGTTCGTGTGTGATGGCCAGCAGTTGGTCGTTCGTGTAGAAGTCCCGCACGGCCTCGGGCTTGGTCAGTGCATCGTAGAAGGCCAGCTCCTCGGTCGTGAGGTGCAGCGCCTGGCCCGCCTTTTCGCCGTCGATGATCTCGCGGGCCGTCTTCAACAGCTCCTCGATTACCTCCTCGTTGGTCAGCATCCCCTTCAGGTAGTTGCTCATCGCCTGGGCAAGGATCTCCGAGAACTTTGCGGCCCGCACCGTGTTGGTCCGGCGGTAGAGCTGCACCTGCTCGGCAATTAACTTGCGCAACAGCTCCACGGCCAGATTCTTCTCCTTCATGCGGCCGATCTCCTCGAGGAACTTCGGGTCGAAGAGCGAAAACTCCTCCTGCACGTCCGAGAAGAGGTTGATGACTCCTTCGCTCTGAATGCTCTGCCGGAGCAGCTCGTTGATGCGTTCGTTGATCTCGCGGAATGAGATCTTGCCCTTGCCCTCGACGCGCGTCAACAGCGTGCGCACGGCCTCGAAATAGGCCGCTTCGAGCCGCTCTTCGCGGTCGGGCATACTCTGACACAGCGACAGCGCCTGCCGCAGCAGCAACGCCTCGCGGATGTAATCCTCCTTGACCTTCGCCCGCTCCGGAGCCTGCAGGAAGTCGGCGCCGCCGCTGATGGCCCGGGCACGTTCGAGGTCCGAATTGCCCCGGAATCCCGCGTAGTCGTAACCGTGCAGCAGGTCGCGGCACACCTCCAGCTTCTTCCGAAACTCCGGATAGGCCGTCTTGGCGATGTCGGGGTCGCCGTAGTTGCGGCGGTCGCGCAGCGTGTAGTCGTTCATCGCCTGCTTCAGGGCCGAGGCGATGCCGACGTAATCGACCACCAATCCGCCCTGCTTGTCGCCGAAGACGCGGTTCACGCGCGCAATGGCCTGCATGAGGTTGTGTCCTGCCATCGGCTTGTAGACATACATCGTCGCCAGCGAGGGAACATCGAACCCCGTCAGCCACATGTCCACCACGATGACAATCTTCAGCGGCCCGGCATTGTCCTTGAACCGCCGCTCCAGCTCCTTCTTGTGGGCGTCGTTGCCGATCACGGCCCGCCACTCCTCGGGGTCCTTGTTGCTCGAAGTCATCACCACGGCCAGCTTCTCGCTCCACGCCGGGCGCATCTCCAATATACGATGGTAAATCTTCATCGCAATCGGCCGCGAGTAGGCCACAATCATCGCCTTACCGGTCTGCTCCCACTGGCGGAACTCCTCGTAGTGCTTCACGATATCCTCGCACAGCGACGCCACCGTCGCATCGGCCCCCAGAATCGAGTCGATACGCCCCAACTCGCGCTTGCTCTTCTCGATGGCGTACTCCTCGGCCTCCTCGGCCATCGCGTCGTACTCGGCATCAATGCGGCGCAGCGTCTCCTCGTCGAGGTGGAGGTTGACGACGCGGCTCTCGTAGAAGACCGGACGCGTGGCGCCGTCCTCCACGGCCTGCGTCATGTCGTAGACGTCGATGTAGTCGCCGAAGACCTCGCGCGTCGAGCGGTCTTTCTGCGCAATCGGGGTCCCCGTGAAGCCGATGTAGGTGGCATTCGGCAGGGCGTTGCGCACCAGCCGCGCCGCTCCCGTGCGCACACGCCCCGTGCGCGGGTCGATGTGCTCCTCCAGCCCGTACTGGCTGCGGTGCGCCTCGTCGACCATCACCACGATGTTGCGGCGTTCAGAGAGGGGTCCGTCGCCCTCCTCGAACTTCTGCATCGTCGAGAAGAAGATGCCGTTTGCCTCGCGCCCGGCCAGCAGCTCGCGCAGATGGGCGCGGCTCGAGGCCTGCACGGGCACCTGCCGCAAAAAATCGCTGCACTGCGCAAACTGACCGTACAGCTGCCCGTCGAGGTCGTTGCGGTCGGTCAGCACGACAATCGTCGGTGAGGCCATCGCTCGCTGCAACCGTTTGGCGAAGAAGACCATCGACAGCGACTTGCCGCTTCCCTGCGTGTGCCAGAATACCCCGCCGCGACCGTCCCCCTCCGCTGCGCGGAGCGTCGAATCGACAGCCTTGCGCACGGCGTAGAACTGATGGTAGGCGCTCAATATCTTGATGTCTTGCCCGTCCTTCTCCGCGCAGCAGATGAAGCCGCCGAGCAGCTCGATGAAGAGGCTCTTCTCGAACATCTCGCGGAAGAGGACGTCGAAATTGGCGTAGTGCGCGTCCTCCAGCTTGCCGTCCACGGTCTTCCACTCCATGAATCGGTCCTCACCCGCCGTGATGGTCCCGGCCTTGGTCGTAGCCAGGTCGCTCATCACGCAGAAGGCGTTGTAGACGAACAGCGAGGGAATCTCCTGCATGTAGTTGCGCAGCTGGGCATAGGCCTCCGAGACGTCGGTCGCCTCGCGCGAGGGGGATTTCAGCTCGACGACCACCAGCGGCAACCCGTTGACGAAGACGACGATGTCGGCCCTGCGCACCGAACGCTCCTCGACCGTCCACTGGTTCGCGACCGTGAACCGGTTGCGCATCGGGAGGTCGTAATCCACCAGGCGCACCAGCCCGGCACGCTGTTCGCTTCCGTCGAAGTAGTTGACCGCCACGCCGTTCTGGAGCATGTCGGTGAACCGGGCGTTTTTGCGGGCGAGCGAACCGCTTTCGTGGGTGCGGATGCGTGCGATGGCCTCGTCGATGGCGGCGCGGGGGAGCGAGGGGTTTATGCGGACGAGGGCATCTTCGAGAATCTCCGGACAGAGGGGCTCTGCGAAGTCCCTCACGACATCGGGGCCGTAGAGGTACTCGTAACCGAGCAGGTCTCGGAATATTTCGAGGATGGCGTTTTCGAAATTGGCTTCGGTGAAGGGCATAATTATAAATTTCTCCAATTGTGTTCTACATCGAGTAGTGGAATTTGCTCAAGTAAAAAAGTTTGCGCATTTTGAGAGTATCTTTTATGTGTTTGACTATTTAGTTTTATTTCTTTATAAAATTCTGGATTATCTTGGAGGTGTAAATGATTTATAACCTTTAGCAATTTCGTTGTAGTAATATACGCAAAATGTTGTTGTATATTAGTTGTCATTGCTTTAAGACCTAAAGAATAAAAATCTAATTCGTTGACTCTTTTAACCGCAACGACTGCTGCATTAGGACTATTTTTGACTAATGTGACTTCTACATCGGCCTTTTTTGTTATTTTTAATGATATAGATGGACCGTCCCCTTCTCTGCTAAGTTGAATGCCTGCAACGCCCTTAAAAATTTCATTCCAACTGATACCACTTCGTAATTTATTGGCGATATTTCTAATTTCTGCATCGGATGGTTGCGTGTTTTTTTCGCCAGAAATGACAGCGTCCAAAATACATAAAGGCCGAATTTTTGAATAGGCTTCTGGTCCTCGCCTTGATCCGGGGTTCAATAGTTTTTTTATTTCTTTAGTTTCAAATCGAAATAACGCATCTATGTCTAATGGTGCTAATGTCGCTATAGGGAGAACTCTTTGAGGTAATCGATCAGATAATTTTATACCAAACACGTTATTGAGTATATCAGAGAATAATGTTACTCCCGATTGCATATGAACATATAATTGTTGCTCTGATATTTGTAAAATATAATGTTGTGCAGCATCTCGTAACCCATTGATCGCTTGAGCAACCAAGGCTTGCTCCTCTGTTAAGAATTTTATATTCCCATTAGAAACAGCGATTCGTAAACACGCATCAAAGCCAATAGTATTTTTATTGTTTCTCTTGTCGCGGATTTTCCCGTTGCGATGTATTATTGCAGCTTTTAGAATCATCTCAAAGCTATGATCTAATAGGATTAAAGCTCCGGTATGTCGACATTGCTCTTGTGGTCTATTAAATAATTCAATACTTAATATTAAAGAGTCCGTTGCTTTTTCAAGTAGCATTTTAACCTCTTTTTTCATAGCTTTTATTTATTTAAATTTCTCCGGCTATCAATTTGGGCAGCAGGGTGTCGCGCAGGGCGGAAAGGGTTTTGTTTTCAACGCAATTTTGAAGAATAGTTTTTATTGTTGGTAAAAACAACGTGCCGAATTCTTTGACTTTTTCGTTTTCGTTTGTGAAAATAGGTAACGATTCAATATCTTTCGTGTTTATTCCCGGAATTGCAGCCTTTCCTCCAATAGTATTAAGTTGGTTCATAATATATGGAGTTCGCATATAGAAATAGGCGAAAGTATTAAATCCTTTGTCGAAGAAATCCAAACAAAAGACATGTTCGTTTATATACATTTCTTTGTAAGGAAATCCCTCTCCAAAAATAGTAAAATTGGGTATAAAGTATCCCGGTTTGCCGCCGTCTTTATATATTAACAATTCGTATCCGTTTATTTTCCCCTTTTTCATTGTTGAGGCAAAATCCTCGGGAATGAATTTTGTTTTGGCGTAATCATATATGCCTAATCCTTTGATGTTTTCTGCGCCGATACTTGGAATCCCGTGTTCTGAAGCACCTCCTTTTGGTCGTTTCCCGCTTTCTATTTTATGAGGAATATTTCCGATATGCTCTATTTTCAGAGATGCAGGGATTTTGCCTAATTCGGAATCGACAAAGGGGCCGTCGCGGAAGGGTTCGAAATCCACAAACCACGACCGGAAGAGGGCCTGCGCCTGCGCCTCCAAATTCGCATTGATCCGCCGATTCAATTCGATTTTATCATCCAACGACCCCAAAATCCCCACAATCCGCCGCTGTGTGGATATGTCTGGGATATTTATGGACAGTTTCGAAAGCGTTTGTACAGATAGTCCAGGTTGTGCGGATTGTGCGGATAAATGCCCTAATTGCATTATCGATAATAAATACGCTAAATATCTTGTATCTGCTAATTCATTACCAACAATAACAACAGCATGTTCTGTCATATATGCTTCTCCGGAGAAGAATCTGACATTGCCGCAATATGCTCCTTGTCGGCCGACAACAGCGCATACCCCGTTAAAATTAGAAGTGTTGGTATAGCCTCTAATGCCATTGCCTCCTATTACAGGATATTCTCCGGTCGTAGAAACTTCACTTGCGGGTATTCCTTTTCCGCTTTTTATGCGAGAACAGAGGTCTCCCAGTCGATATGTTTTCCATTCGCTCATATTTCTAATCTAAAATGGTAGATCGTCTGGTTCAAAAGTGGTTTCTTGTTCTTGTTCAGTTTGTTTCGGATACTTCTTTTCATAGAAAGATATTAAAAACAAACCTATCGAAGAAACACTATTTACAATAAAATACGCATATAATGGATCATCAATTATATAATCTGTATCGGTTTTTCCATGGAATAAGGTTTTTTCACTTCTGATTCGTTCAATAGCCTGACATGCACTAAGCATAGATGATGCAATAGTTTTTATTTCAATGGGATTTCCTTCGGAAGAAAATTTAAACTCTTTTAAAATTTTTTGTGTTAAAGTGTATAGAGTATCATTCTCTTTCCATGCGATAGAAACTCTGTTGTCTTTGAGAATTTCTTTAATAATACTCTCTAACGCAGAATTCACAAGGCCAACCGCAGTGTCTGGATCAGTTTCAATGCATTTAAATGCCTTCTCAAAAGTTTGGCTCGCTGTTTTATAACTTGACTTTATTTCATTTCTAAAAACCGGGATTGATGGAATAAAATCGGGCGTTTCTATCCCTAAATCAATGGCAATTATTAAGAGCATTTCACCATCCATATTGTGTAATGTGGATAGTAAATCTATTATTGGATGATCGTTGTCTTTTGGGTTGTCTTTGAATTTGATAGAAAAATTTTCCCAATAGTCACTCCAATCATTGTTACACTCATGCCATTTTTGTATGTAGAATAAAACATTAGTATATGAACTATATTCCGTCCATATTGTGTCGGCTATTCTCTTAATTAAAGCCATTTGGTATTTTGGGGATATAGGCTCCATATTTTTATATCTTATACCCGATACTCTCCAACTGCCGGCGGATCTCCGCCTCCAGATCGTGCGACCGAGCGAACAAACCCGAAAGCTCGCCCGTCAGCCGCTCCATCTTCGCCGCGAAGGGTTCCGAATCCTCCGCCTGCGCCGCGATACCCACATAGCGCCCCGGCGTCAGAATAAAGTCCTGCGCCGCAATCTCCTCCGTCGTCGCCACGGCGCAGAAGCCCTGCTCCGCCTCCAGACGCCCCTCGGCATAGGCCCGGTAGGTGTCGGCGATGCGCTGGATGTCGCCCCGACGGGCCGGATCCTCCGACTCGCAGTCGGTCAGCTCGCGCAGCTTGCGCGTGACCATCGTCCCGAGGTTGCGCGCGTCGATGAAGAGCGTATGGCCCGGCTGCGTCTTGGCCTTGTTGAAGAACCAGATCGAGACGGGAATCTGCGTCGTATAAAAGAGCTGCGGAGGCATGGCCACGATGCAGTCCACCAGGTCGGCCTCGACCAATCGCCGCCGGATGTCACCCTCGCCGCCGCTCTGGCTCGAGAGCGAGCCGTTGGCCAGCACGACGCCCGCACGCCCCGTCGGGGCCAGATGGTGGATGATATGCTGAATCCACGCGAAGTTGGCGTTGCCGTTCGGCGGGGTTCCATACTTCCAGCGCACGTCGTCCGCGAGGCGGTCAGCGCCCCAGTCGCTGAGGTTGAAGGGCGGATTGGCCAGCACGAAGTCGGCCTTGAGCGTCGGGTGGCAGTCGTGGAAGAAGGTGTCGGCGTTGTACTGCCCCAGGTCGGCCTCGATACCCCGGATGGCGAGGTTCATCTGTGCCATCTTCCACGTCGTGGGGTTCGAATCCTGGCCGTAGACCGAGATGTTGTTGATGTTGCCAGCGTGGCTCTCGATGAAGCGCGCCGACTGCACGAACATCCCGCCCGAACCGCAGCAGGGGTCGTAGACACGCCCCCGGAAGGGTTGCAGCACCTGCACGAGGGTTTTGACCACGCACGCCGGGGTGTAGAATTCGCCGGCCAGCTTGCCCTCGGCCTCGGCGAAGCGCGAGAGACAGTATTCGTAGGTGCGGCCGAGGATGTCCTTCGAGTCGCCGTGCTGGTGCATGCGGATGTTGGTGAAGAGGTCGACGACCTCGCCCAGACGCCGTTTGTCGAGCTCGGGCCGTGCGAAGTTCTTCGGCAGGATGTCCTTCAGGCGCCGGTTTTCGCGCTCGATGGCCCGCATGGCGTTGTCGATGGCGGTGCCGATTTCGGGGGTGTGGGCCTGCGCGGCGATGGTCTCCCAGCGCGCCTCGGCGGGGACGTAGAAGATGTTCTCGGCGGTGTATTCGTCCTTGTCCTCCTCGAAGTCCTCGCCCTCGTCGACGAGCTGGCGGTATTTGGTCTCGAACTTGTCGGAAATGTATTTCAGGAAGATCAGACCCAGCACGACGGACTTGTATTCCGACGCGTCGATATTGCCGCGCATCTTGTCCGCCGCGCGCCAGATCTCCTTCTCGAAGCCGATATCGGCCGTATTCATGGTTGCCATAGGTGATTGGAAAGGAATATTTCGAGTAAAGATAGCGGTTTTTCGGGAAAGTCTGTGCAATTTTTCATACAAAAACGGTGCGGCGGCGGAGTGTTACCGTTTGAGGGTATGTTGTCGGATTACCGGACGTTCGGGGCGGACGGGGTAGCCCAGGCGGGTCATGAGTTCTACATACCGTTGGCGGAACCAGGCGTGTGCGGGTTGTCGGTCGATGAATAGCTGGAAGCCTCCGGGACCGTTCGGATCGCGTTGCAGGCGGATCTCGGTATTCGAGACGTCGAAGCGGCGCGAATACTCTCGCGTATAGAGTTCGCCCGATACATAGAGGGGTTTCATGGCGATGATCTCGCGGGCGCCCGACTCCGAGATTCCCATGTCGCGGCAGTATTCGCCCCAGCTGATAAGTGTCTGCGTGTCGGGCAGCCAGTGTTCGATGCGGTCGAGCTTCGCCTGCAGCTGCTGTTCGGCCTGCCCATGTCGGGCCTTCTCCTCACGGTTGGCACGGTTCAGCGACCCGATCTGTTCGTGCAGGGCGGCGTTCTCCGCGTTGAGGCGGTCGATCTCCTGCTGTTGCCGCTTGATACGCGAGGTGCCGATCATCGCCCCGATTCCCTCGACGATGTTCGACCCGACCTCTGCCGCGGCGTTTTTCAATCGGGCACCCTTCAGTTCGCCCTTCACGCTCTTCAACTCGGCCTCGGTGCGGTTCAGTTCGGCGCTCTTCTGCGCCTGGAGCGTGGCGGTCTGTTCATACTCGGTGCGCACCTGCCGCTCCTGTTGTTTGAGCAGTTCGACGGCCTTCCGCTTCTGCTCTTCGAGACGGAGCAGCGCGTCGATGTTCTCCTGCAGATCCTGCTGCTGGGCAATGGCCTGTCGGTAGAACTCCTGCGTGGTGACGTGGCGCGCCTCCGAACCGTCGATGCCGCGCTCCAGTCCGTATTTGGACATTGCCGCGGCGTAGCTGTCCTGATACTGCTTGAGACGGACGCGCGACATGACATCATCGGCGCAGAGGCGGGGCCGTGCGGCGGATTTCGTGCGGTAGTGCCGTTTGCCGGGTGTTTCGGATGCGGCGGTGCGGGCCTTGCGGCGCTCGCCCGTGACGATCGGCACCACGGCGGCGTGGATATGCGGGGTCGATTCGTCGCGGTGTACGACGGCCGAGACGACATTCTCCGCCCCGAAGGTCTCGCGCAGCCAGGCGAGGTTGTCGGCACACCACTCCGGAAGCCGCCCCTCCTCCTCGATGCGCTTCATCGCGTCGTGCGAACCGGTCAGCATGACGCGGATCACCCGCACCTGGTTCGTTCCGATCTTGCGTGTGAGGCCGGCGTGTTCGAGTCGGTAGTTGATCGCCTCCGTACGGTCGGCCACCTCTTCGGGAAACTCGACGAGCTCCTCGTTGAGGCAGGTGCGTTCGGGCGAGGCGTTGGTGGGTATCTTCGTGCGGGCGATGTGGGCGGTCATCGCCGCCTCGTTGCCCGGGGCTTTGTCGAGATGCAGGACGGCATATCCCATGGTGTGGTCGTTTTTTTTGGGGGGGGGTGGTTGAAGAGGGGACCGCCTCGGCGGTCGGCGTGCGCAGCACGACAAGGGGTGTCCAGAGGGGCTTGACCCTTTGGCCTATTGGGGCTTTTTCAGCGTCGGCGGGCCGATGCGTCGGAAAAAGCCCTAATAGGCTATGGCTTTTTCCTTGGGGGAAAAGCCGCGGTCGCGAAGCGGCCGATGGGTGGGCGACGGTTCCGGTGTCATTCCGGGCGACGTTACAACTTGCGGCCGCGACGACGCGGCGTGCGGGAAATCTTCGCGGAGGGTCGGAGCGATTCGTTCAGATCCTTGTGGGTGCGGTAGCTCTCCGCCCGGTCGATGACGGTTGCACCGGGCAGGGCGCTGCGCAGCCGTTCGAGGGTGAGGCGCCCCGCCTCGTCGTTGTCGAGGAAGGTGTGGATCGTCGCGTGGCGTGCGAGAAACGGAAGGGCGCGGGGTAGGTTCACCACGGAGTTGAGCACGGCGGTGTCGACGGCCGGTGTCGGCTTGTGTTGCAGCGTCAGGTAGGAGAGCAGGTCGAAGAAACCCTCGAAGAGCAGTGCTGTGTCGCCGTGCCGGTCGAAGGTCGTGATGGTTTTCGGGGCGCTGCTCCCCTTGAACTGCGGGCTGCGCAGCTCCCAGCCTCCGGCATCGTTGCGGAAGCCGATGGCGAAGAAGCGCCGCTCGCCGACGGCGTAGTGAACCTCGCGGCACAGCGCTCCGGCCACGGCGGGGTCGATGCCGCGTTCGCGCAGATAGCCGATCAGCGCTGGGTGGCGAATCTCCCCGACGCTGAGAATCCGTAGCGGGGAGTCTTCGCGCGGCGAGGCGGTTGGCAAGGGCTGGAAGAGGACTTCGTTCGCGGCCTCTTTGCGCAGGTGTCGGATAGCTTCTGCCATGCCGCACCCTTCGATGCGCATGACCAGCTGGAGGAGCGTGCCCCCTTCACCCAGTCCGAAGTCGTACCAGAGCCCCTTGTCGTAGCGGACGCTGAAGCTGGGGGTGCGCTCTTCGCGCAACGGCGAGAGGAACATGCCGTGGGTGGCGGTTTCGCGGTGGGGCTGCAGCCCCCGGCGGAGGAGATACTCCCGGATGCCGATGCAATCTGAGACCGTCTTCATGGCTATCGGCTTTTGATGGGGACAATCCGGTGCAGTGCCGCCTCGACGTCGCTGTCGCGGAAGAGCACGCGCCCGCCGATCTTGTGGGCGCGGATCCGGCCGCGGTTCACCCAGTCGTTGAGCGTCACGAGCGAGATGCGCAGGCGGCGGGCCGTCTCGCGGCGTGTCAGATAGTTCGGCGTCTTGGCGGAGGGTTCGGGGTGGAGCTGCCGCAACTCGTCGCGCAGCGATTCGCGAATCATCTCCGAGAGTTGGTCGGCAGTCATGCCGCTCAGAAAGATTTCCTTGGTCATAACGATTCGAATTTGGTTGATGACGCAAAGAAAGGCTTTCCGAGTCCCTCCCGAAAACGGCGAATGGCGTTACAAATCAGCGCCAACCGATGCCAACCGGTGCCACGCCGAGGACATGCCGAGGACATGCCGCCGCCCGTTTCCGGACTTTGGCATTCGTTTGCGTCGGTTGGCACTGTCGTGTAATCGGATTCTGCTCGGGACAAAAAAAGAGGACGGCACCCGCCGTCCTCGTTGATGATGTGGTTTTCGAGCCTATCGGAACCGTTCCAATACCTCCCGAACGGCGTTGGCTGCAAAGAGGGTGTCGCCGCCGGCCGAGATCTGAACGCGGCACGGCTCCAGCCATCCGTTCGTAATCCATCGGTCGAGCGTCGGTCGTGCGACACCTAGCGCCTCGGCCAGCTCCTTTTTGTTGAAGAGCCGGCTGCCGTTTGCCATCAGATAGCGCTCGCCCTTGTGCACGCCCAGCCAGTAGTCGAAGCGGCGGAGGATTGCGTCGGCATCCTTCAGCTTTGGCTCATACCGTTCGTAAGTCCAGACGTGCAGGCTCGACGGATCGAATCCGGCAAACTCCGGCCGCTGGTGCAGCTCCCGGACGAGCGTCTCGAAGCACTCCAGCTCGGAGGCCCGGATCGTTATTTTTCGGCGGCGAGGCATTGAAAAGTCCTTAATTTTCTATTTGAAAATGAATTTAAGTGCTTTTTGTTGCTTGATTATCAATGTGTTGCTATTCTAATAACAATTAAAAAGCACTTAAAAAGCACTTGAACGGTATTTGAACGGCACTTAATTAATGAACCAGTCTGAATTGGGGCCTTTTGATTTATTTGAGATCTTCTCCAGTTTTCTCAACTTGATCAGCATATTTGTGATTTTGTCCTTTTTTTGCTTTTCATTAAGCAGGTCCGGCAACAGAGGCCAAAGCAATTCATCGATCTCTTTTCGGGATAAGGATTTATGGTCACGCAATGCAGTCAGAAGAAACTCTTCGCAACGCTTATTCCCAAGACCTTTATGCCCGGAATATTCGATCTTCTGCCCGACTTTCTGTGCAATATGTTTTGCAATATATACCTTGGGTTTTCGTCCTTCGATCAGATGCTTGTTTCTCAGACGCGTGATTTCCTCGTCAGACAATGTCTTCCCCAATTGCAGGCGGTTCAGTAGTTCGATGTCAAGGAGGCTCAGATCGGTATTCTGTGCCAATATATTCGCGTAATTCATATCGAGAATCTTGCCTGTAATGGTTACTTCGACCCGATTATTGGATAAATCGTAGTCCGGCAAGGGGAACAGTCTTTGTCTCTGGTAATAGTACATCTTGCGAATACCGCTGCCGATTGTATCGACCATTTTCAGTCCTACCATTGCTGTTGCCAGAAATTGATTTCTGTATTGTTCCTCCGGAGCATCGCTGATGAGTACCCGTTCGATATTGCCGGGAATGAAAGATCCTTTGTTCGAAAAGACCAGTTTGTCGTCGTACTCCACTACGTTGATCTGTCCTCCCAGTGTATAATCCTGATGGGCTATCGCGTTGTTTAATGCCTCGCGAATTACATAGGGTTCGTAGGTGTCGATCTCTTCAGGAAATAAGGTCTTGTGTTCGGGGTTGATGTAACGGTATTTCAGATTGCGTATTTTGTTGTAAATCCTATCAACGGCCAATACGAACGGACAGGATACGATCATGTAATCCCGTTCGATGTTGTCTTGTCCTCGCAGAATCCATTTGATTTTGGCTACTGCGGGAGAAATCAAATGCTCGCTTTCTTCTTTACCAAGCAGGACGATGGCGGTATTGGTGATCTTACCACGAATCGTAATTCTTGCCTTGTTCAGGAATGTGATGTCGTCCCATGAGGCGATTTCGTCCGTTTTTTCCTCATGGGCTTTTGTGTATAACTCTCTCGCCTTGGCAATGGCTGCCGGATCCAGGTCTTCCAAAGAGGCATTTTCGATGATTCCCGCGCTCCAATCCTTCAATTTGACTTGGTAGCGTATGCGTTCAATTTTTTCGATAGCCAGTCCCTGTAAAGATTCTCCATCGCGTCCGTAGTAATGATCTTGAAAAGCGATTGGGATTCCCTGTGGAGCAGGCGGGATTTGGAACATTACAACTCTTTTCCCGTTTCTGTACAGTAACTCATATATCTCGACGAAGGTATGGCGCCCAGTGGTTTGATCTGCAATTTTTTTCTTTATTGCATCGAGAGCCGGGCGAGAGTTTTTATACTGACTTCCGACTACCTCATGAGATTTGTTCTCTATGCCGAATATTAACCAAGCGCAATCCTTTTCTTTCAGGTTGGCTTCATTGCTTAAGGCCGAAAAGTATTGTCCGAGGTCTCGATCATCGAAATTCCGTTCTGCTCTTTTGAATTCAACGACCTCGGTCTCTGCCGGAAGACTTAATAAAGAGTCGAGTATGGATGTCAGTTTTTCGGCTGTCATAGACTTAAGTTTTTGTAAAATTACAAATAATTCTCGATAATCAGCAGTTGCGGTCGTTTGTGTGAAAATTCATGTGGGCTTTTGTTACCGTCGTAAATTTTACGGCGGTAACATTTCGTTTTATTTCCCGCTGAAATAGGGGTGGCTCATCAACTCCAGGGCGGTCTGCTCCTCGGTGATCTTGATGTACTTCATGAACTCCCGTTCGGTCTTGTGGCCCGTGATCTTCATGATGGCGATGGTCGGGATCCCCGCCAGGTACATGTTCGTTGCGCCGCTGCGGCGTGCCGTGTGGGTCTTCACCAGGTCGCACTTCTCGACCAGCCGGCTCTTCTTTTCGCCATTCTCGATGTAGGAGACCTCGACCTTCTCCGTGATGCCCGCCTCGCGCGCAATCTCCTTGATGAGGTGGTTCACCTTCTGCTCGTAGGTTCTCGGCAGCCGGTTGTCGTACTTCTCCAGGATGGCCTGCAGCTCGGGTCGGACCGGAATGACGACGTGGTTGCCGGTCTTCTGCTGCTTGAGGTCGATGACCTGCTGTCCGTTCTCCAGCGTGCGGATGTTACCTTCGTTGATGGTCGAGTAGTCGCTGAAGCGCTGCGCCGTGTAGCACCCCACCAGGAAGATGTCGCGGGCAACATCCTTGTGTCGGTTTTTCGAGAGGTCGAGCGTGGCGATGGCCCGGATCTCCGACTCCGTCAGATAGATGTTCTCTACATCGGCCGTCAGCACGCGGAACTTGCGGCTCTCGATCGCCCCGTTGTCGTGCAGACCCTCTTCGCGGGCCGCACGCATGATGATCTTCAGCTCCTTGACGTGGCGGCCGATCGTATTGACGGAGTAGTTCTTGGCGGTGAACCAGGCGACGAAGTCGTCGTAAAACTTCAGGTCGATGTCGGCAAAGTCGAACTGCTTGCGCCGGGCTTTGCAGTACTCGTCGAACTGTACGACGAATCCCTTGTAGTTCTTGATGGTCGAGGGGCCGTATCGGAGTTTGTGGATGTTCAGCCGGGTGCCCTCCTCCATTTCGCGCGTGAAGCGGGCAATGTAGTCGCTGAGCGATTCGCGGCTGCGGGCATGGCGGCCGGTGGTGAGGCTGCGCGGGTGGTGGAAGCTGTAGATGATCTTCTCCAGCCGTGTCTTCGTCATTGCGTGCTCGGGATCCTTGGCAATCTCTCCGAGGATGTGGCTGCGCAGTTCGGAAAGGTTTTTGGTCAGCTCGCGCCCCTGCTGCTCGGTGAAGTCGTCGGTAAAGGTGAAGCGGCTCTTGACCGTCTGCCGCTTGTTGTCCCAGGCGTCCGTCAGCACCATATATTGGCTGTCGACGTAGAACTGGTTGCCGCGGCCAACCGTGAAGAGAATTTGGATTTTGACCAGTTTGTTTTTCTGGGTCGAGCGGATGCGATAGCAGAATGAAGCCATAGGTCAGGAGGTTTTGTCTGCTGCAAATGTAATCATTTTTGTCATACATTTGTCATACGTCGGCCGAATTTTCGAAAACTTCCAGACCTCGCAGTTGATGAAAAACAGCTGTAAAATATTGATATATAGATAAAATAAAATTCAAATCGGTAAAATTTGATTCAAATTTATGGCGTCCGCTTCAGACCTCAACTGAAGCAGCGAATGCTGCCGGAAAGTCGCCGGACGGCGTGCGCGGAAATGGCGCGAGAGCAATGCCGGACGGCAATTTTCCACCAAGAAAGTCCTTGGAAGCTAATAACTTCCGAGGACTTTTTCTTTGTCAGGACCCTTATCAGCCTCGGTTGTTTCGTTATCGCTTGTAATTCAGCAATAACAAGGCGTCAGCCTGCTCGTCAGTATCTTCGAGCATGTCCCGCGCCAGCTCGTTGCCGCCAATTGAAAACCTCCGCATTCGATTCCGGAATACGGAGGTCTTTTGATCGGAGCCGGACGGCGGTTCCGGCATCCTTCGACGCAGTTTCGCCCTTACCTGTTCCCGGCGTACAGGCCGCTCATTATGTCGGTGATCTGTTTCCAGGAATTGCCGCCGTCGTTGGCCGCTTTGGCTCCGGGCGTCGATCGGCCGTCCTCGATGTACTTCTTCACCCGGGCGGCCATCTCCCTGATCCGGCCCGCGTATTCCGGATTGTTTATCTGGTTGACCTTCTCTTCGGGATCGTTGACCATGTCGTAGAATTGCAGCGGGGGCTGTCCGTCGATCCTGTACTCTTCGCCGGAACCGTTTCCCGCGTTGAATATCAGCTTGTACTGCGGCGTTCGGTAGGTGAAATAGCCGGCTCCCGACGTGGCGATCAGGTCGGTCCGGGCGGCGTTGCCCGAGCCGTCGAGTATCGGCCAGAAGCTGAAACTGTCTTCGGCCTCGTCGTCGGCTATCCGGTAGCCGAGCATGTCGGCGAACGTGGCGTACAGATCGGTCAGCGAGACGAGCGAATTATCGGTCACGTGTCCGTACCGGTCGCCCCACGACAGGATGAAGGGAATGCGGTGGCCGCCTTCCCAGCCGTGCGACTTGTAGCCCCGGTAAATATAGGACGGATAGTGCCCTTTCCGGTTTATCCTGTCCATGTTGATGTAACCGGCGCAGCCGTTGTCGGCGGCGAACATGACGATCGTGTTGTCGTATTTGCCGATCTCCTTCAGCTTTCGATTGACCCTGCCGACGATGTCGTCTATCATCATCACCAGGTCGCCGTAGTCGCCGATCTTGGATTTGCCCTTGAACTCCTTGCTCGGGAAAAGCGGGATGTGGGGAGCCGTCAGCGCCATGTAGAGGAAGAACGGCTTGTCGGAATCCTTGTTTTCGTCGAGGTATTCGAGCATCTTGTCCGCCAGGTGGGGCTGCATGCCGTCGGCGCTCCAGTCGCTGTGGCCGATGCCGCCCTTGATTTTATACAGTCCGCCGCCTGATTCTTCGAATCTCGTGTTCGGCTGTTTCTCCGCCATGTCGTTGACCATGTAGAGGTGCGGAGGTCCGGACGGCGAGGTCAGCCCGTAGAAATAGTCGAATCCCCGATCGGTGGGACCGTTGGCCACGCGCTTCGTGAAGTCGATGTTGTCGACGGTTTTCGCCTTGCCTTCCTTGTATGTCAAATCCCACCCCAGATGCCATTTGCCGATGGTCGCGGGTTCTTTCCGAAGGCCCCGTAGCACGAGGCCAGTGCCCCCAGCAGGCACGACGAGGTAATGAGCAGGTTGTTTTTTCTCATCGGACAAATGGGTTAATGGTTTGAATACCCAAAGGTAGCGATGTTTTACGGACCGGGCGGACAATATTCGACCTTAAAAGGCCATTTTTCGACCAGGATGGCCGTTGCAGGGCCTCGCTTGATCCGGTCTTTTATGCTTCGCGGCGCATCGAGAGCGCAATGCGGCCGCGAACGGTGTCCACGCCCGTCACCCGCACTTCGACGTGCTGTCCCAGATGCACCACGTCGGCCGGCGAAGCCACGTAGCGGTCGGCCAGCTGCGAGATGTGCACCAGCCCGTCCTGTTTGACGCCGATGTCGACGAAAGCCCCGAAGGCCGTGATGTTGGTGACGATGCCCGGCAGAAGCATTCCCTCGCGCAGGTCGCCGATCGTGTGCACGTTGGGGTCGAATGCGAAGACCTGCAACTGCTCGCGTGGGTCGAGCCCCCGTTTGTCGAGCGCCTCGAGGATGTCCGTCACGGTCGGCAGCCCCGCTTCTTCGCTCACGTATCGTTCGGCCTTGAGACCGCTGCGCAGCTGTTTGTCGGTTAGCAGGCGTTCGACCGTCACGCCCGCGTCGGCGGCCATCCGCTCGACGACGGCGTACGATTCCGGGTGCACGGCGCTGTTGTCCAGCGGATTCGCGCCTCCGACGACCCGCAGGAACCCGGCCGCCTGCTCGAAAGCCTTGGCTCCCAGCCGCGGCACTTTGAGCAGCGCCCTGCGGCTTTTGAACTCCCCGTTCGCCGCACGGTAGGCCACGATGTTCTGCGCCAGCACGGGTCCCAGCCCCGATATGTAGGTCAGGATGTGTTTCGAGGCGGTGTTGATATTGACGCCGACGCGGTTGACGCAGCTTTCGACGACCGTCCGGAGCCGCGCCTTGAGCTTCGCCGGGTCGACGCTGTGCTGGTACTGCCCCACGCCGATCGACTTGGGGTCGATCTTGACCAGCTCCGAGAGCGGGTCGATCAGGCGGCGTCCGATGCTCACGGCCCCGCGCACCGTCACGTCGTAGTCCGGGAACTCCTCGCGCGCCGCGGCCGACGCTGAGTAGACCGACGCGCCGTCCTCGCTCACCATGAATACCTCCACGCCTTCCAGCCCCAGTCCGCGGACCAGCTGTTCGGTCTCGCGGCCCGCCGTGCCGTCCCCGATGGCGAACGCCTCGGCCTTGTACCTGGCGGCCAGCGATTTCAGCGTCTCGGCCGCTTCGGCCGCCCGGCCCTGCGGCGGATGGGGGTAGACGGTCGTGTTGTGCAGCAGGTTGCCCTGCGCGTCGAGCGCCACGACCTTGCATCCCGTGCGGAATCCCGGGTCGATGGCCACGACGCGCTTCTGCCCCAGCGGCGAGGAGAGCAGCAGTTGGCGCAGGTTCTCGGCGAAAACCCGGATCGCCTCGTCGTCGGCCTTCTCCTTGGCCGCCGCGAGCTGTTCGGTCTCGATCGAGGGGCGTATCAGGCGTTTGAACGAGTCGGCCACGGCCGCTTCCATCCATTCGCGCGTCGCCGAGCCGGGCCGTACGAACAGCCGGCGGAGACTTTCGATGCAATGTTCGGCATCCACGTCGACCGCGATTTTCAGAATGCCCTCCTCCTCGCCGCGGCGCATGGCCAGGAAGCGGTGTGACGAGATGCTGCGCAGGGGCGTCGCGGCGTCGAAATAGTCGGCGTATTTCGCCCCTTCCGTCTCTTTGCCTTTGACGAGTTTCGAATGGACGATGCCTTCGCGGGCGAACGTGCGGCGCAGCGTGTTGCGGGCGCGCTCATCTTCCGAGATACGTTCGGCGACGATGTCGCACGCCCCGGCGAGGGCCTCCTCCGGGGTCGGCACTTCGGCCGAAACGAACCGCCGGGCCTGCTGCACGACGTTGCGGGACTGCTGCGCCAGGATGATTTCGGCCAGCGGCTCCAGGCCCCGTTCGCGCGCCACGGTGGCCCGCGTGCGGCGTTTGGGTTTGTAGGGCAGGTAAATGTCCTCCAGCTCCACCGCATCCCAGCACTCCGCGATGCGCCGGCGGAGTTCCGGGGTCAGCCTGCCCTGCCCCTCGATGGTCGTGAGCACCGTCTGCTTGCGGGTTTCGAGTTCGGTGAGCCGGTCGAGCCACTCCTTGACGGAGGCGACCTGCACCTCGTCGAGCGAGCCGGTCGCTTCCTTGCGGTAGCGGCTGATAAAGGGTATCGTCGCCCCTTCGCGGAGCAGACGCACGGTCCCCTGCACCTGGTGCAGCGGAATTTGCAGTCGTCGGGATATGATTTGTTCGATCATGTTCGGAAAAATGTTCTTCGGCAAAGATAGGAAAAAGCCACCCCGGCGGCAAATCCCGGGGTGGCTTTCGCGACGGAGCAGCTTCTATTCCGCCGTGAGCAGGAATACGCCGCTGTCGTAAATCTTCGGCATCGAGGGGTTGATGCCGGCGTTCGAGAGCATCTCGCCGCTGAAGGTTTTGCCGTCGAACCAGTTGCGCGATTTGTCGACGTTCAGTTCGCGGATGGTGTAGCCCGTCTTCGGGTCAAGGCCCTGCAGGCGGAATTTCGGGATCAGCGAGCGGCCCTGGTACCGGAGGCTGTACGTGAACAGCACGGCCTGCTTCCGGTCCTTCGAAACGTACATCAGGCCGTAGCAGCCGCTCTTGTCATAGGGCGTGCCGATGCGGTAGAGGTCGCCCTGCATCACGATGTCGCGGTACTCCTTGTAGCTGGCGATGGCCCGGCGGGCGAACTGCCGCTCCTCGTCGGTCATCTGCCTGGGCTGAAGCTCCATGCCGAGGCGTCCGGCGCAGGCCATGTCGAAGCGGAACTTGATGGGCGTGATGTTGCCCGTCTGGTGGTTGGGCGTGGCCGAGACGTGCGAACCCATCACGACGGCGGGGTAGAAAAGGCTCGTGCCGTACTGGATGCGGGCGCGCGAAAGCGCCTCGGTGTTGTCGCTCGTCCACACTTCGTCGAAATACTTCAGGGCGCCGTACTCCACGCGGCCGCCGCCCGAGGCGCAGGCCTGGATCAGCACGTCGGGGTATTTGGCGCGGATGCGTTCCATCACCTTGTAGAAGCCCTGCGCGTAGTCGATCCAGAAGCGCGACTGCTCGTCGGCCGGGAGGTAGGCCGAACCCACGTTGTTGGCGTTGCGGTTGGCGTCCCACTTGATGTAGTCGATCTTGTCCGAGAGTTTCATCGTGTTGTCGAAGACTCCGAACACGAAGTCCTGCACCTTGGGGTTCGTGAGGTCGAGCAGCCACTGGTTGCGGGTCGTGGGCGCTTCGCGCTTCGGCGGACGGACGATCCAGTCGGGGTGCTTCTCGGCCAGCTCGCTCTTGGGGTTGACCATCTCCGGTTCGATCCAGATGCCGAACTTCAGTCCCTTCGAGTGGGCGTAGGAGGCGATGTGGTCGATGCCTTCGGGGAGTTTCGCGGCGTTCACCTGCCAGTCGCCCAGTCCGGCGTTGGAGTTGTTGCGCGGGTATTTGTTGCCGAACCAGCCGTCGTCGAGGACGAACATTTCCAATCCCATCGAGGCCGCGTCGTCGATCATCTGTTTCAGGACCTTGGCGTCGAACTTGAAGTAGGCGCCTTCCCAGCTGTTGAGCAGCGTGGGGACGACCTCGTGGCCGTGGTAGATGCCGTAGTTGCGCGCCCAGTCGTGGAGGTTGCGCGAGGCGCCGCCCGCGCCGCAGAACGAGTGGGTGTAGATCATTTCGGGCGTGGTGAACGTCTCGCCCGGGCGGAGCCTGTACTCCGAGGCGTTGGGGTTGGCGCCGGCCAGGACGGTCAGCACGTCGAATTCGTCGACCTCGAAGTTGAGGCGGAAGTTGCCGCTCCAGGCCAGCGCTCCGGCGATGACTTCGCCGCAGGTCTCGCTGAACGAATCGCTGTTCAGCGTGAGCAGGAACGCCGGGTTTTCGGTGTGGGTCGTGCGCACCTCGCGCGTCGACTCGATGCTTTTCGATCCGTGGGTCAGCAGCGTGTGGTCGACCTGCGCTTCACGCGCCCAGGCCCCGTAGAGGTGCGTCAGGAGGTATTTGTCGGCCTTCAGCGGGAGCGACGAGGAGTAGAAGCTGTGCAGCGTGACGGGACCCTTCTCGCGGTTGCGGATCACGGCGTGCGTGGTGATGACGTTCTCGCGGGCGTAGGCCGTGAAGACCAGTTCCACGTCGAGCGCCTGGCAGCAGTCGGTCATCTTCACGACGGTCTCCGTCACGTTCTTGTCGGAGAGCTGTTTCGAGGCGTGCGACACGTAGCGCAGTTCGGTGTTCATGTCGCCGTCGGCATGGGTGACGCGCAGGGCGGGTTCGCGGAAGTTGCGGCCTCCCGTCGCGGGATAGGCCAGGTCCTCGGTTCCGTGGTCACTGCGGCGGTTGCTCTTGTAGTCGGCCAGCGGCGCCGGGTCGTCGATGCGTCCGCCGAAGTGGCGGAAATAAACTTCGCCTCCGGGGGCGGCGGTGAGCACCATCGAGACCTTGTCGGTGCTGATGTCGATGACCTGCTGCGGCGCGGCGGCCGATACGGTGTTCGCGGCAAAGGCGGCAATCAGGGGGATCAGTAGTTTTTTCATACGCTTTAAACGGTTTCTGCGTCCAAAGATACGAAAATATGCGAAACTATACGAAATAAACCGAAATAACACCGTAATTCCGGCGGCTTCCGATCAGAACGTATAGGCGACGCGCAGGTAGCCGTAACGGCCCAGGTAGGAGGTTGAGGAGGTGACGATGTAATCCGTGTCGAAACTCGTGGTGGTGTAGTCGGGGCGGTTGAGGATGTCGATGACGCCCGCCGAAAGCCCCAGCCGGTTCTCCTTGCCGAACTTGCGCCCCGCCGAGGCGTTGAGGATCACGTTGTGGCGCGTGAGCGCGTGCGAGCGGCTGTTGCAGTAGAATTCGTAGAGCGTGCCGACCGACCCGAAATACTTGCCGAAGCGCAGGTCGACGCGCGCCGTGAGTTGTTCGCGCAGCTCCTGCGCGGTCTCTTTCTGCGTGGTGTAGGAACTCATCGAGGTGTTGGAGCGGATGTTGAGCTTGACCTTGCTCGAAAAGCCCGAGTCGAAGCCGAAGCCGAAGCCGAGCGAATGGCGGACCGAGGGGAAGAGGTCTTCGCCGGTGAAATAGGGCGTCTGGCTGAAGCCGTAGTTCACCGAGACGTTCAGGGTCGAGCGCAGCGGGTTGATCTGCTGTGAGTAGGAGACCCTGCCCCCGAGGTTGTAATTGCCCCCGACGTTGGCCTGCGTGGTGAGCTGCGCACCCTTCCGTGCCGTGTAGTCGTACTGGGGCAGGTAGGTGTCTTCGAGGAAGAGCGTGCGTCGCTGGGTGATGTAGTTGAAGGTGTAGCTGCCGTTGAGCCGCACGCTGAAGGAGAGGGCCTTTTTGACGTCGGTGAACTGGAATCCCGCCGATCCCGAGAGGTCGTTCTGCAACTTGAGACCGGGGTTTCCGGCCTGCAACGAAAGGGGGTTGGTGGCGTTGAGCGTCGAGCGCAGCGCGTCGAGCGGGATCATCTGCGGGAAGGAGGCCAGGTTGAACGAAAAACGCTTCCGCGACTTGCCGACCGAGAGGTAGACCGTCGGGTTGAGCTGGAAGAACAGCCGCGGGAAGCGCTCCTCCTTGGGGAAGCGCTCGCTGCGGGCGATGTCGTAGAGCACTCCGCCCAGTCCGGCCATTATCCAGACGTCGCCGCTCCGGTATTGCAGGCTGGTTTGCAGGCTGTGCGTGTAGGTGTCGGTCGTGTAATGGTAGGAGTTGACCGTGTCGACGACGCCCTGCGGGTCGGAGAGGAAATCGACCGCCAGCTGTTTCGAGCGGGCGTAATCGCGGCTGAAGTTGTATGAGGCGTTGACCGAACCCTTTTTTCCCAGTTTGTAGCGGTAGCCCAGATTGGCGCCGAACGAATAGTTGCGGCTGTCGCCGTCGTTGCGCAGTTTGACCTGCAGGCCGGGTGTCGAGGCCGTCGTGTCGACCCGCCAGCCGTCCCGGTCGCCGGGTGCGTATTTGCCCGAGACGTTGAACGACAGGGTCGACCGTTCGGAAATTTTCGAGTGGAAGAAAATGCTGACATTCAATCGGATGTTGCGTCTGTCGGAGTTGCTGTTGAGGTTCGTCCGGGTCTTTTCGTCGTCGATTCGCTGCTGCGTGCGGCTGTGCCCGAGTGTGGAGCCGTCGTCGATCGAAAAGGTGGTCATGGCCCCGAAAACCTTCTTCTTCCGCTGGATGTTGACGTAGTTCGAGATCTCCGCCGAAAGCGATTTCGAGAGCGATTCGTTCCGGCTCTCCTCGTTGCGCAGGGCATAGGCTTCGGTCGGGAAATATTCGGTCTGCGAGGACCCCGTGCTGCTCTGGCGGCTGCGACCGAACCGGACGGCGGTCGATACGTTGGTCGAGTCGCCCCGGCGCAGGGTATAGTCCGCCTGGGCGTCGGTCTGTTTCGTGGGGGTCGTCTTCGAGTCGAACGAGACGCCTTCTCCCTGCCGGATGTTGTCCTTCGAGTTGGAGGCTTCGAGACGCCAGTTGCCCCTTTCGGTGTTGCGGTAAAAGCTTCCGGCCTCGGAATGGCGGATTTCATGCCGACCCGAGTAGTCCCTTTCGAGGCTCGCGCCGAGCGTGCCCTCCAGATTCCCGCCCAGGATGTAACCGCGCTTCGACTTGGTTTCGACGTCCATCACCTTCTCCTTTTCGGCCGTGTTGTCCCCCAGGCGCTTTGCCTCGGGGCTGAAATCCTCGTAGACCCGCACGCTCCGGACGTCCGAGGCTTCGAGGTCGGTGAGTGCGTAGGAGGTTTTCGAGCCGAAGAGGTTTTTCCCGTCGATCAGCACCCGTTTGACCTCCTGCCCTTCGGCGTAAATCTTGTTGTCCTTGATCTCGACACCCGGCAGCTGTTTCAGCAGCTCCGCGAAACGGTCGTCGGCCATGGTTTTGAACGCCCCCGCGTTGTAGACCGTCGTGTCGCCCCGGAAGACCATGGCGACCTGCTGCCCGACGACCACGACCTGCGCGATCGACTGTTCGTCGACCTCCATTTTGACCTCGATCCGTCCCCGGAATCCGGTGTTTCCGTAGCGTTTTTTGAACGGCTTGTAACCCACGTAGGTGACCTCCAGGTCGACCGAGTCGCGGAAAATCCGGTCGCAGCGGTAGACGGCCATGATACGGTAGAAATCCTCCTTGACGGTCGTGTCCCGCAGCGTGTCGGCCCGGCTGACGATCGAGACCGTGGCGCCCAGCAGCGGGTCGTGCGTCTCCTTGTCCTCGACCGTGACGACCGTGCGCGCCGGCCGGCCGAAGTTCATGGGTTGGTAAGAGAGGGCGAAGGATTGGAGCGCATGATTCCCCGCCGGATGTGCGGAGGGCATGCCGACAAACCCGAGAAGGGCGAGAATCAGTAGTATGTAACGCGTCAAACCGGGGGGGGAAGGTTTATTGGCCGCAAGATAGTAATTTCCGTCCATAGTACAGCCGGTCCGCAAAAAAAGAAATTTCGGCCCGAATGGGGTGTTTCGGATCGAAACCGCAGGCGGAAATCCGGTTAAACATTGTCGCGATATGCCGCAGGATGCGTTCGGATTGTAAGTTCGGTTAAATTCATGGTTCGAAAAGATATTCGGAATGGTGTTTTTTTCTTATCTTGCGAAACAAGATTTGTCTTGAATCAAATGAAACTGGCATGAGGAAGAGTGGATTGAACCGCCGCCCGGCGACCGCCCGGATCAGCGTTCCGGACCATGCCGACGAATTCCCGGCCCGGGTTCCCCCCCCCGCGGGAATTGCCCTACCATCTGTTGACAGTCGCGTGTTTCCCGATGCCCGACAGTTGCGCCATGCAGCTGCCGGAAGCCGTTATTGTGTCCCCTGACCGGTAAAATCCCCATTTCTCGGGGTTGCCGCCTGTTGTGCGGCACTCTATCTTTGTCCCCCGAAAACGAATGACATTCTTACTATTCACATAACCCTGTTTGCCGTGAAGAAATTTTTACTAATGCTTTTATTGGCGGGCGTCTGCATTCCGCTGGGAGTGCAGGCCCAGGCTCCGAAGAAGGTCTCCATCGAAGGGACCGTGACGGAGTACAACACGAAGGAGCCGATTGCGGGCTGCGTGGTTTCCATTCCGACGCTTGAGCTGTGGGTGGTGACCGATGCCAAAGGCCGGTTCCGGATGCCGTCGGTGACCACCGGCAGCTACACCATCGAGGCAACCTGCCTGGGTTACGAGCCGCTTTCGTACAAGGTGACGGTCAGCGCTTCGATCGGGGCGCTCTCGCTGCGCCTCAAGGAGTCGAGCCTGCAACTCAACACCGTGACCGTAACGGCCCAGCGGGGCCGCAGCATCAACTCCTCGTCGACGATCGACCGTCAGGCGATGGACCACCTGCAAGCCACCTCCGTCAAGGACGTGATGCAGCTGCTGCCGGGCGTGCTGACCGCGAATCCGGAATTGACGAACTCCACTTCGAATTTCGTCGGCATCCGTGATCTGCCTAATTCGATGACGGACGGTAAGGATGCGAACAGCATCAACTCCAGTTCGGTGGGCGTCTATGTCGATGGAGCCGTTGTGAATAATAGCGCGATGCTGATGGGTGGAAAAGCGGCCGCTTTCGGGCAGCAAACCAGCCGGGGTATCGACATGCGCACCATTTCGACCGACAATATCGAGTCGATCGAGGTCATCCGCGGCGTTGCGTCGGCCGAATACGGCAATATGAGCGCCGGAGCGGTCGTCGTCAAGACCAAGCAGGGCCGCACTCCCTATGAAATCCGGGTGAAGACCGTGCCGGACACCAAGGCCGTGTCGCTGACTAAAGGTTATGCGTTGGGGTCCGACAAGGGTTTCCTCAATGCGTCGATCGACTACGCCAATGCGATGAAGGACATCCGTACGGTGGAGGAATCTTATGACCGCGGAACGTTTTCGGTGGGTTATACCAATACCTTCAACCGTGACCGCACGCCGTTTCAGTTCAATGCGAAGGTGAGCGGTTACCTTTCGCGCGGCACTACAAAGGCTGATCCGGACAATATCTCGCAGGCTGAACGCAAGGAGTTGGACGACCGGAACCTGTCGATCAACCTTAATGGTTCGTGGCTGCTCAACAAGTCGTGGATTACGTCGTTGAAATACGTTTTCAACACATCAATGACCCGTCAGTACGCCCGTCAGCAGATGGCGCCCAGCGCCCTCGGTGTCGCCAATCCCGGAGCTTTGGAAAACGGGGAGTATCTGACTGAATTCACCCCTGACAATTACTTGAGCGATATTCGGAATTTGAGTATGGCCTATTACACCACGGCTAAAATGGTGGCTGAACTTTCGGGGCGTTACGGCAAGGTCTACAACAAGGCGATGCTCGGTGTCGAGTGGAACAATTCTGGCAACACCGGCAAAGGACAGTATTACGAAGGCGTGCGTCCCATGTCGTTCCGTCCGGAGCCGTTCAGCGATATTCCTTTCCTGAATCAGGTGGCTGTCTTCGCCGAAGAAAAAGCGACGCTGCCGATCGGAAAAACATCGCTCACGTTGCAGGCCGGCGGACGTTTTACCTATATGGCGACGGATCGGCTGAACGATAAGTGGGCCGTCGATCCGCGTTTTAACGCCAAATATACGATCATCAGCAATCGCGCGCCGAAAAAGGTCCGCGAACTGTCGCTGCGCGCCGGCTGGGGCATCCAGACCACGTTGCCGGCCCTGCGGCTGCTTTATCCTTTTCCGGTGTATATTGACCGGGTTTCGTTCAGCTGGGGCGGAACTGCCGAGACGGGGCCTGTGGCGGCATGGACTACGTTCGTGACCCCGCAGTCCGATATGATTAACCGCGATCTGAAGATGCAGTACAGCAAGAACTTCGAAGTGGGTCTCGATTTCGATATGTTCGGTGTCAAGGGAGGCATTACCTATTATAATGAAAAGATGCGTAACGGTTATACCCTTCGTATGGTTCCGCAGGTATTGTCATTCCGGGAATACGAAACCTATAAAGGGACGGAAGTTCCGGTTTATATGGATGATCCGAACAATCCGGGACAACCGGTTCTGGGCGTGGGAGGCGAGCCGCTCGACTATCGGGATGAGAAAATATTCCATACGGCATCCGTCAAGAAACCGGCCAATGACGGTAAATACGACAAGTGGGGTGTCGAGTATACGTTCGATTTCGGGCAGATTCGTCCGGTCCGGACTTCGGTCGTTGTCAACGGAGCATACATGACCATGACCCGGAAGGATAGCGAGGGCGTGTTGTTGTACGATACTTATTCCTCGGTGAAAGTGCCTATTGACGGTAAGAATATCTACAACCCGTTTCTGGGAGCCTATTATGGAGGCAAATCCGTCTCTTCCGGTTCGGTGTACACCCGGTTCAATTCCAATATTAACCTGATCACGCACATTCCGAAGTTGCGTCTGATTACAACACTGACGGTCCAGTGTGTATGGCTCAACCGGACCCGGAATCTCCAGGCAGACGGTGTTTACATCCTCGATGACGACAATCATCCCGTTTATGGCGATTTTTCGAATGGGACGAATGGCAAGATGATCTACCGGGATCCCGATTTCTATATGAACATGGATGGTCAGCTATTGCCGTTCAATCGGGACTTGTACAACGATCCTACCTATGGAGCGGCTTACCGGGAATACCTTCAGACGGGCAGTGCGACTACGACCTTTGTCGAAAATTCGTTCAAGCCTTATTTCATGGCCAACCTCCGTGTTACGAAAGAGATCGGCAGGATTGCCCAGATTTCATTCTACGCCAACAACTTTACGAACTCGCATCCTAAAATGTTGCTGAAGAGTACGGGAACTTATAAGCGCGTAAATACGGATATTTATTTCGGCGCGGAACTAAAACTTAAATTCTAAAGAGTTGCAGATGATGAAAAAGATTTTATATTATCTGGTGCCTTTGGCGACGGCCTTTCTGCTGTGCGGCTGCCTCAAGGATATGAAAGACGGCGAATTGCTCCATGGCAACAGGGAGGTGCTGATCTCCATTGATTTGCCCGGAGAGTTGGCATCGCTCGACAAGTCGGGGTTCAAGGTGACTATGCGCAATACGAAGATCGGAAATACGTATACTTCCGAAACGGATGCGAAGGGTGAAACCCGGATCGACGCCGAATACGGAAATTACAGCGTGATTATCAGCAAAGTGGCCGATGTGGGCGGAATCAGCAAGTTCCTGCATGCCACCAGGGATTTCGTGCTGAATAAAGACGGTCAGTCGGCCGGGACGAACAATCTCGAGATTAAGGCTACGGCGCGTGGCACGATCATTCTGAAAGAGGTTTATTTTCACAAAACGAAGACTGCCGACGGGAAAGCGAATTATAACTATGACCAGTATTTCACGCTCTGCAACAATTCCGACGATGTGCAGTATCTCGACGGGGTGGGAGTCGGATTCCACACGTCGTTCAATTCGGGAAAATCGGCCGTGTACAATAAATTCTGGTTGGGAAGCACCAGCACCGAACTCCGCGATTCCATTCCGGTCAACGCTTTCGGTTTTGTTTTCCCGGGCGAAGGCCGGGAGCACCCGATACAGCCGGGCGAAGAGGTCGTGATTGCCTTGAGCGCCGTCGAACATACGGCAGACCAGACCAGCAGACCGATGAACCTTGCCGCGGATAATGTATGGGCGATGTATATCGACCGTTTTGCTGGCTCCGCGGTAAAAGCTCCGGCCGCGGGCGTTGAACGGCTGGAATGCTTCTGTGAGCTGGCATCCGGAAATTCGATCGTTCTCTCCATCAGCTCGCCGGCGATCGTTGTATATCGGCTGCCTGAAGATCCTTATGAGTACGTTAAGGACGGAGCCATCAAAGGCCGGCCCTACGGCAAGGTGATGTATCAGCCGACGAAGTATCAGAGTATGCCCTCGATAATGGTTCCCAAGGAGTGTATTCTCGATGGTGTGGAGTTCCGCAGTAACGATACGCACGTCCCGCGTCTTTGCTCCGACATCAGTCTCCAGCCTTTGTTTATCACGACGGCCTCGTACAGCGGTCAGTCCTATATCCGCAAGGTGGACGAAAGCGCTTCGGAGATCGTAGGTCGTACGGTTTATCAGGATACGAACAATTCGGCCGACGACTGGATTCCGCTCGATGAACCGACCCTTTGCACGGAGTACAAAAACCGATAAAACGAAACAGCCATGAAGAAAAAGATCTATGCGGTGCTCCTGTTGACTGCGGTATGTGCGGGGTCGGGCGTTTTCGCCCAGTCCTCCGCTCCGAAGGAGAACCTTGAAAAATATTATACCCTGGAACGGATTCGTTCGAAAAGCGGATGGCTCGTTTCGGACAATGCGGCGGGCCTGATGCTCAATCAGGCATCGCTCTCCATTGCGGAAGTGAATTATGATTTCGAGCAAGGCGGACTGCGCAACGTTACCGATGGAGCGGAAGTGAATGCGTTCGGGGTCCGGTCCGAGTCGTACCGCCGTTGGAATCGTCTTTCGTTCTACGGTAAGTTGAGTTATGATTATGCGGCTTCGAAGGACCGCAGTTGGGCGGGAAATGCCAACATCGGAGATTCTCCGATGCTGCTCGGCGATTCGATTCCCGGAAATACGCGTGATGAAACCTATGCCATCGAGGCCGGGGTTGCCTACCGTATGGGGCGCTGGGTGGTTGGAGCGATGGGGAAATACGAGGATCGCAGCCTGGCAAAGCGTCGGGATTCGCGCAATAAAACCACCTCGATGTATTTGAGCGTTCAGCCGGGTGTGATGTTTACCTCGAAGGTGGTGGACGCAGGTCTTAATTTTACGTATGAACGCACGACGGAGCAGGTCGGCTATGCGGCTTTCGGTACGAATACGACCAGCGGAATGATCTACTTCTTCGAAGGCATGTGGTTTTATACCAGCCAGCAGCTCGGGGGAAGCGAAAAATTCTATGACGTCTATTACAAAGGCTCCGAATACGGAGGCGCCGCCCAGTTGGAATTGAAATTGGGAAAGAGGGTGAAGTTCTTCAATCAGTTCTCGGCCGAATACGACAAAATGGAGCGTTTCCGCTTCGATTTGGACCAGCATCTGGGCGACAACGATCAGTTGACCTACCGCTATCTGGGGGTGCTCAACGTTGCGGGCCGCAGGGTCGATCAGCGGCTTTCGGTCGACGCCTCGTGGGGCGACCTGCTGAAATACAACAATATTCAGGAGCTGGAACTTGATCCGGAGACCAATCAGAAACTGTACAAACAGTACGGCCGCTTCCTGAAATTCTCGCAGAAGCAGCGCAGCGTCGATGCCGATTACAAACTCTACGTCAAGCGCAACGAGTGGAGCAGTTCGTGGATCGTCGATGCGGCTTATACCTATTACAAGGCCGAATCGGAATATACGATCTCCCCGGCATGCTACGATCAGGACCTGCACTATTCGAAACTGATGCTGGGCGTGACGAAGAACTTCCGGTTCAGCGGCCGCAGCTGGCTCGACGCGACGGTGCGCGGCGGCTATACGTTCGGCGGCGGAACCGAACTGGAGAAGAGCTGCCCCGAGGGGGTGCAGATCGACAACGAGAACTATCGCGCCGACCTGCTGGCCCAGGAGTATGCCTTCCTGACCAACGACCGTCTGAACGGCGAGGCCGGCCTGCGCTATACGCACTGTTTCCCGGCGAAGAAAATGAGCCTGTACGTCGATCTGAAAGGGCGTGCGGCATGGGGGTGCAGCGGCCTGATGGACGGCAGCCGGCGCGGCGGCCTGTTCGCGGCCGTGGGTCTGAACTTCTGAACCGCGGTTCGTCATTAAAAACCCCGCAGGACGCGAAAGTCCTGCGGGGTTTTTGTCGTCGGGGATTCATAAAAAAGGAACGGACCCTTTTCGAAAGGGTCCGTTCCTTGGCGAGCGCAGGGCGGGTTATTTCACCAGCCGCATTTCATCGATCAGCTTTCCGGCGCCGGCGTATTTGTCCATGATCCACAGCACGAAGCGGATGTCGACGCAGACTGTCTTGAAGTTGGTCGGGTGGAAATAGATGTCGCCCGACATCGACTCGCGGTTGCCGTCGAACGCCAGTCCGATCACGTCGCCCCGGGCGTTGAGCACCGGGCTTCCCGAATTGCCGCCCGTGATGTCGTTGTTGGTGAGGAAATTGACGTACAGCCGGCCGTTTTCGCCCCAGCGGCCCCAGTCCTTGCTGCGGATGAGCGAAGACATCCGGTCGTCGACACGGAATTCGTAGTCGTCGGGATTGTATTTTTCGAGGTAGCCGTCGATCGTCGAACGGGAGTCGTAGTGCACGGCGTCCTTGGGCGAGACCGGGCCTACGGTTCCGTAGGTGAGGCGCATTGTCGAGTTGGCGTCGGGATATTGGGGCGTGCCTTCCGATTCGCGCATCTCGTAGATGGCGTGGGTGTAGCGGAGTTCCTCCTTGTCGGCGTCGATGCCCGACGTCTCCTCGGCCTGTTTGAGTTTCTCGGCGAAACGCCGCGAGCTGACCGAATTGGCCATCGCCGCCATCGGGTCGGAGAGGATCTCCTCGGCCGTGCGGGGCTGTGCGAACCAGGCGCAGAGCTTTTCGTAGCTGGTGCAGCAGGTGTTTTCGAACGCGTAGTCGACCAGCGCCGGAACGTTGCCCTTGAAACGGTCGTAAAGCTGCGGCAGCTGCTCGCCCCACATTTCGCGGGGCACGTTGTCGATGAAACTCTCCATCATCCGTGTCAGCACCTCCTTGTCGGTGGCCAGGTCGAAGTCCTTCATCATCCGGCGGGTGTTGGACTTCACGCCCGCGAAGTTCTTGTCGCCGTCCTGCACCGAGGCGATGCCGTCGCGCTGCATGCGGTCGACGAGCGTGCCGAGACGGTTGGCCGTCATCATCACGTCGCTCGGGCGAATCCACGTCTCCTGGTAGTAGCACTTTTCGCGCACGGCTTCGGCGCGGGCCTCGTAGCCTTTTTTGAGGTTGGCGAGCAGGTCGCCGTATTCGGCCCTGCGGGCCGGATCGGCGTCGATCCAGGCGGCGAGGCGCGCCTCCTCGGCGGCGCGGATGCCGATAACGTCGTAACGGCGCAGGCAGATGTTCTCCCACTTGGCGTAGTCGGCGTAGTTGCTGATGTTGAAATACTTGTCGCTGTACATCAGCCGCACGTCCGGGTCGGCCTCCATGTGGCGCAGCATGATGTCGAGGCGGTCGCGGCGCGCCTTGATCACCACGGGGTTGGTCACGTGCTCCTTTTCGCGCACGGCCTGCGACGACATGTAGCGGTTGGTGCGGCCCGGAAAGCCGATCACCATGGCGTAGTCCCCGTCGTGGATGCCACTCGTCGAGACATTCAGCACCTTGCGGGGCGTGATGGGCACGTTGTTCTCCGAGTAGGCCGCCGGGCGGCCCTTCGCGTCGCCGTAGACGCGGTAGAGGGCGAAATCGCCCTTGTGCTGGGGCCAGCCCCAGTTGTCCTGCTCGCCGCCGAAGGCCCCGATTTTCACGGGAGGCGCACCCACGAGGCGCACATCCTTATAGGTCTCGTAGTAGAAAAGCAGGTATTTCTTGCCCTTCCACATCGAGGCGCACTCCACTTCGAAGGGGGTGTCCCTGCCGTACTTCCGTTCGAGGATGCCGTAGACCTTGCGCGTCCCGAAGATGCCCAGGCTGTTGGCCTTTTCGAGCGAGTCGCGGATGGCCTGGGCCTCGTCCGTCACGTCGCGGACCTGCCGCAGGAAGGTCACGGTCTTGCCCTTGAGCGGCAGTTCGTCCTTTTGTTCGAGCGCCCAGAAGCCCTCTTCGAGGTAGTTCTTCGCGGGGGTGCTCAACGAGTGGATGTCGCCGTAGGCCACATGGTGGTTGGTGATGACGAGTCCCTTGTCCGAAATCACGCTGCCCGTGCCCATGCCGCCGTCGACGGCCACGATGGCGTTGCACAGCGCCGGGGACTCCTCGTTGTAAATCTCTCCGGGTTTGAGTTTCAGCCCCTCCTTCTTCATCTGGGGGTAGATCACGTCCCGGAACGTGCTGACCAGCCACATGCCTTCGTCGGCCGACGCCGCAACCGGGAGCAGGACGCAGGCCAGCAGGTAAAAAATCGCTTTTTTCATCGTCTTCTTGGTTTATCTCGAAAAAAGGGGCTTGCGTATCACAAGCCCCGGTGGTGTCAGAGGGTGTGTCCCTCGGTTTTGAAGGTGAACTTCGGCTCCTCGTCCTTGAGCGTGCCGTCCTTGTATTTCACGGGCCACACCTTGGCGTTGAGCAGTTCGTTCCAGATCTTCGCGTCGTCCCACATCGACTTGACGTAGACGATCCGCAGTACGGGAACCTCCTCGTCGTTCAATGCCACGTCGAGCCGCGTGATGCCCTCCTTGAGCGAGAGGAACCCGCGGAAGTAGGGGAAGCTGCGCTTGATGAGCGGCTTCTCGATGCCGCGGCACTCGACTTCGTAGACGCCTTTGGGGTACTTCGCGTCATCGCCGTAAGTCTCGGTGTTATGCTTGAACGGCGCCGAGAGGTCGCGGGTCTGCTCGAACATCAGGTCGAGGAACTCGCGGCGGCCGATCCTGCCGGCGGCGGGGTCGTAGCTTTTGAGCTCGTAGTGGACCGGAATCGCGCGGACCTTGCCGCCGTGGGCCAGCATGTGGGCCTCCTTGACCTCGATCGAGTCGCGGAGCATCTTTTCGGGGATCGCGGCCGACGGGTCGACGTAGAGCGTAACGGCTACCGGGCAGTCGTACTGTGCGTCGAAGCCGCAGATGCCGTCGATGTTGCGCAGGATGGCCCCGAAGTAGACCATGTCCATCTTATCGTGGAGTCCCTCGACGCCGATGCGGACCACCGACAGCGAGTCGACGCCGGCTTTCGGCGTTGCGAACTTCATGGTCGTCGGCGAGAAGATCGCCTTGTCGATGCTCGTCTCGTCGATCGCCTTGGGATCGTAGCTGATCACCACGGCGTGGCGTTTCACGAACGTTTTCACGCCGTAGACGCCCGGCACTTTCTGCATCTTCGCGGAGAAGGCCTTCGAGCTGCCGAAGCACTTTACCGAGGTGAGTCCCTCGATTTCGTAGGTCTGCATGCCTTCGACCTGCTCGTATTCGCCCCACTTCTCGTCGATGGTCGGAAGTTCCCAGTGGCTGCCGAACCACAGCGCCGCGCCGAAGAGCGCGACGGCCAGGATGCCGGGCAGCCAGCGCAGCGAGCGTTTGCCGCCGACCTGCAACGAATCTTCGGGGCAGGCCGAGACGCACGTTCCGCAGAGCGTGCAGTCGATATGCTTCACCTTGTCGAGGTTCTTGATGTCGATCGAATAGGGGCATTTGCGTCGGCAGACGTCGCACTTGGTGCACGTGGCTTCGTCGCGGACGATGCGCAGCAGCGGGAAGACCTTGCTCTTGAGATAGATCATCTCCCAGAGGTAGCCGATGACGCAGGCGGCGCCCAGTGCCCATACCCAGGCCGAAGCCACGCCCAGCAGCCCGAGCGCCCACAGCAGGATGACGATGCCCGCGAAGGTGAGGGTGAATTTGAAGATGTTGCTCAGCGCACCCAGCGGGCAGATGTATTTGCACCAGAACATTTTGACGAAAAAGCTGCCGAGGAAGAGCAGCGCAACCGAAATGACGGTCATCCAGACGGTGATCTCACCCTTGAAGCCCGTGGCGACGGCGTAATAGGGGTCGAAATTCTTGCAGAAAAGTTCGCTGCTCGACGCCGACATGTAGAACACGTAGAACAGCAGCGCGTATTTGACGGCGCGGAGCAGGCGGTCGGCGATGCTTCCCGGGCGGATTTCGACGCTGACCTTCAGTTTTTTGCCGCCCCGGCCCATCCATTCGCTGACGGTTCCCAGCGGGCATAGGTAGCCGCAGAAGAGTTTGCTGAAAAGGATCACTCCCACGGCGAGCATGACGCCCACCATGATCTGCGTCATGGACATCGTGCATGCCAGCGAGTTGTTGACCAGGTAGCTTCCCAGTGCCTGCAGTCCGCCGAACGGGCAGTAGGCCTCCACGTCCGCGGGTTTCTCCCCGAGCGTAAGCCCGTAGACCACGAATCCCACGATTGCCGCAAGCGTGCCCCATTGCAGCAAATTCTTTAACCAATTGCTTTTTCTTTTCATTGTTCGGGTTGTAAATGATGTGTATAACGCAAAGATAGTTATTTTGAAGTTTGATTGATCCGCGACGTCCGTTTTTTAGCGTCTCCTGTGCGACTTTTTTGTATATTTGCGAAACTGCACTGCATAATTAAGCGAATCCACGATGAAAAAATCTGTTCTGATCCGTGCGGCCCTGCTCTGTCTGCTGGCCGTTCCGGCGGCGGGGCAAGTCCCCGCAGGCCCGCAAGAGAAGATGCCGCTCGACGGCGAGGTCCGGGTCGGCCGGCTCGACAACGGGATGACCTACTACATCCGGCATTACGACAATCCCCGGCAGCGGGCGGATTTCTTCATCGCCCACGACGTAGGCGCCCTGCAGGAGGAGGACGATCAGAACGGCCTGGCCCATTTCCTCGAACACATGGCCTTCAACGGAACGAAGCACTTTCCCGGAAAGGGCATTCTCAACTACCTTGCGGCCAATGGAGTGCGCTTCGGATACAACGTCAATGCCTACACCTCGCGCGACCGCACGGTCTACAATGTTTCCAACGTGCCGCTGGTGCGCGAGGGACTGGTGGACTCGCTGCTGCTGATCCTGCACGACTGGTCCTATTACATCGCCTGCGAACCCGGGGAGATCGAGTCGGAGCGGGGCGTGATCCGCGAGGAGTGGCGGCGCGGCAACGACGCCCGCTCGCGCATGGCCCGCAAGTCGGCCGAGGTCGAGTACGACGGGTCGAAATACGCCCGGCGCGATGTGATCGGCGACATGGAGATCGTCAACAGCTTCGGGCGGCAGACGCTCATCGACTTCTACCATAAATGGTATCGTCCCGATTTGCAGGCGGTGATCGTCGTCGGCGACGTGGATGTGGACGCGATGGAGCGGAAGATCCGCGACGTGATGTCGTCGATCCCGAAGGCCGAAAATCCCGCCCGGAAGGAGGTCTACGACATTCCGCAGCGCGACAAGCCCCGCTACGGACTGGTGACCGATCCCGAAACCAAGGCTGTGGCCGTGAAGCTGATCTTCTACCAGCCCTATCCGTCGGAGGAGGAGCGTGCGACGGTGGGCGCCGTGCGCGACGAACTGGCGCGCAAGGTCTTTCTCGAAATGGCGCGCGCCCGGCTGGCCGAGGCGGAGAAACGCCCCGACGCCCGTTACAAACGCGTGGTGGCCGTTCTCGGGAGCCTCGCCACATGCCGGAACACCTTCATGCTGACGGCCCTGCCCAAGGAGCACGATATGCGCGAGGCGTTGGCCGGGGTGCTGACCGACGTGGAGCAGATCCGACGCTACGGTTTCAGCCGCGAGGAGTTCGAGGCCGCACGTGCCAAGGTGGCGCGGAGCGAGAAAGCCGCGCTCGAAAAGTACCGGCTCGCCACGAACACCGACCTGGCCGGGCGGTATGTGGAGCATTTCACGCGCAATGTGCCCTACGTGACGCCCGACGACCGGACGCGGATCGTCGGCGAGCAGCTCGATGCCCTGACCTGCGAGGAGGTGAACGGCCTGCGTGCCGGCATGACCTCGCCGGAGGGGATGCTCGTGCTCGTGTCGTCGTCCGAGGAGCATCTGGACAAGGTCCCTTCGGAGGCGGAGGCCTTCGACCTGATCGACTCGGTGAAGCGTGCGAAGATCGCCCGTCCCGAGCGCCGCGGGAAGTCCGCCGGACCGCTCTTTACGGAGAAGGTGACGCCCGGAAAGGTCGTCAGGACCCGCAAGGCGCCTCTCGGGGCCGAGGAGTGGACGCTCTCGAACGGTGTGAAGGTCTTCTGGCGCACCGTTCCCGAGGTGATCGGCGTCCGCAAGGTCGGGGTGACGGCGGTCAGCGAGGGCGGCTTCGCCCGCGACAGCGATGTGGAGGGCATGCACCTGCTTCAGAACTACATTCGCACGATGGGCGTGAAGGACCTCGACCGCGCCGGGATGCGCGACCTGCTTTTCGCCCACGACGCCAGTCTGATGGTGACGCTGGGGCGGACTGAAAGCGTCTTCTCGGGAGCGTCCGGCGTGGCCGACTTCGAACTGCTGCTGCAACTGCTGCATCTCTATATCACCCGTCCCAACTTCTCGGAGCAGGCCTACGGCGACTATCTCGACCTGGCCCGCGCGTCGCTCGGAAAGGAGAAGTCGCCCAAGGCGCTTTTCGCCGAGCGCGCCGACAGCGTAAAATACGGCGGCCATCCGTGGCTGCGGCGGGCGACGCCCGCGACGCTCGACCGTTTCGACCGCGAGGCGGCCCGCAGGCTCTATGACAAGCTCTTCGGCAACGTCGCCGACTTTGTCTTTTTCTTTGCGGGCGAGATGCCGGCCGCCGAGGCGCGGCCGCTCGTCGAGAAATACATCGGCTCGCTGCCCGCGGCCCCGAAGCGGAAATTCGCGAAGACGGATTTCAGGATCGTTCCCGGAGCGGCGGAATACGACGCGGTCGTCCCGGGCGCCGTGACGCCCAAATCGTCGATCGAACGCATCTACCACGGCCGGTTCGACTATACTCCGGAGAACTACGCCGCGCTGCGTTACGTCACCTACATCCTTGGCGCACGCTATTTGACGACGGTGCGCGAGGAGAAGGGCGGAACCTATTATGTCGGCGTGCATGACGAGGTCAGCGCCCGTCCCCGCGGCTACTGCCAGCTGGTGGTGAGCTTCGACACCGACCCCAAACTGTGTGAAATGCTGTTGGGCGAGGTGCAGAAGGGCATCGAACGTCTGGCCGCCGAGGCTCCCTCGGAGCAGGAGGTGAACGAGGCGATGCTCTATTTCCGGAAAGTCAACGCCGAAAGCCGGTCGAAGAACCTGAAATCCACCTCCTACTGGCTCAACAAGATGCGTGCGGAGTATTTCGACGGCGTGGATCTGGACAAGGACAACGAGGCGTTGTTCACGGCCGTGACGCCCGCCGAGGTGCGCCGCCTGGCGCGTGAAATCCTCGCCCAGGGCAACCGCTATACGGCGGTCTTCACGCAGGAGTGACGCGGGGCAACCCGCTTTCCGAAACGAAACCCGGGCGGCCCATCGAGGCCGCCCGGGTTCTTCGTGTGTGTCGCCGCGCGCTATTTGCGCGTGATCTTCAGGGCGAAGCCTCCTCCGGGAGCCATCTTCACCGTCAGCTTCCGGTCGGCGGGAATTTCGACCGACTCGCGTTTGTAGTCGCGGGCCGCCTTGTCGGCGTTGACGCCGTCGCGGAACAGTTCGGCGGTGTAGGCGCCCTCGCCCAGGAAGCCGAGGTCTATGGTCAGGGTACGGGCGTTCCAGTCGGTCATGCCGCCGACGTACCAGGTGTCGCCCTTGCGGCGTGCGATGGAGACGTACTCCCCGACGCGGCCGTCGAGACCCACGGTCTCATCCCAAGTCGTCGGGACGGAGGCGATGAACTCCGTGCATTCCGGCTCGCGCATGTAGTTCGACGGCGAGTCGCACAGCATGTTGAACGGCGATTCGAAGATCACGTATTCGGCCAGCTGGCGGCAGCGCGTGCCCTGGCTCATGGCCTCGGAGCCTACGGCGCGGAAGTTCCGGCGCGTGGCGTTGCGCATGGCGCCCTGCGTGTAGTCCATCGGTCCGGCGAGCATGCGGATGAAGGGGATCGTCACGTCGTAGGTCACCATGTCGGTCTTCTCGCTGGTCCACTTCATCTGCTCCAGCCCGAAGACGCCCTCGAAGTTGAGCACGTTGGGATAGGTGCGCTGGATTCCCGCGGGCTTGTGGTAGCCGTGCATGTCGAGGAACAGGCGGTATTTGGCGGCCGTTTCCGCGAGGCGGTAGGTGAAATCGGCGATCTTTTGGTCGTCGCGGTCGAGGAAATCGACCTTGAAGCCCTTAATCCCCATCTCCGAGTAATGCTTGCAGACGCGTTCGAGGTCGCGTTCCGTGGCATAGAAACCGGCCCAGAGGACGATGCCCACGCCGCGCTCCTTGCCGTAGGCGACCAGTTCGGGCAGGTCGATTTCGGGGACGACCTGGAAAAGGTCGGCCTTTTTGTTCACGGCCCAGCCTTCGTCGAGGATGACGTATTCGATGCCGTGGTCGGCGGCGAAGTCGATGTAGTATTTATAGGTTTCGTTGTTGATTCCCGACTTGAAGTCCACGCCGTAGAGGTTCCAGGTGTTCCACCAGTCCCAGGCCACCTTGCCGGGTTTGATCCACGAGACGTCCTCCACGCGCGAGGGTGCGGCGAGACGGTAGACCATGTCGTTGTCGGCCAGCTGGATGTCGCGTCCGGCGATGGCGAAGACGCGCCACGGGAAGGTGCGGGTCCCCGAGGTGCGGGCGATGAAGTCTTCGCGCTCGGTCACCAGCAGTTGCAGTTCGTTGTGGCCTCCCTGCACCTCCTTGGCCGGATAGGGCGCGAAGTTGCCCCGGAGGGCCTTGCCGCTCGTGGGGTTGTAGAGGTACATGCCCGGATAGTCCTCCAGATCGGCCTCGGTGATGACGATTTTCGCCGTTCCGGCGTCTGCCAGGATCGGCAGGAAAGCCAGACGGTTGTCGGCGACCTTCGAGACGGGCTGGGTTGAGTAGGTGCTCTCGAAACTGTTGAAGTAGTAGCGGGCCAGCCCCGGTTCCTTCTTGCCGTCGCGGGCGTAGGGAACCAGCGTCGTGAAGTCCTCCGGGAAACGGATGTCCACCAGCTCGTCCGTAACGGTGATTTCGTCCTTCATCGAGGTGCGGAACCGGTAGGCCGCGCCGTCGTCATAGGCCCGGAAGTCGATGCCGTAATCCCCTTTGAACGTAAGCGTCAGCGAGTTGTATCGGTTCTCGACGGCGCTGCGCTTGTAAAAGGGCGCTTCGATGATTTCGTCGACGCTTTTTGCCGACGCCTTGCGCACCGAGGCTTTGCGGCCGAGCACGCGCCCGTCGGCGAGCGTGAGCGAAAGGGGCGAGGGGGCGATCAACTCTTTGCCGTCGCGCGAAATGGAGTAGGTGACGGCGTCGGCGCCGACATCCACGCGTACGGCGATTTTCCCGTCGGGGGATTTCAGATCGTAGGTCTTGGCTGCGGAAATTCCGGTCCCGGCACTGAATAGCAGAAGTGTCAGAAGTAGTTTTTTCATAATGGATTATTGGGTTTAAGCTACGAAAATAGTGAAAAAAACGCGAAAACCGGCGTTTCGGGCGGAAAATCGGTTACTTTCCCTGCAATGCGTCCATCACGGCGTTGCTCTGGCGGCGGAAAAGACGCAGGTTGTAGGTGAACTGGAACGACACGTAGCGGCCGACGGCCAAGTTCGTCACGTTGCGCAGCGTCGTTCCCGACACCGTGCGGCGGAAGGTCGTGCCGTTCTGGTCGAGAATGTCGTTCACTCCGACGCTGGCTTCGCCCAGGCAGTTGCGGAAGAGCTTGACACCGAGCATCGCGTTGCAGATCAGCCGCTCTTCGAGGAACGTGTCCGTGATCCCCCGGTAGTAGTTGTAGTCGGCGTTGGCGCGCAGGACGAGGCGTTTCCAGAGGACGAACGTCGTCTCGGCTTTCGCCGTCTGACTGAAATAGGTGTTGTCGAGCGTGCGCACCTCGGAGGAACTCCGGCTCACGTTGTAGCGGCCCGTGTAGCTCAGGCGGAAGTCCACCGCTTCCGAGATGTTGCTGCCGAGCGTCAGTCCGGCATTGTAGGCGTTGTTGTTCAGAAAGTTGCGTTCGCCGTTGATGATGCTCGGGATGCGGCCCGTCGAGATGCCCGCCCGGAAATTGAGGTTCGAGCGCAGCCACCGGACCGGCATGCCGTAGTTGACGCTGGCGCGCAGGCTCCAAAGTCCCGCGAGGTTGACCGGCTTGGTGTACTGGTTGCCTTCGCCCAGTTTGGTCCCTTCGTCGTCGATCACGAAATCCGGCGAGTCGATCACCAGCGAGTCGGTGATGGTGTTGGGGCTGGCCGTCGCTTCCGCCGAGACGGTGAAGGTGCGCCCTTTGGCGGGATTCGCCCGGATGTACTGGCCCGAAAGGCGGTGGGTGTAGACCGGGTCGAGACCGGGGTTTCCGGCGAAGACGTTTTGGCGGTTGGTGGTGTTGACGATGTCCTGCAAGTCGGTGGCGCGGGGATTCGACGTGCGTCCCGAAGCGTTGAACTTCAGGGTGTTGTTGCGGTTTACGTTGATGTTGGCCACCACGCTGTATGTCAGGTTGTCGAACGACGTCTCGGTCTTCCGCGCATAGGGAAAGGCGTAGTCGCTGCTGAAGGCGGCGTGCTGGTAGTGGAGCGTTCCGGCGATCTTCGTCTTTTTGAAATAATACTGGTACGTACTGCCGATGCGGTGGGTCAGGTAGGCGTAGTCGTATTCGGTGGACTGCCTGGGGTTGCGCTCGTCCGGAAAGACGTTCTCTTTGGTGAGCACGAACGTATTGCGTTCGACGCTGTTGTCGGTGTAGTTGATGCGGTATTCGAAGCTCAGGCGCGAGCGTTTCGAGAGCGAACGGGTGTAGCTCACGTTGCCGTTCACGTCGTAGCCCGGCTGGTCGCGGTCGGTGCGCGTGATGTTGCGCGAAGAGTAGTCCGACGTGTCGCACTCGATGTTGTCCGGGTCGCGGAAGGTGTACTGCCGCGGGCGGCTCAGCTGTTCGTAGCTGCGGTAGGTTCCCCCGGCTCCGACGGTCAGGTTGTGCGACTTGGCGCCCGGCAGGCGGTAGCGGTAGAGCAGGTAGTTCGAGACGTTGTAACCGTCGCTGTTGTTGTGGCCGAAGTTGCGGCGGCGGTAGACGAAGCGGATGTCGTCGTCGGAGAACTTGTTGTCGGTGCGGCTCCGAAGTTCGTTGCGGGAGTTGTTGTCCTGCAGGCTGAACGAGGTGCGCATCATCACCGAATGGCGGTCCGAGAACTTGTAGTCGATGCGCGAGTTGAAGCGGTGGTTGAGGTTGAGCGTCTTCGAGCGGTTCTCGTCGTTGTAGAGCACCAGTTTGTCCGTCGAAGTGAAGGTCTGTCGGTCGCTTTGGCTGGTGTTGCGGTTGTCGGTGCGGTTGAAGAAGTAGCTGGCCGTGACCTTTCCCTTCGCGCCCCAGTCGTCGCTGTAATTGACGCCGATGGCCTGCACCGTCGAGATGCCGTCCAGCGGGCGGACCATGAAGCTGTTGTTCGGGCTTTTCCGGCCCGACCGGTCCGTCGTGCCGAGAATGTCCTCGAACGAGAAGTTCTGGCGGCTGATGTTGTTCGCCAGGCCGACCACCGAGATGCGGCGGTCGTTGTCGAAAATGTTGACATTGCCGCCCCCGATGTACTTGTCCGCAATGCCGTAGGCGCCGTAGAGGCGGCCGAAGGCGCCCCGCCGCTTGTCGGGAAGCGTCACGATGTTGAGCGACGTGTGCCCTTCGCCGGTGTCGACGCCCGTGAACTCCGACTGGTCGCTCTGCGAGTTGTAGATGTCGATGCTCTCGATCATGTCGGCCGGAATGTTGCGGATGGCCGACATCACGTCGTTGCCGAAGAACTCGCGTCCGTCGACGTAGACCCGCTGCACGGTGCGCCCCTGGGCTTCGATGCCGCCGTCGGCGACCTCCAGTCCGGGCATCTTCGAGATCAGCGATTCGGCGTCGGCGCCGAACGAGACCTTGTAGGCCGAGGCGCGGTAGGAGAGCGTGTCGCCGCGCACCGACGAACGGAGCGCCGGGGCTTCGACGGTCACCTGGTCGATGGCTTCGGCGCGGGGCGCGAGCCACAGCGAATCGAGCCGGACGGTTGCCGCGCCGACCCGCAGGTCGCGGCGCAGCGAGTCGTAACCGAGCGAGGTGACGGTGAGGCGGTAGTCCCCGTGCGGCACGCGGGGGAACGTTCCGCGTCCGTCGATGTCCGAAGTGGTATAGAGTGGCGCCGCCGCGGTGTCGGTGCGGCTGCGCAGCTCGGCCACGGCGCCCACGACGGCCTCGCGCGTCGCCCGGTCGGCGACGCGGAAACGCACCTCTGCGGACTGTGCCGCGGCGGTCGCGGCGCAGAGCAGAAATTGCAGGAGCAGCAGTGTTTTTCCCGGGTTCATCGGATTAGGGAAGGATTCAGTTGCTAAAGATAGCAATTTTGATCTTTCGGTCCCTCTTTTTTGGGGATGTTTGTGACATATTGGGACGCCGTTCGACAAGTTTTGACCATAAAATGGTCCCGATTGCCTTGCCGTTTGCGTATTTTTGTCAAAATAATTGCGGAGCCCGATCCGTTTCACTCGTAAATCTGGGAACCTTAACATGAAGAACAAGGATATTTTCACCTTCCGCGACGCGGAGAAACAGGCGGGTCCGGTCGCCTTTTCGACGATGCTCAAGCCGGCCGGTTCGGCGTGTAACCTCGACTGCCACTATTGCTACTACCTGGACAAGGCCGTGCAGTACGGCGGCCGGCAGGCCGTGATGAGCGACGAGCTGCTGGAACTTTACGTGAAACAATATATCGAGGCCAACGAGGTTCCGACGGTGCAGTTCTGCTGGCACGGCGGCGAACCGCTGCTGCTGGGGGTGGATTTCTACCGGAAGGCGATGGACTTCCAGCAAAAATACGCCGATGGCAAGAAGATCGAGAACATCCTCCAGACCAACGGCACGCTGGTTGACGAGGCGTGGTGCGACCTCTTTGCCGGGAACAATTTTCTGGTGGGGATTTCGCTCGACGGGCCGCAGGACATTCACGACGCGTTCCGCCTGACGAAGGGCGGCCGGCCCACTTTCGAGCGGGTGATGCGGACGATCGAAATGTTCCAGCGCAGCGGCGTGGAGTACAATACGTTGAGCGTGGTGAACCGTCTGTGCGAGGGGCGCGGCGGGGAGATCTACCGCTTCTTCCGCGACACGGTGCACAGTCGGTACATGCAGTTCCTGCCTGCCGTGGAGCATGTCGTCGACAAGCCCGGGTTCCACCGCCCGCTGATCGTCTCGCCCGACCGCGAGGGGGCGCGGCTGGCCGAATGGTCGGTGACGGCCAAGGGTTACGGGGGGTTCCTGTGCGACGTGTTCGACGTGTGGGTGGTGAGCGACGTGGGGCGTACGTTCGTGCAGATGTTCGACGCGACGCTGGCCCAGTGGTGCGGCGTGCCCCCGGGCGTCTGCTCGATGGGCGAGACGTGCGGCGACGCGCTGGTCGTCGAGCACAACGGCGACGTCTATTCGTGCGACCACTTCGTCTATCCCGAATACAAGTTGGGCAACATCCGCGAAACGCCGTTGTCGGAGATCTACCGTTCGCGCAAACGGGTGGATTTCGGCCTTGCCAAGCGCAATGCGCTGCCCGCCGAATGCCTGCGGTGCAAATACTATTTCGCCTGCCGGGGCGAATGTCCGAAACACCGCTTCGAGACCGGTTCCGACGGCTGCCGCAAGAACTCGCTCTGCGAGGGATTGCAGCATTGGTTCCGCCATTCGGAACCCTACATGGAGTACATGCGCGACATGCTGGCGCGCGAGCAGTCCCCGGCGTGGGTCATGCCCTTCGCCCGCAAGCGCATGGGGCTGATGTAGCGCCTTACCCGGTTTTTTCCGTTTTTTCCGTTTTTTGCGTTTCAGGAGCGCCCGCACGAGCGGCACGGCCGATGCGGGGGTGAGCCATCCCGCGACCGAACGCGCGTCGGCGATCCTTTCGGCGTAGGTTTGGGCCGCCGGGAGCGTTTCGTGCGCCGTGCGGGCCGCGGGGCCGGCCGGGACTTCTGCGGCGGAATGGGCCTGAAAACAGAGGAGGCGCCGCATTGCTGCGACACCTCCGTACGTGCAGGTCCTGTAAGCCGGGTTCTGTTCCCGGGGCGAACCCCGGGCCCCTGTCATTTATCTAGGACGGCAGTCTCCTGCCGCCTCAAGCAACCTACCCCCCGGCATCGGGCGAGCAACCCTTGATTGCCGGTATACACGGTCTTGCAACCCACGGGACGTACTGCCGGGCGACATTGCTGCCCCCGCGGTGGGCTCTTACCCCGCCTTTTCACCCTTACCCGCCGGAATTCCGAAAATCCCCTGCGGGCGGTCGTTTTCTGTTACGCTGCCACAACCTCACGGCTGTCAGGTCATTAGCCTGCGTGGCGCTCTGCGTTGCCCGGACTTTCCTCTCCCGGCCTGCGGCCGGCAGCGACAGAGCGGACCTGCGGGACAAAGGTAGGGAATTAAAAATTAAGAATTAAAAATTAAGAATTAAAAATGCAGTAACCGCTGATCTTTCTCTAATTTTTAATTCTTAATTCTTCATTTTTAATTCCTTATAGTATCTTCTTCACCCACCGGAACCCCTTGTAGGGCGGGTAGCGCAGCGGCAGGTCGGGCCGCGCCGGAGACTCGACCACGCCGCGGCGGAGGGAGAAGGCGTCGAAGCTGTCGTGGCCGTGGTAGCGGCCCATGCCCGAGTTGCCCACGCCGCCGAACGGCAGGCGGTCGTTGGCGATCTGCATGATCGTGTCGTTGATGCACGCGCCGCCCGAGGAGGTATGCAGCAGGACTTCGCGGCCCGTCTTTTCGGGTCCGAAGTAGTAAAGCGCCAGCGGTTTTTCGCGGTCGTTGATCAGCGCCACGGCTTCGCCGATGTCGTCGAAGGGGAGCATCGGCAGGACCGGACCGAAGATCTCCTCCTGCATCACGGGCGCGCCGGGGTCGACCTCCGCGAGCAGCGTCGGCTCGATATAGCGGTCGGAGGGGTCGGTGCGGCCCCCGACAAGGATTTTCCCCTGCGCGAGATAACTCGTTACGCGCTCGAAAGCCCGGTCGTTGACCAGCCGACCGTAGTGGAGGCTTTGCTGCGCGTCGTCGCCGTGAAGCCGATGCAGGGCGCGGGCGAAGGCTCGGGAGAACTCGTCTTGCAGCGATCGGTGGATCAGCAGGTAGTCGGGCGCGATGCAGGTCTGCCCGGCGTTGAGGGTCTTGCCCCAGGCGATGCGGCGCGCCGCGACCTCGATGTCGGCGCCTCGGTCCACGATCGAGGGGCTTTTGCCGCCCAGTTCCAGCACGACGGGCGTGAGGTTGCGGGCCGCGGCGGTCATCACGATCCGTCCCAGCGCGGGGCTTCCCGTGAAGAAGATCACGTCCCAGCGCATGCCGAACAGCAGGGTGTTGACCTCGCGGCCGCCCTGCGCGACGGCGACGTACTCCTCGTCGAAGATCTCGGCGATCATCCCCTCGAGCGCCTCGGCGACGTTCGGGGTATAGGGAGAGGGTTTCAGCAGGGCGGTGCAGCCCGCCGAGATGGCTCCGACCAGCGGGTTGAGCAGCAGCTGCACGGGATAGTTCCACGGTGCGACGATAAGCGCCTGCCCGAGCGGCTGGGAGACGATCCGGCTTTTCGCGGGCAGGAGTTTGAGCGGCGTGGGGCGCGGCGCGGGGCGCATCCATCTGCCGAGGTGGCGCAGGTGGCTGCGGATTTCGCCCCGGACGATGCTGATTTCGGTGAGGTAAGCCTCCTCGGGGGATTTGTGCAGGTCCGTCCACAGGGCGTCGCAGAGGCGTTTCTCCCAGTTCGCGAGCGCCGCGTCCAGACGCCGGAGCATCGTGCGGCGGAACGCCTCGGAGAGCGTCGCTCCCGAGCGGAAGTAGGTTTTCTGGGCCGCCGCGAGGGCCGAAATGCGTGCGGCAGGGGTGTTTTCGAGGGACATGGGCCGTTATTCTGGGGTTGTGACGGAACCTTGCAAAGCCGCTGCCACACTCCGCGGCGCGGCTATTTCTCGCGGAAGATGTTCAGGTGCGCCAGCAGCGGGTTGCGGCGGTCGAGTACGACGAATTCCAACAGCAGCAGGACCAGCGCCGCGATGAGCAGGTATTGGTACTGCTCGTTGAACTCCTCGAAGCGGACCGTCGAAAGTTCGGTCTGCTCCATCTCGTTGATCGCCTTGACGATCTCGTCGAGACCGATCGACTGCTTCGACGAGCGGACGTAGGCGCCGCCCGTGATGTCGGCGATTCGGGCCAGCATCTCCTCGTTGAGCTTTGAGACGACCATTTCGCCCGCCTCGTCCTTGATGAATTCGCCGCCGATCTGAATCGGGGCGCCTTCGGGCGTGCCGATGCCGATGGTGAAGATCTTCACGCCCATCTGTGCGGCGCGCTCGGCGACGGCGATGGCGTCGTCGTCGTGGTTCTCGCCGTCGGTGATGAGGATGATGACGCGGCCGTGGCTCTGCTCCGTGTCGCCCGAGAAGGCCAGCAGGGCCTGTTCCAGCGCCTTGCCGATGGCCGTGCCCTGCACCGATACCAGCGACGGATCGATCCGCCGTGCGAAGGCCCGGGCCATGCGGTAGTCCGAGGTGATCGGCAGCTGGACCTTGGGTTCGCCCGCGAAGACGACCAGTCCCACGCGGTCCTGCTGCAACCCCTCGAAGAGTTTGCCGATGGCGTATTTGGTCCGTTCGAGACGGTTGGGTTCGAAATCTTCGGCCAGCATCGAGTTCGAAACGTCGACCGTGAGCATCATTTCGATGCCCTGGGCTTTCTCCTCGCGGAGCTTCGAACCGAACTGCGGGCGTGCCGCAGCCAGTATGACCAGCGCGACGGCGGCGCAGAAAAGGATGAACCGGAAAGCCGTGCGCCCGGTCGATACTTCGGGCATCAGCTCCTCCAGAATGCCGGGGCGGCCGAAGCGTGCGAGCCGTCTGCGGCGGTTGCGGGCCGCCAGCCAGTAGAGCGCGACGAGCGCCGGGACGGCCAGCAGCAGCCAGAGATATTGCGGATTTGCGAAACGGAACATAATTAATGCGGACCCTGCGGATTGTATCCTGTTTTTTGCCCATATTCAACCCGCCGGGTCTGCATTAGGGCACTTGCAGTGCCCGTTGAATATCGACATTTCCTCCTGAATCCTCCCCTTGGCAAAGGGAGGACTTTGCCCGGGGACCGGAATCGCCGTTCCGTCAGGGTATTCGCTTCAGTACGAGGTTCGAAAGCAGGAACTCGGCGAACAGCAGTCCCAGCGCGGCCAGCGCCCATGTGAGGAACAGTTCGTGGTAGGAGATGTGCTCCATCACCTCGATCTTGCTCTTTTCGAGCTGGTTGATCTCGTCGTAGACGGCCTTCAGCTTCTCCTTGTCCGTGGCCCGGAAGTAGCGGCCGCCGGTCATGTCGGAGATTGCCTTCAGTACCTTTTCGTCGATCTCGACCTTCTGGTTGACGAACGTCAGGTTGCCGAACATGTCGATGGCCGGATAGGGGGCCATGCCCTCCGTGCCCACGCCGATCGTGTAGACGCGGATGCCCTGCGCCTTGGCGATCTCGGCGGCGGTCATCGGCGCGATCTGGCCCTGGTTGTTCACGCCGTCGGTCAGCAGGATGATGACTTTCGACTTGGCATCGCTCTCGCGCAGGCGGTTGATCGCCGTGGCCAATCCGTTGCCGATGGCCGTGCCGTCCTCGATCAGTCCGCTGCGGATGCGGGCCAGAAGGGTTTGCAGCGTGCTCTGGTCGGTGGTCAGCGGGCTTTGCGTGAAGGCTTCGCCGGCGAAGGCCACCAGTCCGATGCGGTCGCCGTAGCGGTCGGCGATGAACGATCCGGCCACCTCCTTGGCGGCCGTGATGCGGTCGGGCTTGAAGTCGCGTGCCAGCATCGAACCGGAGACGTCGATGGCCAGCATGATGTCGATGCCCTCGGTGTTGGTGCGGACGTTCTGTTCGACGTCCTGCGGGCGCGCCAGCGCCACGACGAGCAGCGCGAAGGCCGCCGCACGCAGCGCGAAAGGCAGGTGGCGCAGGTAGTAGCGCACGGTCCGGGGTGCGCGCACGACGCCGGCGACGCTCGAAATCTGGATCGAGGCTCCGCCCTGCAACGTCCGCCAGACGTAATAGCCGATCATCGGCACGAGCAGCGTCAGCAGCCAGAGATAATATGGTGAAGCAAAATGCATAGCTTACACAATTAAAAATTAAGAATGAAAAATTAAAAATTATTTTGTCTCTTTCATTGTTTTCAGGATACTTGCAAGAATATTCGTCAATTCCCGGCAATCGGTAAAAATACTTTTAAATTCGTTCTCCGCCAGGTAGTCCGTGCTGTGTAACAATTCCAACCAATATTCGGTTTCATACGCTTCCTTTAATGCAATGTGCATTTTTGCGATGAAATCCTCTTTCGATTGTCCTCCGATTGCTTCCCGGACGTTTGCTCCGATACTCGTTCCGCTTTTAAGCAGCTGTTTCGAAAGTATGTACTCGTTATTCGTTTCGGAAATATGCTTATACAGCCGGACAATCCGGATTGCAAAATCGAGGCTTTTGTCCTTTATGGTGTTATCGGCCTTCAATTTTTAATTCTTAATTTTTCATTTTTAATTAAAAAACTACCAGTTTTTCTTTCCGCGGACGACCACGCCCTGTTTCTCCTTGAGTTTCTCCTGGGTCTTGTCCTCCTGGGCCTGGATGGCGTCGAGCATCTGCTGCTGTTCCTGCGGCGAGATGCCCGAAGGCGTCGGCTGCCCCTGCTGGTCGCCCTGGTCCTCCTTGTCGCCCTTGCCCTCCTGCGGGTTCTGTTTCTGATCGCCCTGCTGGTCCTTGGGGTCGCCCTTTTGGTCCTTCTGATCGCCTTTCTGATCGGGGTTCTGCTGACTCTGATCGTTCTGGTTCTGATCCTTGTTCTGGTCTTGGTTCTGGTCCTTGTTCTGATCTCCGCCGCCACCGCCGCCGTCCTTGTTCTCGTCGAGCAGCCGCTTGGTGTAGGCGTAGTTGTACTTGGCCTCCATGTCCGAGGGGTTCAGGCGCAGCGACTGCTTGTAGCTTTCGAGCGCCTCCTGATACTTCTGTTGCTTGAACTGCGCGTTGCCGAGGTTGTAGAACGCTTCGGCGCGCTCCGTGTCCGCGCGTAGCGAGTCCGCCGCGGCTTGCTGCATGGTCTGCTCGGCACGGTCGAACCGTTCGGCCTTGTAGAGGGCGTTTCCGAGGTTGTAGATCGCTTCGAACTGTCCCGGAGCCGCTTGCAGGGCCTGCTCGTAACGGCCGGCCGACTGCTCGTAGTTGCCCTTGTTGTACTGCCGGTTGCCTTTGCGCACCAGCGAGCGTTCGGGCAGCTGTTGGGCCTGCGCCCCGGAGGCGGTAAAGAGAAACAGAATGATATAGAGTGACTTGTACATCGTTGTCGCGTTTAGTTTTGCTTCGGGGACTCTTCCTCGGCGGGAGCCTCCTCCTCGACGGGTTTCGTCTCCTCGACGAAGTAGTACGCCTTGAGGTAGTCGGCCTCGTTCTGCTCGGCCTCGGGCGTCGCCTTGGCGAACTTCACCAGGTCGGCGTCGCGCAGGATCGCCGTCAGGTCCATCCGCGCCTTGTCGGGCAGCTCCTCCGGGCGCATCGTCTCGATGATCTCGTCGGAGGTCATCTCCATGGCGCCGAAGCCCCAGCGGGCGGCGATATAGGTGCGCAGGATGTCCGTAAGGCCCGAATAGTACTGCTTATGCCTGTTGTTCTGCCACAGTTTCTGGTTGTGGAGCGCTTCGAGGGCCTGGATGGCCGCCACGTGCGGCGGGAGCGGCGGAGCGGGTTTGAACAGGTCGCCGAAACCCTTGCCGCGGCTGGCGAGGTAACGCTTGAGCGCATAGCCCGCCGCGAGCAGCATCAGGAGGAAGAAAACGCCCCACTTGACGTAGCCGCTCACCTCGCGGAAGCGGAACGGCAGGTTTTTCTGGGCTTTCAGGTCGTAGATCGACTGCGACGTGGAGTCGATCTGGAACGTCGCAACCTCCAGATAGACCGAATCGGTGCTCCGGAGCGTGTCGAGGATGTTCTTGTCGGCGTAGAGCACCTGCGCCGCGCCGAGGTTGTATTTGCCCTCGTCGAATGCGGCCAGCCGGTAGCGCTTGCGCAGTTTGAGCCGCCGGCCGTCGCGTTCGAGCGTGTCGACCGGGCAGTTCTCGACCAGCTCGATCTTGCCGTCGCGGGGGTCGAATACGGGGAATTCCACGACCTGCACCAGATCCTTCTCCACGTCGATGACGTAATCGAAGCGGTCGCCGATCATAATGCTGTCGGGTTCTACGCGTGCCGTGACCGTGGGCGTCTCCTGCGCCCGGGCCGCGAGTCCCGCGAAAAGAAGCGCTATTGCAAAGAGTCGTTTCATCGCTGTTTGAACAGTTTTATCAATTCGGCCACATAGTCGCCGTCGGTCGAGATCATCGCCGTGTCGATGCGGTTGTGCTTGAGCGTCGCCTCTATTTCGCCGCTGCGCCGCTGCCACGAGGCGGCATAGTGGTCGCGCACGGCCCGCGACGAGGTGTCGACCCAGACCTTGCGGCCGCTCTCGGCGTCCTTCAGCTCGACGATGCCCACGTCGGGAAGCTCCGTCTCGCGGGGATCGTAGACGCGGATGCCCACCAGGTCGTGCTTGCTCCCGGCGATCTTCAGCGCGTCGTCCAGCGCCGACTTGTCGCCGGTCGAGTCCATGAAGTCCGAGAGGATGAAGGTCGTGCAGCGCTTCTTGTTGACATTCGTCAGGAAACGCACCGGCTCCGAGAGTTTCGTGCCCGCGGATTCGGGGCGGAAGCCGATCAGTTCGCGGATGATCATCAGAATATGGCTGCGGCCCTTCTTCGGGGGGATGAACTTTTCGACCCGGTCCGAAAAGAAGATGCAGCCCACCTTGTCGTTGTTCTGCGCGGCGGAGAAGGCCAGCACGGCGGCGATTTCGGTGATGATGTTCTTTTTCAGCCGGTCGGTCGAACCGAACATGCGCGAGGCCGACACGTCGACCAGCAGCATCATCGTCAGTTCGCGTTCCTCCTCGTAGACCTTGATGTGGGGTTTGCGCGAGCGGGCCGTGACGTTCCAGTCGATGTCCCGCACGTCGTCGCCCGCACGGTACTCCCGCACTTCGGAAAACGACATGCCCCGCCCGCGGAAAGCCGTATGGTACTTTCCGGCGAAGATCTCGTTGGAAAGACCGCGGGTCTTGATCTCGATCTTGCGGACGCGTTTGAGAATATCGTTCTCGGTTTCCTGCATCGTTAGGGTACGATTACGTTGTTGAGAATGTCGGTGATGATCTCCTCGGTGGTGATGTTCTCGGCCTCGGCCTCGTAGGTCAGGCCGATGCGGTGGCGCAGCACGTCGTGGCAGACGGCGCGCACGTCCTCGGGGATGACATAGCCGCGGCGGCGGATGAAGGCGTAAGCCCGGGCGGCCTTGGCCAGCGAGATCGACGCACGGGGCGAACCGCCGTAGGCGATCAGGTTCTGCAACTTCTGGAGGTTGTACTCCGCCGGCTCGCGCGTGGCGAAAATGATGTCGATGATGTATTTCTCGATCTTTTCGTCCATGTAGACGTCCTCGACCACCTTGCGGGCCTTGACGATGTCCTCGGGGGTGATGACCTTGCCCACCTCGGGCATGCCGGCGCCCGAGAGGTTCATGCGCACGATGTCGCGCTCCTCCTGCTTCTTGGGGTAGGAGATCTTGGCCTTGAGCATGAAACGGTCGACCTGCGCCTCGGGCAGCGGGTAGGTTCCCTCCTGCTCCAGGGGGTTCTGCGTGGCCAGCACGAGGAACGGCTGCGGCAGGGGATAGGTGTTGTCGCCGATGGTCACCTGACGCTCCTGCATGGCTTCCAGCAGCGCCGACTGCACTTTGGCCGGGGAGCGGTTGATCTCGTCCGCCAGTACGAAGTTGGCGAAGATCGGACCCCTGCGTACGACGAAATCCTCGTTCTTCTGCGAGTAGATCAGCGTGCCGATCAGGTCGGCGGGCAGCAGGTCGGGGGTGAACTGTATGCGCGAGAAACAGGCGTCGACAGCCTTGGCGAGCGTGGTGATGGCCAGCGTCTTGGCCAGTCCCGGGACGCCTTCCAGAAGGATGTGTCCGTTGGACAGCAGGCCGATCAGCAGGGTGTCCACCAGGTGGCTCTGGCCCACGATGACCTTTCCCATTTCGTTGCGGAGCGTATCGACGAAAACGGATTCGCGTTCGATGCGCTCGTTGAGTTCTTTGATGTTGATGACTTCGCTCATTGTATTTGTCGTGTTATTCTGTTTGTTTTTTCAATTTTGTTTTTCCAACGTTTTTTCATCGAAATTATTGCAAATTTAATAAAATAAAACCGGTAAAACAGTCCGGTTTCATCGGTTTTTTTCTATCTTGTTATCTGTTAACCCTTAATCCCGATTTTCTATGAGTAATCTCATAAGCAGGAGGGTCGATAAATCTCTCCTTTTGCATTGCAACTGGGGTTGGGATGGAAAGTACGACGGATACTTTGCCGGCAAAGCTTTCGATGCAGTGAAAGGGTGTTATTTGGCAGACGATAACGCTGCCGTTTCGCAGACGCGGGGTGCGAACACGAAGAATTACACTTGGTGGTTTCGGATCGTTACTTATAATAAACCGTAGCGATTATGAAAAAACTTGTTCTTCTACTGTGTGTTTTGTCGGCTGTCGGTTGCGTCAAATCGTATGAGGATTATTACACCCGTTCATTTGTACTTTCATATGGGAATATGAGGGGAATATCCGTTGCTATGACAGATTTCGGATTGGGGTATTCTGTCGATTTTGTTGGCGAGAGCGAATGGGATGTAGCTATGAGCGGTAAAAAGAAGGATTTCTATAATCAATTGTGCGAAAAACACAACGATGTATCTTATAATCGTCGGGTTCGGGTTTATTTTTATGATCAGGGACTCAACCCGCGGTGTTTCCGGGATTTCGTCAATCTGGAGGTGTGGAGTTCCGCCGACTGGGATGCCGAACATCCTGCGGGGACGTCGCTCAACGATCTGGCGCGCTTTTCCAGCAACACGCCCTGGCCCTATATTCAGAGCGGCTATACGCAAAAATACCATGAACAACTGAACGGTGAATATTATCCTGTCGATAAATTGATTTCGGAGCTTACGCCGGATGATATGACGCTTTTGCCCAGAGGGGGTTTTTATTTTCGGTTTGTCACCCGGCCGGCGCAGCCCGGAAAGCATACGCTTTTCGTGCGCCTGACAGCCGATGACGGAAAGGTGTTCGAGGCGAGTTGCGACGTGGAGTTTCAATAAGCGTGTCGTTGCTGTCGGGGACTGATTTCAGCGTGGGTTTTCATGTCCGCCATTTTGCGGCGCGGCGGTAAAATTTTCCGAAATCGGCGGAACTTTGTCCGAAGGGCGTGCAAAAAAGTATTAACTTTGCGGTCATGGAATCCAAAGAATCGCCGATATTACAAGGTCTGAACCCCGCCCAGCGGGATGCCGTGGTCAATTACGACTCGCCGTCGCTCATCATCGCGGGCGCGGGGTCGGGCAAGACCCGCGTGCTGACCTCGCGCATCGCATACATGATCGAGCAGGGCATTAAGCCCTGGAACATTCTGGCTCTGACCTTTACGAACAAGGCCGCCGAGTCGATGCGCGAACGCATCGCGCAGATGCTGCCCGACAACCGCAGCCGCTATATCCGCATGGGTACGTTCCACTCGGTCTTTTCGCGCATCCTGCGGGAGAACGCCGAAAAGATCGGGTTCACCGATTCGTTCACCATCTACGAACCCAGCGACTGCAAGAACCTGCTGAAGACCATCGTCCGGGAACTGAACCTTCCCGACGAGAAGTACAAGCCCAACGTGCTCTCTTCGCGTATCTCCTATGCCAAGAACTGCCTCGTCACGCCGGGCGCCTATCTGGCCAATTCGACCTGCGCGGCCGAGGACCGGCAGGCCCAGATCCCCGAATTCGGCAACATCTACAACATCTACTGCCAGCGTTGCAAGCGCAACGGCGCGATGGACTTCGATGATCTGCTTTTGCAGACCAACATCCTGTTGAGGGATTGTCCCGACGTGCTGGCCCGCTATCAGGAGCAGTTCCAATACATTCTGGTCGACGAGTATCAGGACACCAACTATGCGCAGTATACGATCATCCGCCGGCTGTCGCAGACCCATTCGAAGGTCTGCGTCGTGGGCGACGACGCGCAGTCGATCTATTCGTTCCGCGGGGCCAAGATCGAGAACATCCTCTCGTTCAAGAAGGATTATCCCTCGGCGATGGTCTTCAAGCTGGAGCAGAACTACCGTTCGACGCAGACGATCGTCGACGCGGCCAACTCGGTGATCGTCCGCAACTCGAAGCGCATGGAGAAGCATTGTTTCTCGGAGGGCGACGTGGGCGACAAAATCCGCATCCTGAAGGCATACACCGACCGCGAGGAGGCCGAAATGGTCGTTACCGATCTGCGCGACAAGGTCCGCGCGGCGGGCGACGAGTGGTCGGAGGCTGTGATTCTCTACCGCACCAACAACCAGTCGGCCGTGCTGGAGGACAACCTCCGCCGCCGGGGCATTCCCTACCGCATCTACAAGGGGTCGTCGTTCTACGACCACAAGGAGATCCGCGACATGATGGCCTATATCCGGCTGGTGATCAATCCCCGCGACGACGAGGCGTTCAAGCGCATCGTCAACTATCCGGCCCGCGGCATCGGCGACACGACCGTGCAGCGTATCGCGGCATTGGCCGCCGAGCGGGGCGTCTCGATGTGGGAGGCGGTCGACGCGCTGGTCGCCGAACCCGTCACGGACCCCGTGCAGCGCACCATCGCCCGCAAGGTGGCGGATTTCGTGGCGATGATCCGCGCGCTGTCGCTGGCGCGCAACGACAAGGGGCTGTACGATTTCGGACTGGAGATCGCCTCGCGGTCGGGCATCATCGCTGCCTACCGCACGGAGAACACCCCCGAGGCCGCTTCGGCGTTGGACAACATCGAGGAGCTGCTGAACTCGATGCAGGAGTTCAAGGAGCGGGTCGACGCCGAAATCCGGGGCGGCGAGCGTCCCGAAGAGGAGGAGGCCACCATCGAGGAGTGGCTGCAGAACATGATGCTGATGACCGACATGGATCAGGACGACCCCGACAGCAAGAACAAGGTGACGCTGATGACGGTCCATTCGGCCAAGGGGCTTGAATATAAGTATGTGTATATCGTGGGTCTGGAAGAAAACCTCTTCCCTTCGCAGCGGGCCGTCGAGTCGCCCGACGGCATCGAGGAGGAGCGCCGCCTGTTCTACGTGGCTCTGACCCGCGCCAAGGTTTCGGCGACGATCTCCTACGCCGAAATGCGTTTCAAGTGGGGCAATATGGAGTTTTCGCGTCCGAGCTGTTTCCTGCGCGAGATCGACCCCCGGTACATCGAGTCGGACGCCGATTTCGCGGAGACGCGTCCGCAGCGTCGGCCCGGCGACGACGGACCCGCGGCCATCGACGAACTGCGCCGCCGCTTCGACTACCGCTTCCAGCAGAAACAGCAGGGGGGCGGACGTTTCGGAGGCGGCGGAAACGGCGGTTCGGGCGGTTACGGAAGCCGCAGCGGTTCCGGCGGAGGTTTCGGCCGTGCGGCCGACGGCGAGTCGGGTCCCGCGCGTCGTTTCGCGCGGGCTGCGGAGTCCCGGCGTCCGGCGGCGGCTCCCGATCCGGCGCTGGTGCAGACGCCCCGGCCTTCGACCGACGGTATGCGCCGTGTCGGCGTGCGTCAGGCGATGGACGGCGGCCTTTCCTCCGGAAGTGCGGCGGCGGTGAGCGGCGAATACGTCGTGGGACAGCGCGTCGAGCACCCGAAATTCGGCGTGGGCATCGTGCAGCGCATCGAGACGCTGTCCACGGACCACAAACTCGTGGTGGCTTTCGACAATGCGGGCGAAAAGACCCTGCTGGCCAAATTTGCGAAACTGACCAAACTCTGATCGCGATGGAGACGCCGCTCGTATCGGTCTGCATGACCACCTACAACCACGAACCCTATATCGCCGAGGCCATCGAAAGCGTGCTGGCGCAGCAGACCTCGTTCGGAGTCGAACTGGTCGTGGGGGAGGATTGCAGCACGGACCGCACGGCGGCGATCTGCCGCGAATATGCGGCGAAATACCCGGACCGCATCCGGCTGGTGACCTCGCCGGAGAATGTCGGCTGGCGGGCCAACTACCGGCGGACGTTCGAGGCGTGCCGCGGGAAATACGTGGCCTACCTCGACGGCGACGACTGGTGGTGCGATCCCCGGAAATTGCAGATGCAGGCCGACCTGATGGAGTCGGACCCCGGGTGCGGCATGTGCTATACGCGCGCCTCGAACTACTGGCAGGCCTCGGACCGCACGGAACCCGACCACTCGGACCATTACACCGATTTCGGGCGTCTGCTGTGCAGCCTGACCATCGCCAACTGCGCGACGCTGGCCCGCCGGGAGTTGATCGCACGGTATTACGACGAGGTTCGTCCCGCGGAGCATCCCGAGTGGAAGACCGACGACGCCCCGATGTGGCTCTGGTTCTCGGTGCGCAGCCGCATCAGCTATCTGCCCGACATCACGGCCGTCCACCGGCGCCTGCCCGACAGCGTGAGCCACAGCACGGCCTACCGGAAACGGATCGCCTTCTGCGATTCGCTGATGGACATAAGCCTCTGGTTCGACGCCCGCTACGCTGCGGGCCGCAACCGCTTCCGCATTCTCCGGCGGCGCAGTTCGGTGGCTTTGTGGGTCCTTTCGTGGGAAGGTCCGGTCGGGGAATACGTGACGCGCTGGCGGCGCGACGTTGCGGCCTGCCCGCGCCTCGCGCTCTGTCCCGAAGGGCCGGGACTGCTGGTGAAAAAGATTCTTTTCCGACGTAAAAAACAGCATTTATGACGACCAAACAACGTTATGACGGCGTAATCGCCTGGTTTTCGGAGCATATGCCCGTGGCCGAAAGCGAACTGCACTACTCGGACCCTTATCAGCTGCTGGTGGCGGTGATCCTCTCGGCGCAGTGCACCGACAAACGGGTCAACATGACCACCCCGGCGCTGTTCGAAGCCTTTCCCACGCCGTACCACATGGCCCGCGCCACGGCCGAGGAGATTTATCCCTACATCCGGAGCATCTCCTACCCGAACAACAAGGCCAGAAACCTCGCGGGAATGGCCCGGATGCTCTGCGAGGAGTTCGGCGGCGAAGTCCCGAGCGACCTGGAGCAGATGCAGCGTCTGCCCGGCGTGGGCCGCAAGACGGCCAACGTGCTGGGGGCCGTGCTGTGGCAGAAGGAGGTGATGCCGGTCGACACGCACGTTTTCCGCGTCTCGGAGCGCATCGGGCTGACAACCCGTTCGAAAACCCCGTTGCAGACGGAGCTGACCCTCGAAAAGAACATTCCCGGCCATCTGCTGCCTCTGGCCCACCACTGGCTGATCCTCCACGGGCGTTACGTCTGCGTGGCCCGTGCCCCCAAATGCGACGAATGCGGCATTGCGACCTGGTGCCGCAAATACGCCTCCGATCACCGCCAACCTAAAACCTTGAAGATATGATGAAACTCGCTTTCCGCCTTTTGCTGATTCTGCTGCCTCTGGGCGGCATGGCCCAAACGCCGCAGGATTCCCTGCGGGTGCTGTGGGTCGGCAACAGTTTCTCCTATTGCAACGATTTGCCCGGCATGGTGCAGAAGATCGCCTCGACCCAAAAAGTAAAACTCTCCTGCACGCGCTTTCTCAAGGGCGGCGAACGCTTCTCGGGGCACCTGAAAAACAAGAAGCTGTTGCAGGCCATTGCCGACGGCGGCTGGGATTACGTCGTCCTGCAGGAGCAGAGCACGGCTCCCGCGATGCCGACCGGACAGGTGGCCCGCGAGGTCTATCCCGCGGCCCGGACGCTCGACAGTCTGGTGCATGCCGCGTCGCCCGACGCCCGGGTGATCTTCTACATGACCTGGGGGCACAAGTACGGCAACCGCAAGCCCGTGGCCGAATACCCGCTTTCGAACGGATACGAGGGGATGCAGGAGCGGCTGAAGACCAGCTACCTCGAAATGGCCTACGACAACGGCGCATGGTGCGCTCCGGTGGGCATGGCGTGGCGCGCGGTGCGCAGCGAGCGTCCCGACTGCATCCTCTACCGGCCCGACTGCTACCATCCCGCGGTTCCGGGCAGCTATCTGGCTGCCAACGTCATTTTCACGACGATCCTCCAGCGTCCCTACCAGACGGCCTTTACCGCGGAGCTTCCGGCCGAGCAGGCCGAATATCTCCAGCGTACGGCCCAGCGAACCGTGCTCGACAACCTCGTGCTGCTGAATATCCGGTAGGCCGGTTGGTTTATCGCCTGTTTTTTTCTATCTTTGTCGGGTCCACCAATGCGGACCAACCCGAATGAAGTTATCGAAAGAACATATCGAACGTCTGCGGGAGATGCTCGCCCGACCCGGGCAGCGCATCGTCGTCGTCTCCCACACCAACCCCGACGGCGACGCCGTCGGATCGTCGCTCGCATGGGCCGAGGTCCTGCGTACGATGGGACATGCGGTGACCTGCGTCGTGCCCAATAAATATCCCTATTTCCTCGACTGGATGCCCGGGATCGACGAGGTGGTGATCTTCAAGACCGACACCGAAGGGCGCGCACGGCGCGCCATCGCGGAGGCCGACATGATTTTCTGCCTCGATTTCAACGCCGTTTCGCGGCTCGAAATCCTCAGCGACACCATCGCGGCCAACACCACGGCCCGCCGCGTGCTGATCGACCATCACCTCTCGCCCGACGAGGGCTTCGACCTGATGTTCTCGCATCCCGATTCGTCGAGCACGTGTTTTCTGGTGTACAGCATCGTCGAGGCGATGTGCGGCGCCGGGGCTATCACACGCCGCATGGCCGAGTCGCTCTACGTGGGCATGATGACCGACACGGGCAATTTCGCCTTCTCGTTCCTCACCCCGGAGCTGTTCCGCGCCGTGGCCGTGCTGGTCGAGAAGGGCATCTCGATCCCCGACATTCACAACAGCGTCTACAACGCCTATACCGAGGGCCGCGCGCGGCTGTTCGGCTATGCCATCAACCGCAAGATGGAGGTGATCCAGGACGGGACGGTGGCCTACATGTCCTTGCTGGAGAACGAGATGCGCCGCTTTCAGTTCCAGCAGGGCGACAGCGAGGGATTCGTCAACTACGCCCTCACGATCAAAAAGGTCAAGATGTCGGCCATGTTTCTCGCCCACCGCAAATTCATCCGCGTGTCGCTGCGCTCGCGGGGCGACGTCGACGTCAACCTCTTCGCCCGGAAGTATTTCAGCGGCGGCGGCCACAAGAACGCCGCGGGGGGCAAGTCGTTCGTCTCGATGCAGGAGACCATCGACCACTACGTCCGTTCGGTCAGGGAGTTCGCCGACGAAGGGCATCTGGGCTGACGCCTTATGGACGATTTCCGCCTCAAGGTCTTTATCGCCGCGGCCCGGACGTTGAGTTTCACCCGGGCCGCCGAACAACTCTACATTTCGCAGCCCGCCGTCAGCAAGCATGTCGGCGAGCTGGAATCCCGTTATAAGGTGCAGCTTTTCACCCGCCGCGGCAGCCGTCTGGAGCTGACCGATGCGGGGCGTACGATGCTGGAGGCGGCCGGGCGGCTTCTCGACGACTACCGCCGCCTCGAATACGAGATGAGCCTCTGCGCCGACCAGACCGGGGGCGAACTCCGCCTCGGGGCCAGCACGACCATCGCGCAGTACCTCCTTCCGCCGATTTTGGCGCACTTCACGGCGCGCTTTCCCGGGGTGCGGGTCTCGATGTCGTCGGGCAACAGCGCCGAGGTTGAGCAGGCGTTGGGCGAACATGCCGTGGATCTGGGGCTGGTCGAGAGCCTCAGCCGCCGGCAGGGGCTGCACTACACGCTTTTCAGGCCCGACGAACTGGTGCTGGTGGCCCGTCCGGGCGGGAAATACGCCCGCCGGGAGACGGTGACGCCCGAGGAGCTGCCGCGCATCCCGCTGGTGTTGCGCGAAAGCGGCTCGGGGACGCTCGAAGTGATCGCCGCGGCCCTTGCGGCCAGAGGCATCCGTCTCTCGCAGTTCGATGTGACGATGCGCCTCGGGTCGACCGAGGGGATCAAGGCCTTCGTCCGCAACAGCGACGCCATGGCCATCGTATCGGTGATTTCGGTGGTGGATGAACTGCGCAGCGGCGCGCTGCGGATCGTCGACATCGAGGGGCTGACGCTCTCCCGCGATTTCGTTTTCGTGCATGCCGAAGCCGAACCTGCGCGTCTGGCGCGGCGGTTCATCGACTTCGCCCGGGCGGATTTCTGATTGCCGGCCCCCGGTTTCCTTATCCCTGCGTCATAACTTCAGGTTATCCCGGATAACCAAATCTTGTTTCGTATCCCGATAAAAGATGCGACCTTTGCCGTCGCAATGAAGCAAAAGTTATCGGTCGTCATTAAAATTGCAAGGATATGTTGGAAAAAGGTAACAGGGCGAACACCCTGCACGGAATTCTCCTGATCGCGCTGTTTTCGTTCGCGGCATTTTACATCGCCGAAATCCCCGTTGTCAGACGGCTCTCGTTCAGCCCCTTGATCGTCGGCATCGTGCTGGGCATGCTCTACGCCAACAGCCTGCGCAACCGGCTGCCCGAAACCTGGGTCCCGGGCATCCGGTTCTGCACGAAGCAGGTGCTGCGCTGGGGCATCGTCCTCTACGGGTTCCGCCTGACGCTGGCCCAGGTGGCGGCCGTGGGCGTGCCGGCCGTCGTCGTGGACCTGATCGTCGTGACGGTCACCATTCTGGGGGGCGTTCTGCTGGGCCGCCTGCTGAAGATCGATCGCGACACGGCGCTGATGACTTCGACGGGCAGCGCCATCTGCGGCGCGGCGGCTGTGCTGGGGGCCGAGCCGGTGGTGAAGTGCGAGGGGTACAAAACCGCCATCGCCGTCTCCACGGTCGTCATTTTCGGAACCCTCTCGATGTTTCTCTATCCGGTCATGTACCGCACGGGCATGCTCAACGGGATGACCGACACGGAAGTGGCCGTCTACACGGGCAGCACGCTGCACGAGGTGGCCCACGTGGCCGGGGCGGGCAACGCGATGGACCCCACCGATGCGCTGGGGATCGCCGGAACGGCCACCATCACCAAGATGATCCGCGTCATGCTGCTCGCGCCCGTGCTCGTGATCATGGGCTTCGTGCTGGCGGGCCGCCGGAAGGAATCCGGGGGCGAAACGGGAAAACGCAGGATCGCCGTGCCGTGGTTCGCCTTCGGGTTCATCGGGATCATCGGTCTCAATTCGCTGCTGCAAAGCCTTTGCGGGGTGGAGACGGTCCGGGAAATTCCGCTCAACGGGACCATCGAGTACGTTGATACCTTCATGCTGACGATGGCCATGACGGCGCTGGGGACCGAAACGAGCCTCGACAAATTCAGGCAGGCGGGGGCCAGGCCTTTCGTGCTGGCCGGCCTGCTCTACGTCTGGCTGGTGGCGGGCGGTTACTTCGTCACGAAATACGTGGTCGGCATGTTGTAGCGGCCGCTTTACAGTCTCGGCAGCTCCGGATTCTCGTGCTCGGAGTAGCGGAGCACCCGTTCCCGAATGAAGTCCGCGAAACCGCGGGCCTCTTCGTATGTAAGGGCCTCGGGATAGCTCATCAGCACCAGCCGGTGGGGATGGAACGGCCGCCGGAACGAGGGGTGGATATACGCGTAGGGATTGGCGACGAAACCCAGCCGCTGGTAGAAATGCTGGCGGCGGACCGAGATTTCATCCTCCGGCGGGTCGATCTCCAGAATGACGCGCCGCCCTTGGCAAAAGGCCGCGAGGGCTTTTGAACCCATGTTCTGTCCCCGCAGGCGGGGCGAGACGGCCAGATGCTCGACGTAGCGGTAATCCCCGGCGTTCCAGTGGAAGAGGATGCCGATGAACTCGTCGCCGCGCCAGATGCCGTCGGCCTCGAAATGCGGGTCGCCGAAAGCGCGGTCGTAACCCGTGCCGTCCCAGCGTTCGCAGTCGGGGAAGGAGGCTTCGTAAAGCGCCCATGCTTCGGCCCAGCCCTTGTCCGAGCGTGATTTGAACGGTATGAATCGCAGTTGCTGTGTCATGGTTTCCAATTTTCGGCAAGATACGGCAAATTTCGCATAAAACCCAATTTTCACGACTGCCCGAACGAGCCGCAGCCGCTTCTGCGGCGCCCTGCCCGTTTGCCGGGAGCGGAAAAATCCCCGGAGCTTCGGCCCGGGGATTTCCGGTTTCCGGGGGGGGCGGAAAGGGACGCTCCGAAAAAAAAAATCGCACGGCGGGGGTCGGTATCCGGAAAAGGCGTGTCTACCGGGTGAAGACAAAGAGAAAAAATCTGTTTTGTGTAAATGATATGCAGAAAGAGATAGACAGACTGATCAATTCGTACCGGAGCAACGCTTTGAGTAAGGAGGAGGCCGGTATGCTGGCGGGATGGCTGGAGGAGTCGGATGAAAACCGGGCTTATTTCAGGGAGTGTCTCGCCAGACGGGAGCTGCCCGCGTCGGCCAAGGCGGAGCGGGAATGGGCGCGTTTCGCAGCCCGCAACAAGATCCTGTTCGCTGTCCCCGAGGTCGCCGGACGGCGCCGGAGTCGGTTCCTGCGCTATGTGGCGGCGGCCGCCGTGGTTGCGGCGGGCGTTTGCGCCGTGTGGTTCTGGCAGCGCACCCCCGATGTCGCGTCCGAAGCCGGGGCCGGGGCGGAGATCAGCGCCGCACAGCCCTTGGAATACCGCACGGCGTGCGGCGAGAGGCTCGACATCGTGCTGCCCGACGGGTCGAAGGTCTGCATGAATTCCGAGGCGACGCTCACCGTGGACCCGGGATTCGGGAAGGCGACGCGCGAGATCGAGTTCGACGGCGAGGCGTTTTTCACCATTTCGCCCGACAAAAACTGTCCGTTCATCATCCACAGCGCCAACAACAACTATACGGTGCTGGGAACGTCGTTCAACCTGCAATCCTACGCCCGGGAGAATTTCGCCGTGGTGACGCTCCATACGGGGTGTTTGCAGGCGCAGGCCCGGAAGGACGTCATCATCCTCGACCCCCTCGACACGGCGATCGTCTTCTGGATCGCAGCCTCGGCCCTGTCGTTCATCCTCGCGCTGTTCGTCTCGAAGAAGTCGCACGCGTAAGAACCTTCAGACTGAAACGATGTGCGTGCGATTCGATCTCATGCGCCCTTGCGGCGTGAATCGCTATGCGCTGGCCCTTGTTGCCCGGGCGCCGGCCGGGGATGGGGCCTTGCTGTCAATGTGACGAGCGGTGCAAGTGGGGGGGCGAACAAAACGAAAATGAAAAACCGCAGCCGATTGACAATCAGCTGCGGTTTTGTTTTCGTGTGCCCAGGACAAGACTCGAACTTGCACGAACGTAATTGTTCACTACCCCCTCAAAGTAGCGTGTCTACCAATTTCACCACCTGGGCATTGCTCTCCCGAATCAACTTTCGGGAGTGCAAATATAGGCACTATTTTGCGATTCGCAAAATTTTTGCGGAAAAAACGACAAAATTTGCATGGGGACCGCCCGGGTCGTTCTGCGGCGGTCCCGGAATGCTTTATTTGAGCGTCATCTCCTTGAGCAGGTAGCCCGCTCCGCCGACACGGTCCACAACGAACAGCACGTAGCGGATGTCCACGGCGATGTTGCGGCAGATCGCAGGGTCGAAGGCGATGTCGCTCATCGTCGAACGCCACGTGCGGTCGAAATTGATGCCGATGAGTTCGCCCCCGGCGTTCAGCACCGGCGATCCCGAATTGCCGCCCGTGGTGTGGTTCGTCGCCAGGAAGCAGACCGGCACGGTCCTGCGGCCGTCGATCACCGTGCCCCAGCGGCCGTAGTTCTTCGATGCGTAGAGGTCGCGCAGCGACTGCGGAATGTCGTAGTCGTAAATTTCGGGATTGTCCTTGGCGATGATGCCGTCGAGCGTCGTCTGCGGTTTGTGGTATTCGCCGTCGGCGTACTCGTATCCGGCCACGGAGCCGTAGGCCACGCGGAGCGTCAGGTTGGCGTCGGGATAGAAGGCCCGCTCGCGGTCCCATTCGCGCAGCCCTTTTATATAAGTAGTATAAAGTTCGTTGAGGATTTTGCTGTTGAGGTTGCGCAGCGACTTGGTTCCCAGCATCCACGAGATGTGGTCGAGCATACGTTTGGTCTCTTCGCGCAGTCTGACTGCGGGTTGCATGGCCACGCTGTCGGAGCCTTCCCATACGGCCTCGAAAAGGGCGTCGGCGTAGGCTTCCGGCGATTTGTAACGGGCCATGCCTTCGGCGTAGGAGGGCGTGCGGTAAACCTTCGGGCAACGGCCGTATTCGCGGAACGCATGGCGCCAGAGCGCCTGCTCGGCGAACTTGCGCCGGGCGAAGCACTCTTCGGCCCGTTCTTCGGGGGTGTAGGCTGCCGGCAGCGTCGAGAGCGTTTCGCGCGTGATTTCGTAAGCGAAATAGGCGTCCATGATCCGGTCGTACTCGGCGCGCAGGCCCATCACTACGCCGGCGTATTCGGGACGTCCCACGGACCACAGTCCGAACTGCGTCTCGTAATCGAATTTCGCTGCGACGGTTCCGCGGCGGTCGATGCCCAGCGCTTCGCCCTGCCATTTTTTCCAGGCGTTGGCGATCGAGGCGTGCTTGGCGGCGTAGTGGATGCGCAGCGCGGGGTCGGACTCCTGCGCTTTGGTGATGATGTCGAGACGGCCCGTGCGGATGGCGATCTTGGCCGGGTCGGAACGCTCGGCGATGTAGGCCACGGCGTCGGAGAGGATGTACTCCTGCGTGTTGCCCGGGAAACCGTAGATCATCGTGAAATCGCCCTCTTTAACCCCTTTCGTGGATATGCTGAAGTGTTTTTTCGGACGGTAGGGGACGTTCTGGGGCGAGTAGGCCGCCGGACGGTTGTCCTTCGAAGCGTAGACGCGGAACATCGAGAAATCGCCCGTGTGGCGGGGCCAGATCCAGTTGTCGGTGTCGCCGCCGAACTTGCCGATCGACGAGGGCGGCGCGGCCACCAGGCGCACGTCGTCGAACTGCTCGTAGACGAACAGGAACTGCTGGTTGCCGTAGTACATCTGTTCGACCGAGGCTTTGTAGCCCGTGCCTTCGGCCTTGGCTTTTTCGACGATCTGCGCGGCCGTCTCGCCCGCGGCGATCCGGTCGGTCACCTCCTCCATGCGGACGAGGAAGCGGACCCAGAGTTTTTCGTTGGGCAGCTCCTCGGCCCGCGACATGGCCCAGAAACCGTTGGTCAGGTAGTCGTGCTCGACGGTCGAATGTTTCTGGATGGCGTCGTAGCCGCAGTGGTGGTTGGTGAGCAGCAGGCCTTCGGGCGAAATGAGTTCGCCCGTACAGCCGCCGTTGAAAAGTACGACGGCGTCTTTCATCGAGGCCTTGTTGATCGAGTAGATGTCTTCGGCCGTGAGGCGGAAGCCTTTTGCACGCATGTCGTCGATGCGTTCGGAGATCAGGCTCGGGAGCCACATGCCCTCGTCGGCCAGCGAAGGCAGGAGGGCAAGGGCGGCGAGCAGGGTCAGCAGGGTGCGTTTCATGGATTCAAAAATTTATCTAATTCGGTGTATACTTTCTGGACGGGAAGTCCCATGACGTTGTAGAACGAGCCTTCGATGCGCTCGATGGCGGCGTAGCCGATCCACTCCTGAATGCCGTATGCCCCGGCTTTGTCGAAGGGTTGGAAGGTGTCGACATAGTAGGCGATCTCCTCGTCGGTGAGCGTGCGGAACCAGACATAGGTCAGCGAAGTGAAGTGGGTCATCCGCGCGGCGGAGCGCAGGGTGACGCCGGTTGTGACCAGATGATGCGCGCCCGACAGGATTTTCAGCATGCGGCGGGCGTCGTCGCGGTCGCGGGGTTTGCCGAGAATCTTCCCTCCGTGCCATGTCGAGCCTTCGGCCGTCATCCGGAATTCGCCGCCGGCCAGCACAACGGTGTCGGCCGTGAGCAGGATGTCGTTTTCGAGCAACGGAACCGGATAGGCTTCGCTTTTGAGCGTCGAGAGGTACTCCGAAACGCCGATAAGCGGAAGGTCGTCGGGATAGGTCTCCTCGCAGTCGAATTTTTCGGCCAGCTCGTAGGGCAACCCGCAGCCGGTCATCAGCTCCCGCCGCCGCGGCGACTGCGACGCCAGCAGCAGGCGGTAGGGTTTGAGTTTGTCGTTGAGCAGCATGTATAAAGGTGAAAAATTAAAGGTGAAAGGTGAAAAGTTTTACGGAGCGGTTCTGCTTTTTTTCGATTTCGGAACAATCGTTTTTCAAGGTTCATCTGATGTCGAAATTTAACAGTTCGCGTCCTTCGAGCGCAGCGCGCAGTGTGTCGCCGGGGCGGACGGGGCCCACGCCGGCTGGCGTTCCGGTGTAGAGCAGGTCGCCCATGCGCAGGGTCATGTATCGCGACACCGTGGCGATGATCCGGTCGACCGTGAAGAGCATTTCCGCCGTGTCGCCTCTCTGGCGGCGCTCCCCGTTCACGTCGAGCGTGAAGTGCAGCCGCTGCACGTCGCCGCCCAGCTCCTGCAAGGAGACGAATTCCGGCGAGATTGCCGCCGAGCGGTCGAAAGCCTTGCAGCTCTCCCACGGAAGCCCCTCGGCGATGGCCCGCCGCTGGAGGTCGCGGGCCGTGAAGTCGATGCCCAGTCCCACCTCGTCGTAATAGCGGTGGGCGAAACGCTCGGCGATGGCCTTGCCCACGCGGTTGATCCGCACCACCAGTTCGCATTCGTAGTGCACCTCCTGCGAGAACGACGGGATGTAAAACGGGTCGTTGTTGCGCAGCAGCGCCGTGTCGGGCTTGAGGAAGAACATCGGTTCCTCGGGGAGTTTCCCGCTGTCGTTGAGCTGTTCGTGCAACTCGGCGGCATGTTCGGCGTAGTTGCGGCCTATGCAGATGATTTTCATGCTCTCTCCTTATTTATTGTGGTCGTAGCGCTGTGCCCGGACCACCATCCAGATCACGTAAACCGGCAGGTAGACAGCGAGGATTATGGAAAAAGCCTCCTGTTGGCCGGTCAGTTCGAGTATTGTTGTAAATAAAATCAATAAACCTCCGATTATCACCAGGTGTCGTCGCATGAACGACGAAAGACCGTCGATGTCGACGTTTTTGCGTTTCTCCTTCGGCAGGGTGTTGTAACCCGAGATCAGCATCGGGAACCGTTTGACCAGCAGGCCGCATACGATTACAAATGCTCCGGCGAGCAGAGGAGCGAGCGGGTCGTTCATCGGAAGCTATTTTATTTTCTGTGCGTGTAGTTCTGCGACCATCCGTGCCGCAAACCGTTCGCTGGCTCCCGGGCCTCCGATGATCGTTTTCAGTTCGCCGAAGTCGGCGAGCATCTTTCCGCGCTTGCTGCCGCCGCGCAGGATCGCCCGCAGCTCGCGTTCGGCGCGGTCGACCGAGAAATCCGACTGGATGATCTCGGCGACGGCCTCGCGCCCCAGGTTCAGGTTCACGAGCGACACCCAGGGGACCTTCAGCACGTAGGGCCGCAGCCAGACCTGCCACCACACCGTGCGGTAGACCACCACTTCGGGAATGCCCAGCAGGGCCGTTTCGAGCGTCGCCGTGCCCGACGTCACCACGGCCGCCTCGGCCGCCGCAAGCGTCTCGTAGGTCTGGTCGCAGACGTAGCGGATGTCGCTTCCGGCTGTGTATTGTTCGTAAAGCGCCCGGTCGAGCCATGCGACGCCCGCCACCACGAACTGGCGCTCGGGGAATTTTCGCGACAGCGCGGCCATCAGCGGCAGGTTGTCGCGGATCTCGTTCCGGCGGCTGCCGGCCAGCAGGGCGACGATCGGGCGTTGGTCGAGGGAGTTGCGGCGGCGGAACTCCTCGGGCGTCGGGAGCGTCGTCCGCCGGGCCTCGATGGCGTCGACGAGCGGGTTGCCCTCGAAAACGGGCGTGATGCCGTGTTTCGGGAAATAGGTGCGCTCGAAGGGGAAGATGATGAAGAGCCGGTCGACGTATCTGCGGATCGCCTTCACCCGCCATTCGCGCCACGCCCAGACCTTCGGGGCGATGTAATAGAAGGTGCGGATGCCGTGCTCTTTGGCCCAGCGGGCCATCTTCATGTTGAATCCCGGATAGTCCACCAGAATCAGCACGTCGGGGGCGAACTCCGCCACGTCGGCCTGACACTCCCGCATCTGCCGCCGGATGGTCCCGAGGTTCTTCAGCACCTGCACGATGCCGAAGAACGAGGTCTCCCGGTAGTGTTTGCGCTGGTTCTCCGCGCCGCCCGCCGCGGCCATGCAGTCCCCGCCCCAGAAGCGGAATTCCGCCCCGGGATCGGCTTTTTGCAGCCCTCGGATCAGGTTTGCGCCGTGCAGGTCGCCCGAAGGCTCCCCGGCGATGAGGTAGTATTTCATCTTTTCGATTTTATAGGGCGCCTTTTGCCCTGCCTCGTCCTTCGCAAAAGGGAAATACACTGGTATGTCCCTTCTGCGTCGGCCTTCGTTATGTCAAAATCCGCTCCTCTAAAATCAAAAAGTGCGGGAGCGTAAGGGGGCTGCTATTCGTTGAGCAGGTCGGGGCGCAGGCGCTTGGTGCGTTCGTAGGCCTCGTTGTCCTGCCATTTGGCGATCTCGGCGAAGTTGCCCGACAGCAGCACGTCGGGGACCCGCCAGCCGCGGAACTCCGCCGGCCGCGTGTAGACCGGGGGAGCCAGCAGGTTGTCCTGGAACGAGTCCGTGAGGGCCGACGCCTCGTCGCCGATGGCCCCGGGGATGATCCGCACGACCGAGTCGGCGATGATGCAGGCCGCCAGCTCGCCGCCCGTCAGCACGTAGTCGCCGATCGAGATCTCGCGCGTTACGAGGTGCTCGCGGATGCGGTGGTCGATACCCTTGTAATGGCCGCAGAGGATGATGATGTTTTCCAGTGTCGAGAGGCGGTTGGCCTCGTGCTGGTCGTAGCGGATGCCGTCGGGCGAGGTGTAGATGATTTCGTCGTACGGCCGTTCCGACTGGAGCTTCTCGACCAGTTCGAAGACCGGTTCGCACTTCATAACCATTCCCGCCTCGCCGCCGAACGGATAGTCGTCGGTGGTCTTGCGGCGGTCGTGGGCATAGTCGTGCAGGTTGTGGACGACGATTTCGACCAGCCCTTTGTCCTGCGCCCGCTTGAGAATCGACTCGTTGAGCGGCGAGGTCAGGAGTTCGGGAACCGAGGTGATGATGTCAATGCGCATGGCGATTCATAATTCATAAGTAATCAAGTTGTTATTCTGCTCTGATTCTGGTTCCCGACCGCCGTATTCGTCGTCTTCGACGCCGTTTGCAAGTCTGACCCCATCCCAAACCCTTCCCTCGGGGAAGGGCTTGGTGCCGCTGTGCGGCAAAATCGGAGCTTCCGACCCTCGGAGCAAAATATAATTACCATTCATAGTCAGTTTCCGGGGCGGAAGATGATGTCTTTCGACGAGTCGTCCGTCAGCGGGATCTCCCGTCCGCGGTCGAGCGTGTAACCCGTGTAGCCCAGTTCGGTGAAGAGCGCGACGATCTGCGGGCGGTTTTCGCCGCCCGTTTCGATCAGCACCGTGGGGCGGTGACGCTCCAGCAGGGGGCGCATTTCCCGCATCACGATGACCTCGTAACCCTCGATGTCGCATTTGATGAAGTCGAGGCGCTCCAGTTTGCCGAACAGTTCGCTGCCGCGGCGCATCTGGGCCGTGAACTCCACGTCGGCTCGGCCGCCGGCGTCGTTTACGAAGTTCTGCCCCGTGCCGAAGTAGCCCGTCTCGCGCGCCGAGTCGTTGGCCATCACGATGGGTTTCGACTCCGTGCCCAGGGCGTAGGGAAGTATTTCGGTGTTGGCGCAGCGGCGGAGGTTGCGGCTCAGCACCTTGCGGATCGGGGCCACCGGTTCCACGGCGTAGACCTTGCCCGCGGGGCCTGCGAGGCGGGAGATCGTGCGGGCGTAGTAGCCGAGGTTGGCGCCGATGTCGATGCATGTGTCGCCCGCGCGGACCAGCTTCGGCAGGTGGTAGACGTACTCCGTGGCAGGGGCCTCGCGTCCGATGCCCAGCCGCTGCCAGAGGAAGAACAGCCGGCTCACGGCGCGCAGGTAGCCTTCTAACGGCAGGGTGCGGTAGAGAATCTTATGGATGAATTTCCCCAATTTCAATTTTTAATTTTTAGTTCCGGTAGTTGATCTCCTCGTTCAGCACCTCGACGATGAAGGGGTTGTAGAGCGTTTCGTGGCCGATCGTCGACTCGGGACCGTGGCCGGGATAGATGTGCACCTCCTCGCCCAGCGGAATCAGCGAGTCGAGGATCGAGCGCATGATCCACGAATAGTCGCCGCCCGGCAGGTCGGTGCGGCCGATCGACTCGCGGAAAAGCGTGTCGCCCGTGAAGAGCGATTTCGAGTCCGGCTCGTACAGCGCCACATGGCCGGGGGTGTGGCCGGGGGTGCGGATCACGCGCAGGGCGGTGTTGCCGAAACGCACTTCGGACAGGGTGTCCAGGTCGAGGTCCGCCGCGGGCATCGCGCCGATCTTCACGCCGAAGACCGAACCGCTCGTCGCTGCGTTGTCCAGCAGGAACCGGTCCTTCGACGAGAGGGCGAAGGGGATGCCGTAGCGCTGTTTGAGGTGCTCGACGCCCAGCGTGTGGTCGAAATGGCCGTGGGTGTTGACCGCCATGACGGGTTTCAGCCCGTGCTCGGCGATGAAGTTGTCCAGCGCGGCGTCCTCGCGCGGGTTGCTGTTTCCGGCGTCGATGACGATGCACGCTTTGGTGTCGTCCCAGACGACGTAGGTGTTTTCCTGTATCGGATTGAATTGCAGGCAGGCGATTTTCATAATGATGGCTGTTTTAATGCAGTCGGTTTTGCAAAGATAGTGTTTTTTACGGGATTTTACCTATCTTTATGACCCAAAACGACCTGATTCCATGAAACGATTTTTTGCGCTTTTCGCGGCTCTGACCCTGCTCTGCACGGGGATTTCGGCCCAGACGGCCGCCTGCCGGACCGAAACCGGCATTGCCTACCGCGACGCGGCGGGCGACGGCTATGTCGATTCGCTTTGCCGGCTGGACATTTGCTGGCCGGCGGATAGGAAGGGATTTCCGACCGTCGTGTGGTTCCACGGCGGGGGACTGACCGGCGGGCGGCGCGAGATTCCGAAAGCGTTGTGCGGCAAAGGATTCGCCGTGGTGGGCGTGGATTACCGCCTCGCTCCGCGCGTGAAGGTCTCCGACTGCGTGGCGGATGCCGCCGCTGCGGCCGCTTGGGTGGTGAAAAACATTGCTTCCTACGGCGGCGACCCGCGGCTGATCTTCATCGCCGGACATTCGGCGGGCGGTTACCTGACTTCGATGATCGGGCTGGACAAACGCTGGATGGCGCCCTACGGCATCGACCCCGACACGGCGTTCGCGGCGCTGATCCCTTACAGCGGGCAGGTCGTGACCCATTTCGCGCGACGCCGCGAAATGGGGATTCCCGATACGCAGGTGGTCGTGGACGACATGGCGCCGCTGAACTACATACGTCCCGACTGCCCGCCGATCCTGATCCTCTCGGGCGACCGCGGGCGGGAGATGTTGGGCCGCTACGAGGAGAACGCCTATTTCTGGCGCATGATGCAGGTGGTGGGGCATCCCGACGTCGAGATCCGGGAATTCGACGGGTTCGACCACGGCAACATGCCCCAGGCGGGCCATTACGTCGCGGTGCGCTACATCCGCGACTTTGTGAAAAAACTGGAAAGGTAATTGCGGGCCGGACCCGTAAACGGAATGACGATGAACGGATGGATGAAACTGGCGGCCGCGCTTTTCGCCGCGGTGTCGTTTGCGGGGTGTTCGCTGCTGAAGGTGGCCGTGGCCACGGGCGACCCTCTGTCGAAGGAGCAGATGAACGTGCGGACCATGACGCGCGGCTTTTACTACGACATGGCCGGCGAGGTGGCCCGTGCGGCCGACTCGATCGTCGCTGCGTCGCCCGACGTGAATGTGCGCGTAGCGGCCGTGCGGTGGAAGATCCGCGCCACGCGCGCCGGGGTGACCGCCGCCATGCAGGGCATTCCCGACGTGGCGCTGGCCGACCTGTGGATTCTGTGCCGCCGCATGAACGAGGGTTTCGCCCAGGCGCCCGATTCGCTGCTGTTCGGTCTTCAGAGCGATATCGCCCGCGACGCCGCCCTGCGGCTCGACCGCCGGGCCGGAAGGCTCGCCCGGCAGGTGCTTCCGGACGACCGCTATGCGCTGATGGAGCGGTTCGTTACGGACTACGTGCGCGACAACCCCGCCTCCGAGGGCGACGAGACCGACAACACGACCCTCGCGTGGCTGGAATACCTCCGGGCGGCCGGCGTCGAACAGGATTACGCCACCGGCTCGATCGCCGAGGTGCTGGCCGACGTCAACGACCGGCTGAGCGGCCAGACCCAGCAGGTGACCAACAGTGTGAGCTGGTCGAAGGACATCTTCGAGATGCGGCTCCGGCAGGACAGCCTGCGCCTGCAGGTCGGGGCGCAGCTCGATTCGCTGGAACGCAGTTTCAACCGTATCGTGGTCGTCGCCGAGCACCTGCCCGAGATTTCGGACAAGGTGCTGGAGGAGCTGAACCGGCAGGCCACGCAGCTCATCTGGACGATGAACGCTTCGGTGGACAACGCTTTCGCCGACTTCGATCGCCAGCGCGGCGAGTTGCAGCAATACGTTACGCGTGAGCGCGAGGCGTTGGTCGAACAGTTGCGGGCGACGGGCGACGAACTGGTCCGGACGACGCTCGACGCCGTGCCGGGGCTTGTCGGCAAAATCCTGCTCTACGTCGTGCTGGCGCTTGCGGTGCTGATCGGCGGGCCTTTCGCGCTGGGCTTCTGGCTGGGCGGCGTGCGGGCCAAAGCCCGAATTAAAAATGAAAAATTGAAAATGAAAAATTAAGCGTTGACGGTTCCGTATGATGGTTCCGATACGTTTTGCGGGGAAATAATTTTGAATTATGAATTTTGAATTATGAATTGTTTTTAACTTTGCACGCAAAGTTAAAAACCGATGGCAAGAAAGAAAGCGAACTATCCCCTCGTCGAGGGGCTTGAAATAACGACCCTCGCGGCCGAGGGCAAGGCCATGGGCCGCTGGAACGACGTGGTGGTCTTCGTTCCGCTGACCGTTCCGGGCGACGTGGTCGACGTGCAGATCCGCTCCAAACGCCGCCGCTTCATGGAGGGCTTCGTGGTCCGCTATGTGAAGAAATCGCCCCTGCGGGCCGAGGCGTTCTGCGAGCATTTCGGCGTCTGCGGCGGCTGCAAGTGGCAGAACCTGCCCTACGGGGAGCAGCTGCGCTTCAAGACCGATCAGGTCCGCGACCAGCTGACGCGCATCGGCAAGATCGAGCTGCCGGAGATCGCGCCCTGCCTCGGCTCGGCCGAGACGCAGTTCTACCGCAACAAACTCGAATTCACCTTCGCCGACCGCCGCTGGCTGACGCGCGAGGAGATCGAGTCGGCGGGCGACATCGGCGACGCGCCGGCCGTGGGATTCCACATCCCGGGGATGTTCGACAAGGTGCTGGACATCCGCAAATGCTGGTTGCAGCCCGACCCGTCGAACGGCATCCGCATGGAGGCCAAGCGGTTCTGCGTGGAGAACGGCTACACGTTCCACAACGCCCGTTCGCACGAGGGGCTGATGCGCAACATGATCGTCCGCACGGCCTCGACGGGCGAGGTGATGGTGATCGTGGTCTTCAACAGCGACGACCGGCCCCGCATCACGGCCCTGATGGACCATCTGGCGGCCAAATTCCCGGAGATCACCTCCCTGTTCTATATCGTCAATACGAAGTTCAACGACTCGGTGGGCGACCTCGACCCGGTCTGCTACCGCGGCAAGGACCATATCATCGAGGAGATGGAGGAACTGCGCTTCAAGGTGGGACCCAAGTCGTTCTACCAGACCAATTCCGCGCAGGCCTACGAACTTTATAAGGTGGCCCGCGACTTTGCCGACCTCCGGCCGGGCGACGTGCTTTACGACCTCTACACCGGGACGGGAACCATCGCCAACTTCTGCGCCGCGCGTTGCGCCCGGGTGGTGGGCGTGGAGTACGTCCCCGAAGCCATCGCCGACGCCAAGGTCAATTCGGAATTGAACGGCATCGAAAATACGGTCTTTTACGCCGGGGACATGAAGGCGGTGCTCGACGACGGATTCGTCGCCGCGAACGGCCGTCCCGACGTGATCATCCTCGACCCGCCGCGCGCGGGCGTCGACGAACCGGTGATCGAAGTCATCCTGCGCGCCGCGCCCGAACGGATCGTCTATGTGAGCTGCAATCCCGCCACGCAGGCCCGCGACCTCCAGCTGATGGACGCCGCCTACCGCGTCGAGGCCGTGCAGCCCGTCGACATGTTTCCCCACACGCACCATGTGGAGAACGTCGTGAAGCTCGTGCGGCGGTAAACGGCGCGTCCGCGCGGGACGCAACCTGAACTGCAACCTGAACCACGGACCGATGATACGAATTTTTCTGACTGCATCGTTCGCCCTGATGTTCGTCGGGGCGGTCGCCCAGTCGCCGACCATCCGCACGCAGCGGAATGAGAATAACTCCGTGGATTTTATCCTGGAGAATAAGACGCGTCCGGGGACGTTGACTGTTTTTCTGACGCTCCGGGATTTGCAGAACTGTAACACCGCTTCGGGGACCTTCAGATACGAGACCCGCTATACCGGGACGCGGCTGCTGTCTCTCCGTCCCGCCGACGATACCCGGGGCGTGAGGTACGGTTATTCATACCGCTTTTTTTTAGGCCCTGTCGATAAGGAGCCCGATACCGCGTTTGTCTACCGCATGCCCACCACTGTTCGCTGGCCGGTGCGTGTGTCGCGCGGCGTGAGCGTTTACGACCGTTTCCGGAAAGAAAAGAAAGGGGCTTTGGGGTTGCATTTCGAAATGGAAAAGGGCGACACGGTCTATGCGATGCGGCGCGGCACGGTCGTGGAGGTCGGCATTCCCGAACGGGAACCCGATGCCCCGGCGGTGAGTTTTACCTCCGAAAGCCCCGATTTGCTGGTCGAGCAGCCCGATGGCACGCTGGCCTGGTATATCTGCCTCGACGGCGACAATGTGCTGGTCGAGGTCGGGGACGAAGTGCTGCCCGGAACGCCGCTGGCGCTGGCGGGAAGCTATGACGGCGAGCGATACAAAGTTTCCGTGCAGACCTTCTGGTGGGAGAGTAATCCGGACCCGAAGGAGCGGGAGCGAAAACCTTTCATCCGCAAGCATTTCTTTCCGCAGTTCGTTACGGAGGAGGGTGTCGTGTGCGTTGAAAAGGGTGTTTACCGACCCGTTGAAACCGAGGAATTGGTAATCCGCGAGATGAACAGGAAGGAGCTCAAGAAACACCGCGGAGGCAAAAAGCGATAGGGAGTTGTTCAAGGCCTGATTTCGCATCGGGGATGCAGTATTTTCGTTTTTCGGCGTTTTACTGGATACAAAGGGATGGAAACCGGCCCGGCTGAAAACAGTTCCGCGCGACGCCCGGCTTGCATAATCTTTGTAATAGGTTATTTAAAAACGAAAAGGCAATGAAACGACTGATTTTATTGGCGGCGGTGGCGTTTTTCGCCCTCCCCGCGGCAGCGCAGATGCAGGAGGCGTTCCCCAGCTACATTCAGGTCAACGGACGTGCCGAAAAGGAGATCGCGCCCGACGAATTCTACTTGCAGATCATCATCAACGAGCGCGACTCGAAGGGCAAGATTTCGGTCGAAAGCCAGCAGCGCGACATGATCGCCGCGCTCAAACGTGCCGGGGTCGATGTCGAGAAACAGCTCAAGATGGCCAACCTGTCGAGCGAGTTCTTCAAGAAAAACACCTCGGTGGCCACGGCCAAATACCAGTTGCAGCTGGGTTCCTCGGCGATGGTTGCCAAAGTGTGGCAGGCGTTGGACGGACTGGGTATCTCGAACGTCTCGATCCTGAAGGTCTCGCACTCGAAAATCGAACAGTATAAGGCCGAAGTGCGCGTCGAGGCGATGCAGAACGCCCGCCAGAGCGCCGCGACGCTGGCCGAAGCCATCGGGCAGAAGATCGGCAAATGCTTCTACATCTACGATTCGAACAACAACGTGATGCCTGTTTTTTACGACAACATGGCCGTGATGCGCAGCGCCAAGGCGATGGGCGTCGCCGAGGACGCCGCTGCGGACGAACCGCTCGATTTCAAGACCATCAAGTTGCAGTACAACGTGCAGGCGAAGTTCGTGCTCGAATAGGACGGTTTCCGATTCTCTCGGGTGTCTTTCACCTCGCCTTGTCCGGGCTGAACGGGAAATGCACTTGTGTGTCCCGTCCGGCCCGGACTTCGTTAAGGCGAAATTCCCTCCGCGATAGTCGCAGACGGCTCGCGGCGTCCGTCCGCCTCGTTCTTTGCGAGGTGCGGAACCCTCCGGCCTGCGGACCCGGCCGGCCGGTCCCGGCGCCAAATCCCCGTTCGTCGGCCGGAAGGTCCTGAAAATAAAACAATTCATCCGGGTTGAAAGCAAAGAGACTGAAAAAGTACGATTCAGTAAGCGATTTCTGAAAATTTTAGTATCTTTGTAGTTCACCCCTGTAAAAAAGGAGGAGTTATGGAAAAGCAGTTTTGTTTCGATTATGAACATTACGCGGCGCTGTCGGAGCTTTCCGAAGCCGACCGCAGGCTGGTCGCCGAGGCCGAACGGGCCACGGCCAATGCGCATGCGCCCTACTCGAATTTCCACGTAGGCGCCGCCGCGCGTCTGCGCAGCGGGAAAATACTCTACGGCAGCAACTTCGAAAGCGAGGTCTATCCCGCGGGACTCTGCGCCGAGCGGTCGCTGATGTTCTACGCCCAGGCCAATTATGCCGACGATCCGATCGAGACGATGGCCATTGCCTCGAACCCCTCGGAGCGCGAATGCTATCCCTGCGGCCAGTGCCGGCAGGTGATGGTCGACGTCGAGCGTCGTCAGGGTTCCCCGATGCGGGTGCTGATGAGCGGCCACGGTACGGTGACGGCGGTCGATTCGGCCTCCAAACTGCTGCCTTTCACCTTTATTCTGTAATTTCCGACGATGTTCAACCCGGACGACATTCTCTACGAAGACAACCACCTGCTGATCGTCAACAAACGCTGCGGCGATCTGGTGCAGCCCGACCCGTCGGGCGAGAGCGCCCTCGAGGACCAGATCAAGGCCTTCATCAAACGGCGCGACGCCAAACCCGGCGAGGTGTTCCTCGGCGTGGTGCACCGCATCGACCGCCCGGTGAGCGGAGCCGTCGTTTTCGCCAAGACGTCGAAGGCGCTCGTCCGTCTGAACGAGATGATCCGCGAAGGCCGCATCCATAAGGTCTACTGGGCGCTGACCGAAGCCACACCCGATCCCGAGAGCGGCGAACTGCGCCATTATATCCTGCGCGACGGCAGGACCAACCGTTCGCGGGCCTGCGACGCCCCGAAGGGCGACGCCAAGGAGGCGCGCCTGCGTTACGCGACGCTCGGGGCGGGGACGAACTACACGCTGGTCGAGGTCGAACTGCTCACGGGGCGTCACCACCAGATCCGCGCCCAGCTCTCGAAGGTCGGGTGTCCGATCCGCGGCGACCTGAAATACGGCGCCCGGCGCTCCCTGCCCGGGGGCGGCATCTCGCTCCACTCGCGCCGTGTCGAATTCGAGCATCCGGTGCGTCGCGAGCCGCTCTCGGTCACGGCTCCCGTGCCTGCGGGCGACAACCTGTGGACCTATTTCGAAAACCTCTGAATATCCCTGCCATGCGATTGCTCATTCAGCGTGTAAAACACGCTTCCGTCGCTATCGGCGGCGATGTCTGCTCCCGGATCGGGGCGGGACTGCTGGTGCTGCTCGGCGTCGGGTGCGACGACACCGACGAGGACATCGAGTACCTCGCCGGAAAACTCGTGCGCCTGCGTATCTTCGACGATGAAGCCGGGGTGATGAACCTCGACGTGGTGCAGACAGACGGCGAAATTCTGGTCGTGAGCCAGTTCACGTTGCAGGCCTCGACCCGCAAGGGCAACCGGCCGAGTTATATCAAGGCGGCCCCCGAAGCCGTTTCTCGCCCGCTTTACGAACGGTTTACGGCCCGGGTCGCCGAGCTGCTCGGCCGCGGGGTCGCCACGGGCGAATTCGGCGCCGACATGCAGGTCGAGCTGGTCAACGACGGGCCGGTGACGATTTGGATGGATTCAAAAAACAAGGAATAACATATTTATATCAAAATGAAGAAAATTTTTGCATTTCTGCTTCTGGGCCTTACCGTGGCCTTCGCCTCCTGCGGGGATGAAAAGACGGAGACCGGAACGGACTGGTTCCTGACGCCTGTGGCCGAGGTCAACGGCACGACGGTCGGGTTGAGCTGCCAGACTCGTTTCGGCGAGGGCGTGCTCGAAAACACGAGCGTGGGTTTTTCCTATGCTGCCGTTGTCGACAATAAAATCGGCGCGTTTGCCGATGTGGCGGGTTCCGCGGTTGACGGCACCGGCGTTGCCGCCACGCTGACTGGGCTTCAGCCCGAAACGAGCTACGTGGTTTTCGCCTATGCCGGCCTGTCGACCGGACGGGTTCAGAGCGCAGGGGCGGTCTTCAAAACCGGGCAGGACGACATGCCCGACCCCGATCCCGAACGGCCCGCTTTCGGAACTCCTGCGGCGTCGGGCGTGACCAAGACCGAGGCGACGCTGAGCTGTACGTTCAATTTCGAAGATACGGCCGACTACGACGTCTATTTCCGGTATAAGCCGGCTTCGTCGGGCAGCTATGACCGGGTAAACGTTCCGACGGGAACGGGAACCAAGACGGCGGCCCTGACCGGCCTGACACCCGGCACGACCTATGAATTCGCGCTCTGCGCCGACTGGGACGGGCAGACCTACACCAGCGCCGCGGCGACCTTCACCACCTCGTCGGACGGCGGTGGCGGAAATACGGGTTCGGCCAAGTATTCGGGCTGGCCCGAACTGGTTCCGGAGGACAAGTCGAACAGCGACTATTATTATGCTTATCACCTTTGCCCGGACTATCCGGCGACCGGTACGAAGGCGCGTAATTTCTCGACCTGTTACAGCAAATCGTACCGCTGCCCGGTCTGGGTGGCTGCCCCACTACATGACTGCTATACAGGCGATGTGAAGCGGACAGACGCTTACCGGAATGACCCGGACATCAATTGTACGCAAGCGGGTCATTGGAGCGGCTACACGCGTGGTCACATGCTTGGCTCAAACGAGCGGCGCGTGACGAAGAACGTTAACCGTGACGTTTTCTATTATTCGAATATCGGTCCGCAGCTTCAGACTTATTTCAATACCAGCGGCGGTCAGTGGAATACGGCTGAAGACTGGGTCGACAAGCAATGGCGTGGCTTGGCGGATACTTGCTATCAGGTGGTGGGAACCTATTGGGAGAATACCTCCAAGGTTGTGGATGGTACGACCATTCCGACGCATTACTACATCGTGCTGCTCAAAGCCAAGAAAAGCGCTGGTAATAAGTGGGTGGTAAATTGTTCGCAGGGGGAACTTCAATCCATTGCCATCATGGTTCGGCATAAGACCTACGCTAAAAACGAGGTGGTTAAGGCTGTTGATTTTCAGTCGAAGGGGGTGTTTAAGACTGTTGCGGAGATCGAACGCCTCACGGGGCATACGTTCTTCCCTAATGTGCCCAACGTTCCGAAGGATACCTACAATCCGGGCGACTGGAATTTTTAGGCGGAGATGACTTACCCGTGGGGCGATACGAGGCGGTTCAACTCCTATGCGGGGTACTTCCGCCGTCTGTTCGGCTGCCGGGTGCAGAAACTTTCCGTCGATGCGGGCTTCACCTGCCCCAACCGCGACGGGACGATCGGAGAGGGAGGGTGTACGTTCTGTAACAACGGAGCGTTCACCCCTTCTTATTGCATGCCCTCGAAGAGCGTCGGGCAGCAGATCGCCGAGGGGATCGAATTCCACCGCAACCGCTACCGTTCGGCGCAGCGCTACCTGGTCTATTTCCAGGCTTTTTCCAACACCTACGCCCCGCTGGAGCGGCTGAAGAGGCTTTACGATGAGGCCCTCGCGCATCCCGGCGTGGCGGGAATCGTCGTCGGCACGCGCCCCGACTGCGTCGACGAGCGCAAGCTCGATTACTTCGCCGGGCTGGCCCGGGATCGGTATGTCGCCCTCGAATACGGCATCGAATCGACCTTCGACGCCACGCTCCGGGCCGTCAACCGGGGCCACGACTTCGCGTGCGCCCGCCGCGCCGTCGAGATGACCGCCGCTAGGGGCCTGCACGTCGGCGCGCACTTCATCCTCGGGCTTCCCGGCGAGACCGACGCGATGCTGCTCGATCAGGTGGAGCGGATCAACGCCCTGCCGCTCACGACCGTGAAGTTCCACCAGCTGCAGGTTTTCCGCGCGACGCCGATGGCCGCCGAGTACGACGCCGCACCGGAGCGTTTCCGCTTCTGGGAGCCGGAGGAGTACATCGACCTGTTCGTCGAAATCCTCCGCCGGCTGCGTCCCGGCGTGGTCGTCGAACGTTTCGCCTCGGAGGCTCCGCCGCGCTACCATTACGGCCGCAACTGGGGCCTCGTGCGCAACGAGCAGCTGCTCGCGATGCTCGAAAGAAGATTGGAGGAACGCAATGTATACCAAGGCGAAATTTTTACTACCTTTGCCGCAGACAAACTTCGGCAGAGGTAGGCTGCGCCTCGGCAGAACGCGGGTGGACCCGGCTCTGCGTCCGGCCTGCGCCGCCTTTGCGGAGGCAAACCCCGAATAAACCCCTTCGTTATGAAATCCATCAATCCCGACATCGTGCTCAAACCCGTCAAGGAGTATGTTCTGATGGCTGTCGGCATGCTGATGTACTCTTTCGGCTGGATCGGCTGCATACTCCCGGCCGGCGGCGTCGGCGGCGGCGCCGCAGGTCTGTCGCTCGTGCTGTGCAATGCGCTCTCGACGGCGGGAATCGACCTGCAGATCGGTACGATGGTCTTCATCATCAATGCCGTCCTGCTGCTGGTCGCCGGATTTATCGTGGGGTGGAATTTCGGTCTCAAGACCATCTTCTGCGTGGTGATCATCTCCTTGGGCATGAACTTCTGGCAGGAGGTGCTTCCCGATGGCAACTTCCTCGGGGTCGACAACCTGCTGGCCATCGTCATGGGCGGTATTCTGGCCGGCGCCGGCATCGCGCTCTGCTTCTCGCAGGGCGGCTCGACGGGCGGCACGGACATCGTGGCCATGATCATCAACAAGTACCGCACGGTCAGCTACGGCAAAATCCTCATCTACTCCGATTTCGTCATCATCGGTTCGGCCCTGCTGGTGGGCATGGGCATCAGCGCCGTGATTTACGGCTACGTGATGACGGCCGTCGTGGGTTATACGGTCGATATGATCATGGCCGGAAACCAGCAGTCGAGCCAGGTCTTCATCGTCACGCACGACTACGAGAAAATGGCCCAGGCGATCGTCGACAACGTCCACCGCGGGGTGACGCTCATCGACTCGCAGGGGTGGTATTCGAAAAAGGAGTCCAAAATCGTCATGGTGGTCTGCCGCAAGCGGGAGACCTCGATGATCCTCAAATTCGTCAAGACCATCGACCCCGAGGCCTTTATGACCGTCGGATCGGTCATGGGCGTCTACGGGAAGGGATTTCAGACAATCGGGAAGGGCTGATGCAGCTCTACGCCGACATAGTTCTTCCGCTGGCGCAGCCCGTCTACACGTTCGCCGTGCCCGGAGGCACGGACGTCGCGGCCGGGCAGGCCGTGGCGGTGCAGTTCGGCGCACGCAAATTCTATACGGGCATCGTGTGGCGGGTCCACGACCGCCGGCCCGATTTCAAAACCGTCAAACCGATCCAGCGCGTGCTCTACGATGCGCCTCTGCTCTCGGCGCAGCAGATGTCGCTGTGGGAGTGGATCGCCTCGTACTACATGTGTTCCCTGGGGGAGGTGATGCGCGTGGCGCTGCCTGCGCTGATGAAACCTTCGGGCGACACGGAGGAGGAGTTCTCCGGCGACGAGTTCCGTCCCCGCACCGAGTGTTATGTGTCGCTGGCCGCGGAACTCCGCGACGAGGGGCGTTTTCACGAAGTCTGCGAGAAGATCGAACGGCGCGCCCCGAAGCAGTACGAGGCGCTGCTCGAGCTGGCTGCGGCCGGCGACGAAACGCGCATCGCGACGGGCGAGGTGGCCCGCCGCCTGCTCCGGGCCGATTATGCCGTGCTGCACGCCCTCGAGCGCAAGAAATACATCGTCTGCACCCAGCGCGAACGTTCGGTCGAGCGCGGCGGGTCGGCCTTCCGCCTTCCGGAGCTGACGGCGCACCAGCTGACGGCGTTGAACGCCCTGCGCGAACAGTTCGCCGCCGGGAAAACCACCGCTCTTTTGCAGGGCGTCACCGGTTCGGGCAAGACCGAGATTTACATCCACCTGATCGCCGAGGTGCTCTCCCGGGGCGGCGATGTTTTGCTGCTGGTGCCCGAAATCGCCCTTACGGCGCAGCTGATCGAGCGCATGGAGCGCATCTTCGGCAGCCGCGTCACTCCGTACCATTCCAAACTCACCAACCGCCGCCGCACGGAGACCTACCTGCGGCTGAACCGCTCCGACGGGGGCGAGTTCGTGGTCGGCGTGCGGTCGTCGGTCTTCCTGCCGCTGAAGCATTTGCAGCTGATCGTCGTCGACGAGGAGCACGACGCCAGCTACAAGCAGACGGAGCCTGCGCCGCGCTACAACGCCCGCGACTGCGCCGTGGTGATGGCGCGCCTGACGGGGGGCCGGACGCTGCTGGGCAGCGCCACGCCGTCGCTCGAAACGTGGCTCAACGCCGCGTCGGGCAAATACGGGCGCGCGGAGCTGACCCAACGTTACGGCGACGCCCGCCCGCCCGAAATCCTCGTTTCCGACACCCTGCGCGCCGCCAGGCGCGGCGAGCGCAAGGGCCATTTCAACAAACTCCTGCTGGACCGGATCGGCGAGACCCTCGACCGGGGCGGGCAGGTGATGCTGTTTCAGAACCGCCGCGGGTTTTCGCCCTACGTCGCGTGTTCCGAGTGCGGCTGGACGGCCCGCTGCCCCCACTGCAACGTGACGCTGACCTACCACAAGGGCGGGCGGAAACTCGTCTGCCACTACTGCGGCCATACGGAGGACGTGCCGGCGAAGTGCCCTTCGTGCAAGGTCACCGATGTGCTCCCGATGGGCTTCGGGACCGAGAAGGTCGAGGAGGAGATTTCCCGGATTTTCCCCGAAGCGCGGGTTGCCCGTTTGGACCGGGACAGCGTGACCTCCGAAAAGGCGTTCAGCGCCATCATCGCCGATTTCGAGGCCCGCCGGACCGATATTCTGGTCGGCACGCAGATGATCACCAAGGGTTTCGACTTCGCGGGGGTGTCGCTCGTCGGCATCCTCAATGCCGACAACCTGCTGAACAACCCCGATTTCCGGGCCGCCGAACGGGCTTTCCAGCTGATGATGCAGGTGGCGGGCCGCGCCGGACGGCGCGACGACGGGGGCGAGGTGGTGATCCAGACCTCCGAACCGGGGCATCCCGTGATCCGGCAGGTCGCGGCGGGCGATTTCGAGGGGATGGCCCGCGCACAGCTCGCCGAGCGCAAAGCCTTTTTCTATCCGCCCTATGCGCGGCTCACGTCGCTCACGCTGCGCCACCGCGACCCTTCGGTGCTCCGAAACGGGGTCATGGACCTCGCCGCACGCCTGCGCACCCGTTTCGGCCGCCGTCTGCTGGGGCCGATGACCCCGCCCGTCGACCGCATCCGCGGCGAATACCTCGTGGGCCTTCTGCTGAAAATCGAGAGCGGCGCCTCTTCGGCCCGCGCCCGCGAACTGCTCGCGGCCGAGCTGAAAACCTTTGCCGGAAACCCGGCGTTCAAGTCGATCACCGTCGTCGTCAATGTCGATCCTCAATGACCTCGTCCGCGATGTCGCGTCGCTGCTGTTCCCGCCCCGCTGCGCCGTCTGCGGGGAGCCGCTTACGCGCGGCGAACGCACGGTCTGCACCTTGTGCCGCGCCACGGCGCCGCTGACGGGCTACTGGCGCGAGGCCGACAACCCCGTGGTGCGCCGATGCTGGGGCATGGTCCCCGTCTGTCAGGCTTCGGGCTTTCTGTTCTTCGTCCGCGCGAGCGGCTGGCGGTGGCTGATCCACGGCTTCAAGTACCGCGGGGCGTGGCGCACGGCCCGGGAGATGGGCGCGTGGTACGGGCGGTATCTGCGTGAAAGCGGACTCTACGACGACGTGGAGGTGGTCGTTCCGCTGCCGCTGCACCCCTTTAAGCGTTGCCGGAGGGGGTATAACCAGTCGGAATACATCGCCGAGGGGATCGCCGCGCAGTTGGGCGTGGAGGTCGACCGCCGCAGCGTCAGCCGGGTGCGCAACACCGCCAGCCAGGCCCTCAAGCCCCGCCGCGAGCGGGCCGGCAACGTCGAAGACGCCTTTGCGGTGTGCCGTCCCGAACGGCTCGCCGGGCGGCACGTCCTGCTGGTCGACGACGTGATGACCACCGGCTCGACGCTGCTTTCGTGCGCCTCGGCGATCCTGCGCGATGCGCCCGGCTGCCGCATCAGCATCGCCGCCCTCGCCGTCTCGCAGCGCGAACTGGGCGTGAAGGAGTAGGCGGCGATTCGAAAACTTATCAACAGGACGTTATTCCGGCCGCAGGCCGTGAACCCCTTCCGCGAAAGGGGTTTGGGGCAGGACAGGCCCCGAAACGCGGCGGCCCGCCGGGGACCGGCATCCGGTCCGTTCCGGCATTCGGTGGCGGAAGCTGTGTTATAAACATAGTTTTCGACAAACCGGGGTTCCGCCCGGTTTTGATTTCTCCCCGCTTATGCTTACTTTTGACCTTTGAAAGAATCCGATTATCCATGGCGAAAGATTTTACACCCTCCTCCCGCAACCGGGAGGCGTTCGAGGCGATGACCGATACCGTCGGCAACGTACCCCCGCAGGCGGTCGAGCTGGAGGAGGCCGTGCTCGGTGCGCTGATGCTCGAAAAGGACTGCATCATCACCGTGCAGGAGTTCGTCTCCCCCGAGGCGTTCTACACCGAGGAACACCGCCTGATCTACAAGGCGATCAACGAACTGTCGATGGAGCTGAAACCCATCGACCTCTATACCGTGACCGAGCGGCTCAAGGCCAAGAAGGAGCTGAAGAAGGTGGGCGGCGCTTCGTACCTCGCGCAGCTGACCCAGAAGGTCGGTTCGGCGGCCAACGTCGAGTTTCACGCCAAGATCATCGCCCAGAAATACGTGCAGCGCGAGCTGATCCGCTCGGCGACCGAGATTCAGAAACGCTCCTACGACGAGTCGACCGACGTCACGGAGCTGATCGGTTACGCCGAAGGCGAGATCTTCAAGGTCGCCGAGGGGCACGTCAAACGTTCGGTGCAGTCGTCCAAGGACATCCTGGCCCGGGCGCTGATGCAGATCGAGGAGGCGTCGAAGAACACCAGCGCCTTCAGCGGCGTGCCGTCGGGCTTCATGGCTCTGGACCGCGTGACGCTGGGCTGGCAGCTGTCCGACCTGATCATCGTCGCCGCGCGTCCCTCGATGGGTAAGACAGCCTTCGTGCTCTCGATGGCCCGCAACATGGCCGTCGACCACGAGCAGGGCGTGGCGTTCTTTTCGCTCGAAATGTCCTCCGTGCAGCTGATGATGCGTCTGATCATCGCCGAGACGGGACTTTCGGGCAACGACGTCAAGTCGGGGCGTCTGACGCCCGAGCAGTGGCGGCACCTCGAATCGGCCACCAAGCCGTTGGGCACGGCGCCGTTGTTCATCGACGACACTCCGGCCCTTTCGGTCTTCGAGTTCCGCTCGAAGGCCCGGCGTCTGAAAATTCATAACGACATCAAGATCATCATCATCGACTACCTCCAGCTGATGACCGGCAATCAGGACACGAAGGGCAACCGCGAGCAGGAGGTGGCCTTCATCTCGCGTACGCTGAAGGCCATCGCCAAGGAGCTGAACGTGCCGATGATCGCCCTTTCGCAGTTGAGCCGCGCCACCGAAATGCGCGGCGGCTCGAAGCGTCCCCAGCTGTCGGACCTCCGCGAGTCGGGCGCCATCGAGCAGGACGCCGACATCGTGGCCTTCATCCACCGTCCGGAGTATTACGGCATCAACCAGGACGAGAACGGCATGCCCACGGCGGGCATGGCCGAGATCATCCTTGCCAAGCACCGTAACGGCGCGGTGTGCGACGTGAACCTGCGCTTCCTGAAGGAGCAGGCCCGCTTCGCCGACGTGGAGGACTCGATGCTGCCGCCCGCGCAGGCGGCGGAGAGCCAGCAGGCCTACGACGACTACGCCAGCGGTTCGAACAGCCAGCCGGGGACGTCGGGCCTCGGTGCGGCGATGGGCGGGGAGTTCGACGTCAACCGCTCGACGAAGATCGACGACGAAGCGCCTTTTTAGCCATGTTCGTTCGTACATTTGCAGGAGCGGTCGCCGGGATCGACGCCGTGGCGGTGACCGTCGAGGTCAACATCGCCGGCGGCGGTCTGGGCATGTACCTCGTGGGACTGCCCGACAATGCCGTGAAGGAGAGCGAACAGCGCATCCGGGCGGCGTTCGAGAACTCGGGCGAGCGGATGTCGGGCAAGAAGGTGGTCGTGAGCCTCGCTCCGGCCGACCTGCGCAAGGAGGGGGCGGGTTTCGACCTGCCGATCGCCGTGGGAATCCTCGCGGCGATGGGCCGCATCGACGCCGGGGCGGTCGCCGGGACGATGTTCGTCGGCGAACTGTCGCTCGACGGCTCGCTCAAACCCGTGCGGGGCGTGCTTCCCGTTGCGGTCCGGGCGCGTTCGGAGGGGCTGCGGCGGGTGGTGCTGCCGGTGGAAAACGCGGCGGAGGCCGCGGTTGTCGACGGCATCGAGGTGATCGGCGCCACGACCTTGCGCCAGGTCGTCGGATACCTGAACGGCGAGGCGGAGATTGCGCCTGCCGTGCCGGCCGACGACGAACCGTTCGATGCGGCGGCGACGCACTATGCGGAGGATTTCGCCGACGTGCGGGGCCAGATGCATGTGAAACGCGCGCTGGAGATCGCGGCGGCGGGAGGGCACAACGTCATCATGGTCGGTGCGCCGGGTTCGGGCAAGACGATGCTCGCACGGCGTCTGCCGACGATCCTGCCGCCGCTTTCGCGCGAAGAGGCGCTCGAAACGACCAAGATACACTCCGTGGCGGGCAAGGCGGGCGTGACGGGCGGGCTGATGACCCGGCGGCCGTTTCGCGCTCCGCATCATACGGCTTCGCAGGTCGCCGTGATCGGCGGCGGGCAGTCGCCCCGGCCGGGCGAGGTGTCGCTGGCCCACAACGGCGTGCTGTTCCTCGATGAGCTGCCCGAATTCGGGCGCAGCGTGCTCGAAGTGCTGCGGCAGCCGCTGGAGGAGAAGAAGATCGTGGTTTCGCGGGCCAGATACAACGTCGAATACCCGGCGAATTTTACGCTCGTGGCGGCGATGAATCCCTGCCCGTGCGGCTATTACAACCACCCGACGAAGGAGTGCACCTGTTCTCCGGGGTCGGTGCACCGTTATATGGGGCGCATTTCGGGTCCGCTGATGGACCGCATCGACCTGCATGTGGAGGTGACGCCCGTGACTCCGCGGGAGTTGTCGGCGGCTGCGCCGGGCGAGGCGAGCGCTGCGGTTCGCGAACGGGTCGTCCGGGCGCGGGCGGTGCAGGAGGCGCGCTTCGGCGGTGTCGAGGGGGTTCATACCAACTCGATGATGAACAGCGCGATGCTGCGCGAATACTGCCGCCTCGATGCGGCTTCGGCCGCGCTGCTGGAGCGGGCCATGGAGCGGCTGTCGCTCTCGGCGCGGGCCTACGACCGTATCCTGAAGGCGGCGCGCACGATCGCCGACCTGGCGGGACGCGCCGACATCGTTCAGGCGGACATCGCCGAGGCGATCAACTACCGGTCGCTGGACCGGGGGAACTGGGGACGATGATTCTGCCGCCCCGGCGGCAGAATCAATTAAAAATTAAGAATTAAAAATTAGATACGATGAAACGCATCATTCTTTCCGGAGGTGGAACCGGAGGCCATATCTACCCGGCCGTGGCTGTTGCCGAGGCCTTGAAACGGCGTTTCGGCGACGGGGTGGAGATTCTCTTCGTCGGGGCCGAGGGCAAGATGGAGATGGAGAAGGTCCCGGCGCTGGGCTACCGCATCGTGGGTCTGCCGATCGCGGGCCTTCAGCGGCGGCTGGACTGGCGCAACCTCGCGGTGCCGTTCAAGGCGGTGAAGAGCATCCGGATGGCGAAGAGGATCATCCGCGACTTCGGGGCCGACGCCGTGGTGGGCTTCGGCGGCTATGCCAGCGCTCCGGTGCTGTGGGCCGCGCAGCGGATGGGCGTGCCGACCGTGATTCAGGAGCAGAACTCCTATGCGGGCGTGACGAATAAAATCCTCGCGAAGGGCGCGCGGCGCATCTGCACGGCCTACGAAGGCATGGAACGCTTCTTCCCGGCGGCGAAGATCGTCCTGACGGGCAATCCCCTGCGGGGCCGCTTTTCGAAGGAGGGCGCCGACCGCGCCGAGGCGCTGGAATATTACGGGCTGACGCCCGATCTTCCGGTGATCCTGGTGGTCGGCGGGTCGCTCGGCACGCGGTCGCTGAACGAGATGATGAAGGCGTGGATCGTCGGAACGGACGGCAAGGCCCCCGTGCAGGTGATCTGGCAGACGGGCAAGTACTACGAACGCGAAATGCAGGCCTTTCTGGCCGCGCACCCCGCCGCACACGTCTGGCAGGGGGCTTTCATCGACCGCATGGACTACGCCTATGCCGCGGCCGATCTGGTCGTCTCGCGCAGCGGGGCCGGGACGGTCTCCGAGTTGTGCCTCGTTGCCAAGCCGGTGCTGTTCGTTCCGTCGCCCAACGTGGCCGAGGATCATCAGACCAAAAACGCCCGGGCGCTGGAGACGAAGGGCGCGGCGGTGGTCGTTCCGGACGCCGAGTGCCGGACGAAGGCGATGCCGCGGGCCGTGGAGCTGCTGGCGGATCGGGAGACGCTGGCGGCGATGAGCCGCAATCTGGAGGCGCTGGCCAGGCCCGACGCCGCGGAAGATATTGTCAATGAGATTGTAAAGGTAATGAAGTGATGGAATACAAGAACGTCTATTTTCTGGGTATCGGCGGCATCGGCATGAGTGCCCTGGCGCGCTATTTTCTGCACGGGGGGTATGCCGTCGCGGGCTATGACCGCACGCCTTCGCACCTGACCGGCGAACTCGAAGCGGAGGGCGCGGCGGTCCACTATGAGGACGACGTGCGGCTGATCCCCGAAGGATTTCTCGACCCGAAGAAGACGATGGTCGTCTACACCCCGGCCGTGCCGCAGGATCACGGCGAATACCGCTATTTTCGCGAACACGGTTTCTGCGTCGAGAAGCGTTCGCAGATGCTGGGGCATCTTGCGGAGGGCAAATACGTGATGGCCGTGGCGGGCACGCACGGCAAGACCACCACTTCGACGATGGTGGCATGGCTCAACCGCGCGCTGACGGGCGGCGGCTCGGCTTTTCTGGGGGGCATTTCGAAGAATTTCGGCGGCAATCTGGTGCTGGGCGACGGCGGGAGACTGGCTGTCGAGGCCGACGAGTTCGACCGGTCGTTCCTGCGGCTGTATCCCGACGTGGCGGTGGTCACCTCGGCCGACGCCGACCACCTCGACATCTACGGGACGCACGAGGCGGTGAAGGAGGCCTTCTCGCAGTTCGTGCGGCAGATCCGGCCGGGCGGCTCGCTCATCATCAAGCGGGGCGTCGACATCGTGATCGACAACCCCGGGATCGCCGTATACCGTTATTCCTACGACGAGCCGTGCGATTTCTACGCCCGCAACGTGCAGCTGCTCGAAGGGGGGCATTACCGTTACGACCTGGTGACACCCTCGGGCGCGTTCGAGGGGTGCACGCTGGGCGTTCCGGGGTGGGTCAACATCGAAAACGCGGTCGCGGCCGTCGCTTCGGTGTGGTGCGCCGCGAAGGCCGGAGGAACTCCGCTGGATGCCGATAAGCTGCGCGGCGCGCTGGCCTCGTTCTCGGGGGTGAAACGGCGTTTCGAGTTCTATGTCAACACCCCGAAGCAGGTCTATATGGACGACTACGCCCATCATCCGCGCGAGCTGGCCGCAACGCTCACCTCCGTGCGGAAGATGTTCCCCGGGCGGCGGATCACGGCGCTGTTCCAGCCCCACCTCTACACCCGTACGCGCGACCTCCATGCGGAGTTCGCCGAGGCGTTGTCGCATGCCGACGAAGTGGTGCTGCTGCCCATCTACCCGGCGCGCGAGGAGCCGATTCCGGGCATCACCTCGGAGATCATCGCCCGACGGGTCGCCGCGCCGTGCCGTATCGTCGACCGCGACCATTTGGCCGACGAGGTGGCCGCGATGGACACCGACGTTGTGATCAGCTTCGGCGCCGGCAATATCGACGCCTGCTGCCCCGCATTGGCGGAGCGATTAAAAATGAAAAGCTAAATATTAAAAATACAGGCATCTGTTTTTGGCATTTTCGTTTCCGGCTGGAGTTGATGAGGTCTCTTTTGCTTGACAAAAACGACTTCTTGCGTGGCTTGGAATCTGCCTGAATGATTTTTCATAATTTTTAATAGTGATGTCCCGCTACCTCCGATACACGCTTCTGACCCTGCTGTGGGTCGCCGTGGCCGCATACATCGTCTTTGCGGCCTCGGCGGTGCGGCGCGTGCGCAGGACGGGTACGGTCGGAAAGCTGGAGATCGAGGTGGTGGACAGCTCTTCGCAGGGACATCTGGTCTCGGCAGCGATGGTCCGCCAGTGGATTTCACATGCCGGAATCAAGACACTCGGCACGGCAGTTGATGCGGTGGACCTGACGGGTATCGAACGACTGATCGCCCGCAACGGATTCGTGGATAAAACGGTTGCCTATGTCTCCTACGGGGGAACGCTGCACATCGAGATCAGCCAGCGCAAGCCGCTGGTGCGCCTGCTTACCGACGGCATGAACGCCTACGTGACCGCCGACGGCTATGTCTTCGCCGCGCCCCGCGCCTCGTCGCTCTACGTGCCGGTGGTCACCGGCAGTTACCGTCCTCCCTTCCCTGCGTCGTACGTCGGGAGCGTGCGGGAGCATATCGACCTGCGTCTCGGCGAGATTGACGAACGCATCGCCGAACTCGAACGCGAGAAATACCCTCTCTACCGGCGTGAGATGGAGAACGACCGCAACATTTCGGCCCTGCGCCGCATGCGCATCAAGCGGCAGTGGTGGCGGCTGGAAGGTTCGCGGGAGTTCGATGCGCGGGTCGACGCGCTGCGCGAGAAAAAAGCCGGCCTGCGCCGCACCTACCGCTACCGGGCGGGCGTGATCCGCGAGGAGATCGAGCGTATCGCCGGGTTGCAGGAGGCCGAGCGGCGGAAACAAAAAAAGTTGGAGAAAAGCTACGAAGATTTCATGAAACTCCTTACCTTTGTAGAAACTGTCGAAGACGATGATTTCTGGAGGTCGGAAGTGGTGCAGATCACCGCGAAAACGACCCCCAGCGGAGCATTGGAGGTGGAACTTACGCCCCGCAGCGGCCGCTTCGCCGTGCTTTTCGGCCGGCTGGAGGACGTGGAGCGCAAGTTCGACAAACTGTTGCGGTTTTACCGCAGCGGCCTCTCGTCGATCGGCTGGAGCGAATACCGCACTATTGACATCAGATATAACGACCAGGTGGTTTGCAAGAAGTAAAAGGATTATACCGTGGAAAAAAAGAATTATACCGTTGCCGTCGATTTGGGCTGCTCGTCGGTCGTGGTGGCCGTCGGGGAGAAGACGCCCGAAGGCCTGCTTGACGTGGCGTGTGTCGTCACGAAGCCCGTCGAGGGAGTCAATGCGGGCCGGATCGAGAATATCGAACTGGTGAGCCGCGCCATCCGCGAGGCCGTGTCGGAGGCCGAGCAGCAGCTCGGAATCCGCATCACGGAGGCGTATGCCGGTATCTCGGGCGACTTCGTGCGCTGTGCGCGCCATACCGACCATGTCTTCGTCTACGATCCCCAGAACGGCGTCAACCAGAAGGACGTCGATGCGCTGTTCGACCGCATGCGCAACGTGCAGGCCCCCGACGACGAGACCATTATGGAGCGCGTGCCCCAGAACTACATGGTCGACGACAACCAGGAGGTGCGCAATCCCGTGGGTTCGTTCGGCAAGAAACTTTCGTCGACGTTCAACTTCATCCTTTGCCTCAAAACCCCGATGCAGCGTCTCGATATGGCCCTGAAACGCCTCGGCATCAAGATGCTGGGCGTCATGTCCGACGCGCTGGCGACGCCCGAAGCGGTGTTGCTGCCCGATGAGAAGGAGGAGGGCGTGGCCGTGGTCGACGTCGGCGGCGGCGTCACCGACGTGACGGTCTATTACCGCAACGTGGTGCGTTACGTCGCTTCGATCCCGATGGGCGCATCGGCCATCAACCGCGACATCCGCACGATGAGCGTTCCCGAGAAACACGTCGAGAGCCTCAAGCAGAAATACGGTTCGGCGGTCGCCGAACTGGCTCCCGAGGACAAGCTGATCCGCGTCAACGGCCGTACGGCCCGCGAGGCGAAGGACATTCTGCTGCGCAACCTGGCCACGGTGATCGAGGCCCGCGCCACGGACATCGCGGAGTTCGTGCAGCAGGAGATCAAGGATTCGGGATACGCCGGGAAACTGGCCTACGGCATCGTGCTGACGGGCGGTTCGGCCAAATTGAAGGACCTCGACGAACTGTTCCGCCGCGTGACGGGCATGGACGTGCGTGTCGCTGTGCCCGAGACGGGAATCACCGGGGAGTCGAAGGAGAAGGTTGCGGACGCCGCTTTCTCGACCGCCGTGGGCATCCTGCTCAAGGGGGCCGAACTGGGCGGCTGCGCCGTCATCGAGCACCCCGCGGCTCCTCGTTCCGAGCCGCACCGGCCTTTCACGCCGCCGCAGCCCGCAGCGGGCGGGTTCAAGGCTCCGCAGCCGCGTGCTGCCCAGCCCTATACGCCTCCCGTGCCGGTTCCGGAACCCGATTCCGGGGTGCAGGCCGGAGCCGAAGCGGCCGGACGGCCGGACGAAGAGCGTGCCGACGAGCCGCCGGTGATCGAACCGAAGCGCAGCCGCAACTGGGGTGCGATCTTCCAGAAGACCTTCGACAAGATCAACAAGAGTTTCACGGCCGCCGAGGACGAGGAGATTTAGGGTAGATCAGCTCGTCCGCATTCCGGTTGACATCCCGGCTGAACCCCCGGTTGCGCCGCGACAAGTCCCCTCCGGGGAGGGATTCAGGGAAGGGTCGGATTTGTAAACGCAGGGGAACGCCGCGAAAGCACCGCTCATCTGCGGGAAAGGTAATTTAAGTTGTTTGGATAATTAGGAAATAACGATATGACAGACGAATTGATGTCGGAAATCAAGGTCCCGCGCACGGACGGCTCGATCATTACGGTGGTCGGCGTCGGCGGCGCAGGGGGCAATGCCGTAAACCATATGTGGAACCTCGGGATCAGGGGCGTTACGTTCATGGTCTGCAACACCGACCAGCAGGCGCTCGACAAAAGCCCCGTTGAGCGGAAGATCCGCCTCGGCTCCGAAGGTCTCGGAGCCGGGAACGATCCGGAGAACGGCCGCCGCGCGGCCGTCGAGTCGCTGCCCGAAATCCGTCAGGTGCTCGAAGAGGCCGGTACGAAGATGCTCTTCATTACCGCCGGCATGGGCGGCGGAACGGGCACGGGAGCATCGCCCGTCATCGCCAAGCTGGCCAAGGAGATGGGGCTGCTGACCGTGGCCATCGTCACCTCGCCGCTGGCCGTCGAGGGCAAGATCCGTTACGAACAGGCGTTCCGCGGTATCGAGGAGCTGCGCCAGAACACCGATTCGCTGCTGATCATCAACAACGAAAACATTCTGGAAATCTACGGCCGCCTCTCGCTGAAGCAGGCTTTCGGCAAGGCCGACGACATTCTGGCCTCTGCGGCCAAGGGTATCGCGGAGATCATCACCGTCGAGAGCGATCTGGTGAACGTCGACTTCGCCGATGTCTCGAAGGTGATGCGCAACAGCGGCCGGGCGCATATGGCCGTGGCTACGGCCGACGGCGACAAGCGCGCCGAGGCGGTGGCCGAAGCGTCGCTGCGCTCCCCGCTGCTGGATCACAACCTGATTTCGGGCGCCAAGAACATCCTGCTGAATATTTCGGTGTCGGACGCCGACGCCCTGATGTACGAGGAGGTGGTGCAGATTCTGGAGTATATTCAGGCCCACGCCAGCGTGCAGGACGACAACGGGGTGATCCACAACGCCAACATCATCTGGGGTACGAGCGAGAAGCCGCAGCTGGGCAATTTCATCGAGTTGGTGGTCGTGGCCACGGGATTCGAAGGCGACGCGCAGCCCGGCGTGATGAAGCAGATCATTCCCCCGGTCCGCACCGTCGAACCGGCCGTCAAGGAGACGTCCGCCGCGGCACCCGTGCTGGAGCCGATCAAACCCCTGCCCCCCAAACCCGCCCAGCGTCAGCCCGAACTGGTGATGCTCGGCGCCAAGCCGACCCGTTACAGCAACATCGACACCCTGCTGGCCAAACCCGCCTACCAGTCGCGCAACTCGAAGTTCATCGTGCGCGTCCCCGGCAGCCGCAAGGAGGTGCTGAAGGACGATACGACCGATGCCCAGGCGCAGAAAGAGGAGTCGCAGGGCGGCTCGCTATTCGATTAACTAACCGATTTTCAATTTGGAAGACGCGCATTCCTGGATTACGTTCAACGGGTTCTCACCCCATATCGCCGTGCTTTGCGCGGTGACGCTCTGCCTGTTGTGTGTTTCGGCGCTCGTTTCGGGGGCCGAGACTTCTTTTTTCTCCCTCTCGCACAATGATATACGTCATTTGCAGAGCCGCAGAAGCGCATCGGCCGCCGCCATGCTGCGGCTGCTGGCGAACGTCGACCTGCTGCTGGCCACGATCCTGGTGGTCAACAATCTGGTGAATATCTGCATCGTCATCCTCACGGCCGGGATCATCGACTCGGTCTTCACTTTCCTGCGGTTCGAGTTCCTGTTCAAGACCGTGCTGGTGACTTTCCTGCTGCTGCTTTTCGGCGAGATACTGCCCAAAGTGCTGGCGCAGACGATTCCCCTGCGCTTCGCCTCGATGGTGGCCCGTCCGCTGCTGGTGCTGCGGTGGGTTTTCTATCCGCTCTCCTATGCGCTGGTCCGCACGAGCAGCCGCATCAGTGAAAAGGCCGCGCACAAGAGCGAGATTTCGCTCGACGAACTGGCCGACGCCGTCGACATGACGCAGAGTTCCAGCCCCGAGGAGCACGTGATGCTTTCGGGCATCGTCAACTTCGTCAATACCGAAGTGCAGGAGATTATGAAACCCCGTGTGGACATCACGGCGCTCTCCATGACGGCCGATTACGAGACGGTCAAGAGGACGATCATCGAATCGGGCTTCTCGCGCATCCCGGTCTACGAGGAGGATGTGGACAATATCCGCGGGACGCTCTACGTCAAGGACCTGCTGCCCTACATCAACAACGGCGGCGATTTCGCGTGGCAGCAGCTGATCCGCAAACCCTATTTCGTCCCCGAGCACAAAAAGATCAACGACCTGCTGGCCGACTTCCAGTCGAACAAGGTCCACATGGCCATCGTCGTCGACGAGTACGGTTCGACGCTGGGGCTGGTGTCGCTCGAAGACATCATCGAAGAGATCGTCGGCGAGATTTCCGATGAGAGCGACAACGACGAGTGCTTCTACACGCGGCTCGACGCCAAGAGCTATATTTTCGAGGGAAAGACCCACCTCGGGGATTTCGAGCGTATCCTCGACATCGGCGAGGACGTTTTCGCCGACGTCCGGGGCGAGGCCGAAACCCTTGCCGGGCTGATGCTCGAACTCAAACGCGACTTTCCGCGCAAAGGCGACGTCTTCACTTCGCACGACCTGCGTTTCACGGTGCAGGAGATGGACGGCCACCGGGTCGATAAAATCCGCGTCGACCTTCAATGATTCCGGCCCTGTGGACATCGCCGCCGCTGACGGCCGAAGAGTCCGCCCGGTGGACGACTTCCGAAGAACGTGCCGCGGCAGCCGGGTTCGTGTCGGAACGCCGCCGGGCCGAGTTCCTTACGTGGCGGGCTGTGGTGCGCCGCGAACTGGGGGACGACGTCGGGATCGCCTACGATGCGCTGGGCGCCCCGGTGCTGACGAACCGGGCCGTCCATATCTCCGTCGCCCATTGCGCCGGCCGCATCGCGGTCTGCGCCTCCCCGGAGCGTTGCGCCGTGGACATCGAACCCGCAACGCGCGATTTCAGACGCGCCGCGAGCCGCTACCTGACGCCTGAAGAGGAGGCCCTTTCCGACGACCCGCTTCTGCCGGGGATCGTCTGGTGTGCAAAAGAGACGCTCTACAAGTATGCCGGACGCCGGGAGCTGGATTTCCGGAGGGATCTGCACGTCGTGCGGCTCGACCTTGCTGCCGGGACGCTGGCGGGACGGATCGGAAACGGAGAGCCGGTCAGGCTCTCCGTCTCTCTGGACGAAGGTTTTATCCTCGTATATATTCTTTAGAATGCTTCCGAAGCGGTGAACAGGAACGCCGAGGATCGCTTGCGGTCCCACGGCAGATTCTGGTTGCCGAAATTGCCCCAGCCGTAATCGAGGCGGATGTTCATGCGGTTCTTGAATTCGAAGCGGTAGCCGCAGCCGAAACTGCAAAGCGTGTTTCCCCAGCGGAATTTCTCCGTGCCCCAGACCTGCCCGCCGCCGATCCATCCCACGATGCCGTGGCGGCGGTAGATTTTCTGCCGCAGTTCGATCTGCGTTTCCACCAGTTTTTTGTCGCGGTAGCGTCCCTCGTAGTAACCGCGCATGCGTTCCATGCCGCCCATTTTGGCGTACATGTGCCACGAGGGGGTTCCGGTCGTGGCGTCGGCGTAGAGGTCGCAGGCCAGCACGGCCCCTTTCCAGAGTTTCTGGTAGAAGTCGAAGGTCAGCGTGAAGCGTCCGAACGTGCGGCGCGTGTTTCCCAGCCATTCGGGATACCATTTGGCCTCGGCCTTGATGAAGATGCCCTTCGAGGCGTTGAACGTCACGTCGCGCGTGTCGTACTGGGCGAAAAGCCCGACATTGGCGTTGAAGGCGTTGGGCTTGTCGCCCGTCGTGGCGATGTAATTCGAGAACGGGTCCTGTTTCGCAGGGTCGTAGCGTCCCTCCTGCCAGAGGTTGTAAAGCTCGCCCATCTTGCCGCCCGGAACCGGTTTTCCGGACTCTACGTCGGCCTGGATGCCGTTCATGCGGTCGGCCATGCCCGAATTTTTGTACTTGGCTCCGGAGTAGTCGATGCCGCCGCTGACGCCGATGTAGAAGCGGCCCACGAGCGAGGTGCAGTAGGAGATGCGGAAGGCGCCCATCGTCGTGGTGAGGTCCTGGGCGTAACCCTCCTTGCCGGCGTTGTAACCCACGCCGTAGAAGGCGCCGGGGAAGTAGACGAATGCGCCCGAGTAGCTCAGCCGCTGTTTGTTGTGGTTGTAGATGTTGTCGCCCGAAAAGCGCAGCAGCACGAATTTTTCGGTCGTGAAGTTGCCGTAAATCGAAATGTTCGACGGTGCGGTGACCGAGTCGGTGCGGTCGAGCCGGTAGAGTCCCGCCAGCAGGAATCCGATGCCGAAGCCTACGTCCGAGGAGTAGTTGGGTCCCGGGGCGATGCTCCAGTCGATCTTCTTTTCGAAGGTGCGGTCCACGTTCGAACGGCTGTAATAGTCGATGATGCGGCGGATCAGCCCCGGACGTTTCACCGGAGCGGCGAGGGCTGAAGTGTCGGCCATCCGGACGTGCCTGGCGTTCGGGTGCGCCTCGGCCTGTCCGATCTGTGAAAGCGTAGTTTCGGTCGATGGGAAATTCTCCTTCGAGGTGTCCTTGTTCTGGGCCGACGCGCGCAGCGCGGCTGTCGTCAGCAAAACGGTGAGGAGAAGGAAACAGGTCTTTTTCATGAATTTGGAGCTCGGAGTCGACAGCAAAGATAACCAATATTTCCGGTTGCGCAAAATGAACAATCCCAACCTCCGGAAGTAGTAACGAAACGGGTAAAAATTCCTACCTTTGCGGCAATTCAAACAATTGCCGCCCATGGAAATCGCCGCACCGCAACTGCTCCGGGAGTCAGCAGCGTCCGCTGATCCCGTTCGGATGACCCGTGACGAGGAGATCGCCGACGCTTCGTTCCGCGCTGCGGACTTCGCATCGCTCGACCGCGAGCACCTTTCGGTGCAGGGATGCCTCTTCACGGGCTGTCTCTTCGCGGGGAGCGTGCTTGCCCGTTCGCAGTTTTCGGACGTGGTTTTCCGCAACTGCGATTTCTCGAACGCCGACTTGCTGGGGTGCAGTCTCCACCGCGTACGGTTCGCCGACTGCAAACTTTCGGGAACGAATTTCGCCGAAACCGCGCTCAACCACCTGCTGTTCGAACGTTGCAAGGGCGAGTTCGCCAATTTCGCCTTTTCGCGGCTGCGCACGGTGCGTTTTGCGGGCTGTCCGATGCATGGCGCCGCTTTCGGGGACTGCCGTTTCGAACGTGTCGAGTTTGCGCAGTGCGACCTGACACAGGCCGAATTCTTCGGCACCCGCCTGCGCGGACTTTCTTTCGCCGATTCGGACATCCGCGGCATTCGCGTTCGCGAGATCGGGTCGTTTGAATTGAAAGGATTGAAAATTAGTCCATTGCAGGCTGTTGAGCTGGCCCGTCTGCTGGGCGTCGAGATCGAAGAATAGAGATTTATTCAAAAAAATTACAAATTTTATAAAAAATCTTAATAAAATATTTGGAAGTTTGGTTTCCGCGCACTACTTTTGTCCTGTCTTAAATGATAAAATATTTTAAGAATTAATTAAAATTATTTAGTATGAAAGCAAGGATTAACGAGTGGTTCCGTACCGCCCTGATCATGTTGGGAGAGAGCATCAAACTGCGCGAGATGTAAAATCTCCCTTTCAGTAGACTTAAAAACTTAAACTTCGATAAACGAACAGCCCGGCTTTTGCAAGCCGGGCTGTTTTGTCGTTGCGGGGATCGTCGGTCTATTTGACGCCGATTTTCTTGAGAATCGCCTTCGGAACGGCGTTTTTGTTGACCAGCACGGTCATCGTCTTGTAGGCGACGAACGGGCGCGAGAAATACCAGTAGCCGTCGTAGGGACCTGTCGTGTTCCACGAGTTCTTGACCTTGTAGTAGGGCGTTCCGTTCTGGTCGGTGGCCGTGCCCACGATCTGCATGCCGTGGTCGTCGGTGGTCTCGTAGTTGTCGTAGCCTTTCTGGCGAAGCTCCTGCGTGACGGTGCGCTCCCTGCCGGGTTTGTCGAACTTGTAGAGCGCCTCGTCCTTCTCCTTCTGGGTGAGTTTGCCCCACTTCTCGGCTTCGGTTCCCTGCATGCCTTCGAGGTCGGCTTCAGGGACGATGCCCAGACCTTTGGTGCGGCTGAACCCCTTCTCGCTCACGTCGGTTCCCCAGGAGATCGTGTAACCCTTCTCCAGCGAGTTGTCGATGATCTGCATGAACTCGTCCAGGGGCACGTTCCATACCTTGTCCCAGTTCCAGTTGTCGGGGACCTCCATGGCGAACTCCGTGTAGAAGGGGTGGTGGGTGAACGAGGTGAATTCGATGTAGTCGCCGAGGTCGATCGGCAGCGACGCGGCGAACGACGCCGGGGTGTACTCCCTGCCCCGGTAGGTGAACTTCCCGGGCATCGGGCCGAAATAAGCGTCGAGGATGCCGTTCAGCCCGGCCTGCCAGGCCGTCGTGAGGCGGCTGTCGCTGCGCTTCCCGCCGGCCTTGATCACCGCGTCGGCGTAGGCCTTGATCACGGCGTCGATCTCATCGAAATTGGGTTTGTCGTAGCCGTAGTTCAGTCCCGGATAGACCTCCTCGGGGACGATGCCGTACGCCTCGATGCCGTGCAGCACGTCGTGGGCCTGTCCGCCGACGGCGAGGTTCAGCGAGCCGTGCAGGCGGACGTATTTCACGGCCTTTTCGAAGTAGATGTTGCGCACGATCCACATCTCCGAAAGGTCCAGTTCGGGACCTCCGGCGCGGAGGATTTCGCTTTCGAGGAACGAGAGGGTCGAGTAACACCAGCAGGTTCCGCTGCGGCTCTGGTCCTTGACCGGGGTGACGGGCAGGATTTTGACGTCGGTGAAACGGTAGCCTTCCGGGGCGGCCGTGTCGGGCGTTTGTGCCGCGGCTCCGAGCGCGTAGCAGAGCGCAAGTGCGGCGAGAATCGGTTTTTTCATCAATCGTTCGGTTTTCGGTGTTTGCTTTCTTGCGGGTCGTTTCGCAGTCCCGGTACGGTTTCTCCGTTTTGCGGCCAGACCCTTTTATCTCGGTACGGTTTTTCTGTTTTGCGGCCAGGCCCTTTTGTTCCGGGGAGGGTTTTCCGTTTTGCGGCCAGACCCTTCCCCTCTTGTCCGGGGCGGTTACTTTTTCGATCCTGCGACGATCTTCAGACAGTCGTCGAGGGTGAGTTCCTCGGGCTTCGCTCCCTTCGGCAGGCGGTAGTTCTTGCTCTTGTAGGCGATGTAGGGTCCGTAGCGGCCGTTCTTGACGAGCATGTCGGCATCTTCGGGGAAACTCTTCAGCGGCGTGTTGGCCGCGGCCGCGGCCGCCTGGTGTGCGCGGACGATCTCAACGGCGCGGTCGTAGCCGATCGTGTAGGGGTCGTCGGTCTTGGCCAGCGACGCGAACGACTTTCCGTAGCGCACGTAGGGACCGTACTTGCCGATGCCGACCATCAGCTCCTCGCCGTCCAGCTGTCCCAGGTCGCGGGGCAGGGCGAAAAGCTCCAGCGCCTCTTCGAGCGTGATCGACTCGATCAACTGGCCCTTCTTGAGCGACGCGAAGCGTCCCTTCTCGCCTTCGTTCCCTTCGATCTCGACCATCGGGCCGTAACGGCCGATGCGCGCCTTCACGATGTGCCCCGTCTTGGGATCGTTGCCCAGAATGCGCACTTCGCGCGTCTTGGCGGTCTGCGTCGTGATGGCCGAATCGACCATCTTGTGGAAGGGACCGTAGAACTCGTCGATCATCTTGTCCCAGGTGATGTCGCCCTCGGCGATGCGGTCGAACTCCTTCTCTACGCTGGCCGTGAAGTTGTAGTCGATGATCGGGCCGAACTGCTCCTCCAGGTAATCGTTGACCACCATGCCGATGTCGGTCGGCGAAAGTCGGTTTTTCTCTTTGCCGTAGTTTTCCGAGAGGGTCTTCGAGGCGATCTTTTCGCCCGTGAGCGTCAGCTGTGCGTAGTTGCGCTTCTGCCCGTCCCTGTTCTGTTTGACGACGTAGCCGCGGTTGATGATCGTGGTGATCGTCGGGGCGTAGGTCGAAGGACGGCCGATGCCCAGCTCTTCGAGGCGTTTGACGAGCGAGGCCTCGTTATAGCGCGCCGGAGCCGAGGTGAAGCGCTCTGTGGCGGTGATCTGCGACGGGAGGACCCGGTCGCCGGCCGTGAGTTTCGGCAGCAGCCCCTCGCCGCTCTCGGCAGCCTGGTCGTCGTCCGTGGATTCGGAGTAGAGGCGCAGGAAGCCGTCGAAACGGACCACCTCGCCCTGTGCGACGAACTGGTTCGAACTGCCCGACATGTCGATGGTGATGGTCGTGCGGTCCAATTCGGCGCAGACCATTTGCGAGGCGACCGTGCGCTTCCAGATCAGGTCGTAGAGCTTCTTCTCGGCGGGCGTGCCCTCGATCTCCTGACGCTCGATGTACGACGGGCGGATGGCCTCGTGGGCCTCCTGCGCACCTTTGGTCTTGGTCTTGTAGTTGAACCAGCGCGAATATTTCTCGCCGTAGAGTTTCGTGATCTCCTCCTTGCACTGGGCCAGCGCCTGCTGCGAGAGGTTCACCGAGTCGGTACGCATGTAGGTGATCAGACCCTGCTCGTAGAGGTGCTGCGCGACGGACATCGTCTGCGATACGGACATGCCCAGCTTGCGGCCCGCCTCCTGCTGGAGCGTCGAGGTGGTGAACGGCGGCGCGGGGTAGCGCTGTGCGGGTTTCTCCTCGGCCTTGGCCACCGTGAATGTGGCGCCGATGCAGCTTTGCAGGAAGGTTTCGGCCTGCGCCTCGGTTTCGAAACGCGACGAAAGTTCGGCCTTGAAGAGCGTCTTCTCCGGGTCTCCGGCGGCGTAGAACTGGGCCACGACACGGAAATAGGCTGCCGAGCGGAAGGCGATGATCTCGCGTTCGCGCTCCACGATCAGGCGCACGGCGACCGACTGCACGCGGCCTGCCGACAGCGCCGGACGTACCTTCTTCCACAGCACCGGCGACAGCTCGAAGCCGACCAGCCGGTCGAGGATGCGGCGTGCCTGCTGGGCGTTGACCAGGTCCATATTGACCGTGCGCGGCTTCTCGATGGCTTCCAGAATCGCCCGCTTGGTGATTTCGTGGAAGACGATGCGCTTGGTCCGGTCGACGGGGAGACCCAACACTTCGGTCAGGTGCCATGCGATGGCTTCTCCTTCGCGGTCCTCATCGGAGGCGAGCCAGACGGTCTTCGACTTGGCCAGTTTCGTGAGTTCGTCGACCACTTTCTTCTTGTCGCCGGGGATTTCGTATACGGGCTTGTAGCCTTCTCCGATATTGATGCCGAGATCCTTCTTCGCAAGGTCGCGGATGTGTCCGAAGCTCGATTTTACGATAAAGTCCTTGCCGAGAAACTTCTCGATGGTCTTGGCCTTGGCGGGGGACTCTACGATTACTAAATTTTCCTGCATTGCTGTTTTGATGGCTTTTTCAGAAAAGCGAAAACCTAAGCATTACACTTAGGTTCCGCAAAAGGGGTTATCTGTTGTTTACTTGATCAGGTTGTACGCCATACTGAAACGGATCGGGGCGTTGTTCGGTTCGGCAGTCCCGGCCTGTGTCGGCATGCCCTGCAACACGCCGAACGAGGTCGTGTAGAGGCCGTACGCTTCGGGTCCGATGTATACCGAGCGGTTCTTGACTTTGTCCCAGTCGATGTTCGCAACCTCGCCGCCCGCATCTGCCTTGGCTTCCATGTAACTGTTCCAGAGCTGCTGCATGTAGCCCGTGATGTCCATTACGTAGCAGCCGCGGCTGCGGTTGATCTTGCCGTTGTAGGCGAGCGTTACCGAAGAACCGTAGTTCTGCTCGTAGATGTAGGCGTAGTCCGAAATCGGCGTCAGCGTCTTGTAATTGGTGTACATGCCCAGCCGCGCCGGGTATGCGTTCATCTGGTCGGTCATGCGCAGGATGTCGCCGGCCGTTCCGTCCGCGATCTTCTCCCACTCGTAGTCGCTGTCGTTGAAGTAGATCGACATGCGTACCTGGCTGAACGCGAGTGTTTTGAAATTCTTGCCGTCGGCATTTCCCTTGGCGATCTCCGCCTCCAGCTCCGCGAAGAACTCCGGGCTGAAGGTCATCTCGGTCACCACGCCGCCCATGCCTTCGACATAGACGAGGGGATTTTCGGGCCGGTTCTCGGCCGTCTCGCGGGCTTCCTCTATGTTTATCCTTCGGGCGATCGTGGCCTCCTCGTAGCCGTGCTTGACGTTGTTTACCGAGACGTTGCCGAATTCCGCGCCGTCTTCGTAGAAGTAGTAGACCATGCCGATCGTGTCCTTGATCAGCGAGGGGTCGTCCTTCACGCGGTTACGTCCGTAGACCGACAGGCCCGAATAGGTCAGTTCCGTGGCGAAGATCGTTCCCTTGCCGTACTCGGTGAGCGGCTTCTCGGGGTTCGGGGCGATGTAAAGTCCCTTGAACGCCTCGACCCAGTATTTCAGGCTGTCGGCGCTGTAAATCGAGTAGTCGCCGGCATACTCGCCCTCCTGAAGCATCAGGCGGCGGATGTATTTTTTACCCGCTTCGGTCGGCTCCAACGTCACGGCCGACGTGGTCGAGGGGTATTTGCCCTCGCCGCCGAGCGTGAAGGTGAAGAGCGGCTCGTCGGGGTTGTAGACGCCTTCCGCCACGGGGTCGAAATTGAGGTAGAAGGTCGAGTCGCGCTGCGATTTGTTGGGCGCTATGGGTTTCTCGGTGAGGTATTTGTTGCTGACGACCTCGTAGACCGCGAAGGACTGCTCGGTCACCGAGTCGCGGCCGAAGCTGGTCACCTTGAGCAAGATCTGCGCCGAGTCGAAGATCGGCATGTAGCCGAAGTAGCCTGAATCGACCTTGTAATAGTTGACCATCTGCGAAAGGAATCCCGCGGAACGGTGGCCCAGCGTGTCGTTGAGCATCGAACCCATGTAGCCGTAGGTGATGTTCGAACTGACGATCGAATCGGTCTGGAACAGGCGTGTTTCGACGTATTTCTTCGGGTTCAGTTCGTCGGCCCGGGGGAGCTGAACGTATCCCGCCCTCATCTGCTGGTTGTCGGGGATGAGGTTTCCGCCCAGCGTATCGTCCACCTTGGTACAGCCCCCGAGGGTCAGTCCTATCGTGGCAGCCAGCGCTGCAACGGGGAGCAGCATGCGGCGGAAGTTATTGAATCGCTTCATAGAATCGGTTGTAATTATCGAAAAAGTCCTCTGCCTCGGGCGATTGGTATTCGAGCATCGGCTTTCCGCTCGCGCGGGCCATGTCCAATACTTTCGGGTCGACATCCGGGGATGCCGCAACCACTCCGTCGGCATATTCCATAACGAAGCGACAGAGGTTTTCGTATGACGGAGTGTCGAGAATCGCAAGATTTTTGTCCTTGACGCCTTCGCCGGCGATCTTGGCGCCGAATCCGGGATCGAGTTCCCCGGAGAAGCCGTCGCCGTAGAGCGACACCACGACCTTGACGTCGCGGAAGATCGGGTCGTCGGCGAAGATCCGTTTCAGGTAAACGGGAACCACGGCCGTGAACCAGCCGTGGCAGTGCACCACCGTCGGGGTCCAGCGCAGTTTCTTGACCGTTTCCAGTACGCCGCGGGCGAAAAAGATGGCCCGTTCGTCGTTGTCCTGAAAGTAGTTGTCCGCGCCGTCGGTCAGCACCGCCTTGCGCGAGAAGTAGTCGTCGTTGTCGATGAAATAAATCTGTACGCGCGCCGCGGGTATCGACGCCACCTTGATAATCAGCTGGTGGTCGTTGTCGTCGATGATGAGGTTCATGCCCGACAGCCGGATAACCTCATGCAGCTGGTGCCTGCGCTCGTTGATGCAGCCGTAGCGGGGCATGAAGGTGCGGATCTCGTTCCCGCGTTCCTGCATTGCCTGCGTCAGCGCACGGCAAAGCCGGGAACCCTCCGTTTCTGGAAGATAGGGGGTGATCTCCTGACACACGTACAGAATTTTGCTTGCCATGGTTTTGAGGGTTTATATCTGCAAAGGTAGTGAAAAAAAATTAAAGAATGAGCATCGCGTCTCCGTAAGTGCCGAAACGATACCCCTCTTCCTTGGCTACCTTGTAGGCGTTCATCACGGTTTCGTAACCGCCGAAAGCCGCCACCATCATCAGCTGGGTCGAGTAGGGCAGATGGAGGTTGGTCACCATGGCGTCGGCCACGGTGAATTCGTAGGGGGCGAAAATGAACTTGTTGGTCCAGCCTTCCATGGGTTTGATCATGCCGTTGGTCGATACGGCGGTTTCGATCGTGCGCATCACCGTCGTGCCGATCGCCACGACCTTGCGCTCCTGCCGTTTGGCCGCGTTGACCGCTTCGGCGGCGGCCTCCTCGACGAAGAACTGCTCGGAGTCCATCTTGTGCTTCGAGAGGTCCTCGACGTCCACCGTGCGGAAGTTTCCCAGCCCGACGTGCAGCGTCACGAACGTCTTGTCGATGCCCTTGATCTCCATGCGCTTCATCAGGTGTTTCGAGAAGTGCATGCCGGCCGTCGGGGCAGCCACGGCGCCCTCCTTCTCGGCGAAGATGGTCTGGTAACGCTCGGCGTCCTCGGGTTCGACCTTCTCGCGTACCCACTTCGGCAGAGGCGTTTCGCCCAGCGCGAAGAGCGCATGCTTGAACTCCTCGTAGGAGCCGTCGAACAGGAAGCGCAGCGTGCGGCCGCGCGAGGTGGTGTTGTCGATCACCTCGGCCACCAGCAGGTCGTCGTCGCCGAAGTAGAGTTTGTTGCCGATACGGATTTTGCGCGCGGGGTCCACCAGCACGTCCCACAGCCGCAGTTCGCGGTTGAGTTCCCGCAGCAGGAAGATTTCGATTTCGGCGCCGGTCTTCTCCTTGTTGCCGTAGAGGCGTGCCGGGAAAACCTTCGTGTCGTTGAAGACGAACAGGTCCTTTTCGTCGAAATACTCGATGATGTCCTTGAAGATACGGTGCTCGATAGTGCCTTTGGCGCGGTTGATGACCATCAGACGCGACTCGTCGCGATTGTCGGCCGGGTATTTGGCCAGCATTTCGGGTGAAAAGTCATACCCGTACTGCGATAATTTCATAGATGAACGCTCTTTTTTACGTAATGTGGTTCGACATTTTCTGCGTTCGGCGGGGCCTGAAACGCGGTTTTGCCTCTGCCCCGCCTGCCGGAAAGGTTCCGGAAAACAAAGACAGATTATTTTTTATACGCAAAAAAGTCTATTTTGTTTCAAGTTTTTGCAGATTTTCAAGAAATTCGTCCAGCTCATAGGATTTTTCGAGCGTGAAGCCGCCGCTGCGCGTGCGGCGCAGCGAGGTGAGGTGCGCCCCGCTGCGGAGCGCCTGTCCGATCTCGTGGGCCAGCGAGCGGATGTAGGTTCCCTTGCTGCAACGCACGCGGATACGCACCCGCGGCAGGTCGTATTCCACGATCTCCATTTCGTAAATGTTGATCAGCGCCTGGCGTACGGCGACCTCCTCGCCGGCGCGGGCCAGTTCGTAGGCCCGTGTGCCGTCGATCTTCTTGGCCGAGTAGACGGGCGGGGTTTGGAGCCGCTCGCCGGTGAGCGAGGCGAGGGCTTCGGCGACCGCTTCCCGCGTGATGTGCTCCCACGGGTAGGTCCGGTCTATCTCGTGTTCCAGATCGTGGCTCGGGGTCGTGGCGCCCAGCATCACGTCGGCCACATACTCCTTCTCCTCGGCTTGCAGGGCGTCGACGAGTTTGGTGGCGCGGCCGATGCAGACCAGCAGGATGCCCGTGGCCAGCGGGTCGAGCGTCCCGGCGTGTCCGACCTTGATTTTGCGGTAACCCAGCCTGCGGAGCGCGAATTTGATTTTGCGCACCACGTCGGTCGAGGTCCAGCGCAGGGGCTTGTCCACGACGGCGATGTATCCGTCCTCGAAATTGATGCCGCGGAGGTCCAGTGCTTCTTTCATCAGCAGAAATAGCTTGTGATCGACACCAGTCCCGCAACGGTGCAGTAGACGGCGAACCAGATGAGTTTGCCCCGCTTCACGACCTCGATCATGAATTTGCAGGCCAGACATCCCGTGATGAACGATGCGAGGAATCCGGCGATGAGCGGCCCTGCGGCGATACCGGCGGTCAGATCGCCGCTTGTCGCCTGGAGCAGGGTTTCGCCCAGGATCGGAGCCAGCACCATCAGGAACGAGAACTGCGCCACGGCGGCTTTCTTGTTGCCCAGCAGCAGGCCTGTGGCGATGGTCGAACCCGACCGCGAAAGTCCCGGCATGGCGGCGCATGCCTGCGCCAGTCCGATGATCAGGGCGTCGCGGTAGGAGATCGTCTCCTTCTGCCGCGGCTTGGCGTAGTAGGCGAAGGCCAGCAGCGCGGCCGTCACGAGGAGCATCGCGCCCACGACGGCGAGGATGTAGGGTGCGTTGAGCAGGTCGTTGATCCGGTCCTTGAGCAGGAACCCGACGATGCCGATGGGGATCATCGAGAGGACGAGTTTCAGTACGTAGGCCTGCTCTTCGTTGAACCGGCGCGAGAACAGTCCTTTCAGGAGGCGCCAGACTTCGCTCCACAGCACGACGATCGTGCTCAACACCGTGGCAGCGTGGAGCGCCACGTCGAACGTGAGGTTTTCTTCGAGTTGTACGCCCAGCACCTCCTTGGCGATCTGGAGATGACCGCTGCTTGAAACGGGCAGGAATTCGGTGATGCCCTGCACGATGCCGAGCAGGATAGCTTGCAGTGTGTCCATTTATTTTTTAGAAAGGGTCTTGAGTTGTCGGCTGTTCCGGTCCGCCGGCCGTTGCCGGGCGGGTCTCCCCGCCGGGACGGCGTTCCGCAACGGGCCGGGAATTACTTGTAACGTCGCATGATCGCATAGATCTCGATGACGAAACCGCCGATCACGAGGATCGGGGCCAGCGTGATGCGCCTCCACGAGAACATCGCGTAGTTGAATTCGTCGGGCGAGTCGCTGCCTCCGCCGGCCATCAGGACGAAGCCCAGGAGGACGACCGCGAAACCGATCGCCAGCAGGACGTAGTTGCGCCGCGTAAGGGGCATGCGGGGATTTTCCGGTACGGGGTCCTGCGCGTTCTTCTGTTCGTTTTTCATTTAATAAAGGTATATCTTGTTCGACTTCATGTTGATGAATTTGTTGAGGGCCGCAAAGGTGAAAAGCCCCGAGATGATGATGCCGCCCGCAATCATCGAGCCGAGGATGATGGCGATTTTGCCGGCTTCGGCAATGGTCATCAGTTCGGGGACCGCCTCGTTCAGCCCGTAGACGGCCAGACCGAACAAGGCCGAGGCGGCCGTGCCGGCCAGGATTCCCTGCGTGAGGCTGCTTCCGAGAAAGGGCCGCATGATGAACCACTTGGTGGCCCCGACCAGCTTCATCGTGTTGATCAGGTAGCGTTTCGAAAAGATCGCCAGCCGGATGGTGTTGCTCAGCAGGATCAGCGAAATGACCAGCAGCGCGCCGCCGAAGAGCAGCAGTACGAGGCGTATCTTGTTCACCGTGGCGTGCAGCCGCTCGGCCATCAGCGCCGGGTACGACACGCGGTCGACGCCTTCGATGCGTCCGGCGGCGGCGATGAACGAGTCGAGCAGCTCCTTGTCGGAGGATGCCGACGTGAGCGTGAGTTCGAACGAATCCAGCAGCGGGTTCTCCGGCAGGATCTCCTCGAACGAACTGCCGAACATCTTGCGGAACTCCTCCTCCTCGGCTTTCTCCTCCTTGGCGGAGTAGGCGATCGTCGCGACCATCTCCTCGGCGGTCAGGCGTTTGCTGATGGTCTCTTTCTGCGCCTCCGAAAGCCCGTTCTTCAACTCCACGGTGACGGCGATGCTCTCCTGGAGCGTGTCGGCGACCTTCAGCGCCGCGACCATCAGGTAACCCACCGATCCCAGCAGGAACAGCACGAGCGTGATGCTCACCGTCGACACGATGTAGGAGTTGCGGACCTTTCGCTTCAGTCTTTTATCGTCTTTCATGGCGTTTGTCGTGATAATGGCAAATTTCGGGCTTCCCTTGTTGCCGCGAATCGGAAATAGGCCGGCTGTGTCCGATCCGCAACCCCTGCGCGAAACCCGAAATTTTACGCACGCTGACGATAAACGGGTTTGCGCGGGTCGCCCTTTTTATTTCTCTTTTTCCGTTCTTTTTCTAAAACAATAGACCAGCGCCGCGACGGCTCCCAGCAGGATCGCGAGCGACGCCGCGAGCGTCACGCCTTCGACGGCCGTCCAGCCCGGTGCGCGGAACCGCCATTCGACGGTGTGCGTGCCGGCGGGCAGCGTCATCGCCCGCAGGACGTAGTCGGCCCGGAAGTAGGGGCTTTCCTCGCCGTCGACATAGGCCTTCCAGCCCTGGTCGTAAAAAATCTCCGAGAACACCGCCACCGCCTCTTCGGGGAGCGTGTATTCGTATTTGAGGTAGTTCGGGCGGTACTCCGTGAGCTCGATCCGGGCGGAGGCGTAGATGCCGAGGGGCATGGGCCGCGATGCGCTCTTCGCCGGATTCTGCCCCGACACCACCGCTGTCGTGCGGAGGTCCGTCTTGCCCAGCAGGTCGATTTCCGCCTGCGCCGAGGGGGCGTAGATGACGCTGTCGACGAACCACGCCGCTCCGAAGGCCGTCGTGCGGCGCTGCGCTTCGGGCTGCCCCTCCTTGCCCGGAACGATCAGGTAGCGCGTGTTGAGCATGTCGAGCACTCCGTCGTCGGCGTTGGAAAGGTAACGGTCGATCAGATCCTGGTAGCGGGCCAGCTTCGCCCCGTGGTAACCGCCCACCGAGCGGTGGAAATAGGAGGTCGTGGCGTCGTTGAAGGGGCTGACCGTGAGGTTCAGCACCCGGTAGCCCGGGTCCTTGTCCTGCATGATCGCCTTGTCGGCCGCCGAGGCCGTCACCTGGTTGCGGCGCGGCGAGACGAAATTCTCCGACGAGAGGAACCGCAGGTCGACCGGCACGAGGTCCAGCAGCATCACGCCCGCGAGCAGGCCCGTCAGTACGTATCGGTTGATCCGGCGCAGGGCGAACAGCGCCACGCCGCCCGCCGCCAGCAGGATCATCACGAGCGAACGCCATGCGTCGGCCCGCATCATCGCCGCGCGGTCGGCGGCCATCGCGTCGGCCGTCGCTTCGGCCCATTCGATGTCCATTCCGCGGTCGATGTACGACCGCATGTTGTTGCTTTCGAAGATGTGACGGAACGTATCGGTCATATAGTCCGCGCTTTCGGCGCGTCCGAAGTCGAAGAGCGATCCTCCGGCGACGGCCAGCAGCAGGCACGCTCCCCCGGTGATTCCCGCAGCCCATGCCAGCGCGCGCAGCAGCCGTTCGCGGGGAATCTCCCCCTTCCAGAGCCGCATCAGGGCCAGCGCTCCCAGCAGCGGCACGGCCCATTGCACGACGACGAGCGTCATCGAGACGGTGCGGAATTTATTGTATCCGGGCAGGTATTTGAACGCGAATTCGGTGAACCCCATCAGGTTGCGGCCCCAGGCCAGCAGAATCATCACGACGCATGCGGCGATGATCCACCATTTGTTGCGCCCCCGGGCCAGCGCGATGCCCAGCGCGGCGAGGAACACCGCCGCGGCGCCCAGATAGGTCGGGCCGCCCGTGTAGGGCTGCGTGCCCCAGTAGGCCGAGAGCTGCTGCGCCGCGCCGCGCAGACCGTAGTCGTTCAGCACGGCCGCCGTCTGTCCGTCGGCCGGGAAGGTCGTGCCCGATTCGCGGCCCATGAAGTCGGGTACGAGCAGGTTGAGGGTCTCGGCCTTGCCGTAGCTCCACGCCGTCGCATAGTCGAGCGCGAGGCCGTTTTTCGAGGTTTCGGCCGTCGCGGCAAGCTCCGATCCGCCGCGGATGGTCTCCTTCGAGTGGCGGGCCGTGTACCACAGGGGCGAGAAATTCGATCCTACGGCCAGGATGCCCGCCGCGACGAGCGCCGCGGTGCGCAGGGAAAAATCGCGCAGGCGTCCCTCCCTGAAAGAAAGGATTCCTTCGCTGATCCAGAATGCGGCCATCGCCACGAGGAAATAATAGGTGATCTGCGGGTGGTTGGCGCCGATTTCGAGCGACGCCGCAAGCCCCGTGAGCGCCGCGCCGCACCAGACGTTACCCCGCAGGGTCATCCACGCGCCGCTCATCATCAGCGGAGCGTAGACCAGCGCCCACATTTTCGTGACGTGCCCCGCGCCGATGATCAGCAGGAAGTAGGTCGAAAGCCCGTAGGCCAGCGCCGCGACGATGCCCACCCACGGGTTGATCCCGACGATCAGCAGCATGAGCCACATCGAGACCATGGCGAAAAACAGGAATCCGGCGGGCGTGTCGATGATCTTCACCACCTGTCCGACGGTCCGCTTCACCAGCTGGGCCGGATAGGCCACGTTGATCAGGTAGGCCGGCATGCCGCCGAACATGCCGCCCGTCCACTGCGGGTCTTCGCCCGTCGCGGCGCGCATGTCGCTGATATCCTTGGCCATGCCTTCGTATTGGATGACGTCGTGCTGGGGCAGCGCTTCGCCCCGGAACTGCGGGGCGAAATAGGCGGCGCTCACCACGAAAAAGAGTGCGAAGGCCGCCAGGGCCGGCAGCAGTTTTGATCTTATAGTGTTCGAAAAATCCATTCCAGCGTGTCTTAACCGATTGCCAAAGGTACGAAAAAACATTGACAGTCCGTGTCTTCATTGCGAAAAATGACTATCTTTGCGGATATGATTACACTCGATGACATCCGCAAACCCGTGACTGCGGAACTGGAGGCCCTCGACGAATTCGTAGACCGCCAGTTCACGGCCGAGGGGGAGCTGCTCTCCGATATGCTGCGTTACGCCCTTTCGGCGCGCGGCAAAGGCATCCGTCCCATGCTCGTCATGCTTTCGGCGGCGATGAACGCCCCGGTAAAAGGGGCTGCCGCGGGCCGCAGGGCCTGTCTGGCCGCCATGCTGGTCGAAATGATCCACGTCGCGTCGCTGATCCACGACGACGTGATCGACGAGGCCGACATGCGCCGCGGCAAGCCTTCGGCCAACGCCCGCTGGCAGTCGCACAAAGCCGTGATCCTGGGTGATTACATCCTTGCCAAAAACATGAACATAGGCTTGCAGAGCGGGCAGTTCGACCTCGTTACGCACGTCTGCGGGTCGATGGCCGCGCTGTGCGAGGGCGAGGTCCTGCAGGACGAGTGCGCCGCCAACAGCACGATGACCCGCCAGGCCTATCTTGACATCATCTATAAGAAAACCGCGAGCCTTCTGGGCGTCAGCGCGTCGGCCGGGGCGCTGGCCGTGGGCGCCACGCGCGACCGGGTGGCCACGATGCGGCGTTTCGGCGAAGCCGTGGGCATGGCCTTCCAGATTCAGGACGACATTCTCGACTATACCCCGACGGCCCACACGGGCAAACCCGCCAACAACGACCTGCGCGAAGGGAAAATCACCCTGCCGCTGCTGTCTGTGCTCGACCGCGCTTCGGATTCCCGCCGCAGGGAGCTGCTCGAACGGCTCTCCCGCTGTCACGAGAGCGACGAGGAGGTCGAGTACCTGCGCTCCACGGTCGAGAACGAGGGCGGCCTCTCTTTCGCCGCCGAGGTGATGCAGGGCTACATCGCCCGCGCCGTGGAGATGCTCTCCGACTATCCCGATTCCGAATACCGTTCGGCGCTGGTCAACCTCTGCGCCTACATCGCCGAACGGGACCGATGACCCCCCCCCGAAACTTATTAACCTAAACATTGATAGATTTTATGGAACAAAAGAAAAATTACACCTTGCCCATCGTCATGATGTTCTTGCTCTTTGCAATGATCTCCTTCGTGACGGGACTTTCGAATCCGCTGGGCGTCATCGTGAAGAATCAGTTCGCCGTGGCGAACTGGATGTCCCAGCTGGGCAACTTCGCCAACTTCATCGCCTATGCCGTGATGGGCATTCCGGCGGGCATGATGCTCAAGCGCATCGGCTATAAGAAGACGGCGCTTGCCGCCGTGGCCGTCGGTTTCGTCGGCGTGGGCATCCAGTACCTTTCGGGCGTTGCGGGCAGCTTCCCGGTCTATCTGATCGGCGCTTTCGTTTCGGGCTTCTCGATGTGTATGCTGAACACGGTCGTGAACCCGATGCTCAACACGCTGGGCGGCGGCGGCAAGAAGGGTAACCAGCTGATCCAGTTCGGCGGCTCGCTCAATTCGATTTCGGCGACCATCGTTCCGATCCTCGTGGGTTACCTGATGGGTAACGCGGCCAATGCGACGATCAGCGACGCGGCTCCCGCGCTGTGGATCGCCATGGGCATCTTCGCCGTGGTGTTCTTCGTGCTGGCGGCGGTCCGCATTCCCGAACCCTTCGCGATCCAGGACGCCAAGAGCGAGAAGAAGGACAAGCACAGCGCCATGTCGTTCCGTCACTTCGTGCTGGGTACGGTGGCCATCTTTATCTATGTAGGTGTCGAGGTGGGCATTCCCAACTTTATGAACCTGTTCCTGACCTCCACGCCCGACGCGGCGACCCCCGGTATCGGAATGGCTGCTGCTGCGGCCGGTTCGCTCGTGGGCACTTACTGGTTCCTGATGATGTGCGGCCGTCTGATCGGCGGCGTCATCGGCGGCAAGGTCTCGAGTAAGGCGCAGCTGACGGCGGTTTCCGTCGTGGCGCTGGTCTTCGTGCTGCTGGGCATCTTCGCTCCGATCGACACGATGGGCCGCATGCCGGTGTTCACGGGTACGGGCTTCGCCATGATCGAGGTTCCCATCGGCGTCATGTTCCTCACGCTGTGCGGTCTCTGCACGTCGGTGATGTGGGGCGGCATCTTCAACCTCGCCGTCGAGGGACTCGGCAAATACACCTCCATGGGCTCGGGTATCTTCATGGTGATGGTTTGCGGCGGCGGTATCCTTCCGCTGATCCAGGGCTATGTGGCCGACATCTCCAACTACCTGTCGAGCTACTGGGTGATCATCGCCGGTCTGGCCTACATGCTCTTCTATGCGCTCGTAGGTTCGAAGAATGTCAACAAGGATATTCCCGTAGAGGATTAATTCCCGATTTTAGAGGGCGTTTTTGCTCTTGCTCTCGTGCGGCGCGAATGGGACGTACTCCGGTACTGCCCGTCCGCGCCGCACTCGTTCGAGCGCCAGCCGGCATCTTTGCGGTCAAAAGCGCCGGAACGCTTTCCGCTCCGTTCATCACGGTGGGGCGGAACTATATCGGGCATTTCGAAAATTCCAGTCCAAAAACAGGAAATTTCAAAGTTCAGCCTTGAAATATCGACAAAAAAGTGGCAAAAATAAAAGACCCTTTAAACTCGGTTTAAAGGGTCTTTGTTTGGAATGTCATTGCAAGTTCGTTATACTTGCAATAAATTGGGGTTAGTCACACCATTTTACAACGGGAATATGGTAAGGAACAATTTTAATAGCACGGTCATCGCCATTTGTCATTGTTTCTATCGCTTCGTGCAACCACCGCAGAGTAACCATAGCTTCCGCGACATCCGAACGGCCCATATTTTCAGTGTCGCTCAAAATATACTCTGTAAGTGTGAAATAAATCAGTTTTAAATGTTTAGCGGCCGCTTTCGGATCGAGGTAGTCGGTTAGACATGCGACCAGTTCGTCGAAATTGTACTGATTAGCAAACTGCGCAACTTGTGCGGCATCTCGTTGATAGGTAAACATAGCTTATAAGATTTAGGAAATGAAAAAAAGCCACTCTAAGGTGTCCTACGCTCTTATAAGAAAGCGCTGGGGCGTTTCCACTACCCACACCATAAGTGGCTATAATTCTGTGATTTGTTTTTGCAAAAGGCATGACTTATAAGATTTAGGATATGCAAATATAGTAAAAGAGACGGAATAAAATACAAAGTTTATCAAAAAATCGGATTGCCAAGGGTTGAAAATAATTTGTATATAGGTTATAAACAATTTTTTGCCATGGCGCATATATGAAGGATATTTGTGCTATCCAAATACTTTTACATGACATACACATTTATCATCTCCGACGAAAGCGTCAATGCGGACGGCTTTGTTATTCAGACAAAGGGCATCCGCACGGAACGTTTTAAAAAGAATCCCGTGATGCTCTACATGCACGCACGGGAAAAAGGCGTTATAGGCCGCTGGGACAACATCCGGACCGAGGGTTCGCAATTGATTGCCGACGCCGTATTCGACGAAAATAACCCGCTCGGAAAAGAGGTTAAAGAGCGTGTAGACGGCGGCTTTCTGCGCTCGGCGTCTATCGGCCTGTCTGTTCTCAATTACGAGAGGATCGACGGCGTAGACACCGTAACGGACTGCGAACTGACCGAGGTGTCGATCGTCGATATCCCGTCCAATCGGAACGCCGTCAAACTGTTCGACAAAAGGGGGCTTATCGTATTGAGCCTTAAAGAATCGGCAGACGGGGACAAAGACCTGCGTACGCAACTGATCGAGGTGCTGAAACTGCCTGCAACAGCGACGGATGGGGAGATCATAGAAACCGTAACAGCCCTATCCGGTAATGCAGGCCCGGCGGAACCCGACACGGAAAAGGCCCTGCGGCTGGGGTATGTCGAATCGTCGCAGCTCATGCTCCTGAAACACATGGCACGGACCGACAAATCGGCATTCCGCAAGTTCATGCAGGACAAGGAGCAGGCCGCGGCGGTGGATATAGACAAAGAGTTGAAACAAGCCGTCAACCTCGGTAAATTCGGTATGCCTGACCGTGTGTATTCGAGCATATCGGCAAACAGTTGGGTGTCAAGGCTCTGAAGGAGGTCCTCGAAGTCATGCCCGAAAAGGTGTCGTTTGCGGCTTTCTTCGGCCCGAACCGCAACGACATGACCAACCGGGCCAACTGGGGACTGAAAGAATACCGCAAATACGATCCGCAGGCATTGAGCGATGATCCGGAGTTATACGCCCGCCTGCGGGAGAAAGAATACGGGGAAGAACAGGAACCGTATCATAACCTGGCCTATTACCGCAAACATAACCCCGAGTATCTGGCACAACATCCCGACCAATACGAGCGGTTGCTTGCCCGCGAACGTAAAAACAAGTAACGAACAATCAATTACAAATACAATATTTATGGCATTAAACAGAGAGGTCTGGATAGACCAGGTAAAAGAGGGTTTCTACCCCGACGACCGTTTCCTGCAAAAGGCGACGGACTATTCGCAGTTCGTGGATCACAACCGCCTGCACATCGCGTCGGCGGGTATCGACCCGAAGGTTTTGGTCAATAATACGACCTATCCTATCTCGGTGATCGGGCGTGATGACGAGGACAACGAAATCCGGCTCGACAAGTTCGAGACCGAAAACACCATCGTCCGCCGCCCCGAAGCGCTGGAGTACAGCTACGACAAACTCGAAAGCGTTATCGGCCAGCACCGTTCGACGCTCCGGGCAAGTGTGGCGACGAAAGCCGCGCACGCTTATGCCCCGGCGGAAGATACCGAAAACACTCCCGTAATTATCACGACGGGCGAAAGCATCACGGGCCGCAAGCGGTTGCGGTTTGCGGACATCCTCGCGCTGAAAGAGCGTTTCGACGATGTGGACGTACCGCTCGATGAACGTTATCTCGTGTTGCATCCGAAGCACGTTTCCGACCTGCTGCTCGAAGACCTCAAACTCTTCAAGGATCTGACGAGCATCAAAGACGGCGAGCCGCTGAAATTCGCCGGGTTCGGCTGTTACGCTTTCTCGCGCATGCCGACGTACCGCATGATGGACGGCGTGCTGAAAAAGGTCGCATTCGGAGCGGCAGCGGCCGAGGGAGACAGGTTCGCCTCGTTCGCGTTCTACGCAAAGGAGGTGATGAAAGCCGACGGAGATATTCACATGTACGCCACGGAGAACGACCCCAAAGAGCGTGTGACGATCGTAGGTTTCGACAAACGGTTCGTAGCATTACCGATCCGCGGCAAGGGCATCGGCGCGATTGTCAGCGCATCCGTTTAAAGGGCCTTTAAACCCGCTAAATTTCGTGTATTATGGCATACAACAATAAGAACTACCTCGAAAAGATAAAACAGGCCGTAGAGGTGACAAAAGCGCACTATGAACCGGGGCGGCAGGATCGGAATCATCGGTGGGTATGGAACAATTATATTTATGATACCCGTTGGTTGAATTAAAAAGTTAGTAAAATGACAAATGAAAGGTTGTG